>NC_015844.1:0-369166 GCF_000973105.1 Zobellia galactanivorans | reverse complement strand
TAGCGATTTCCGCACCGATTCCTTTAGATGATCCCGTTATTAAGGCCACCTTGCCTTCTAGATTACCCATGTTTTTTTCGTTTAAGATTCATACGACAAAGTTGGGGTATTTGGTCGACTTAAACTTGTCCAAATCGGGTTTTTACTTGTCCTTATTTGCTATGGTTTGGTATTGTGGGGCAAGGCGGTTTGTTTTTTTTACTGATGGGGGCTAAGGTTTCATTGACTAAATCGTTCCTTTCCAGTACATAGAAAGTTCTATCGTTTCAGAATTTAATGAAGTCGATATATGGGGTGATATTCCCCCATATATCGGGCATGGCCTAATTCACCTGTCTTTGAAACGATTTGCTGAATATTAAAAATAGCAATCCACAAAGCAACCATGCGGGCAGGGTTACAAACGAAAGGAATACATCAAATTGAATTGAAATAAAATAGAACAACCCGAAGCTGATCGCCCACGCCAAGAACACCGACTTGTTGAATTTGATTTGGGCAACTTCGGCATAGTTTTTTACGATTCCCACTTTTTTATGGAAAAAGTGTTCGAATACGATTACGGCCCCAAAAGGCGCCAAGATGAATCCGTACAAGGCTACAAATCCGAGAAGCTTCATGGCAAAAGCGGGGAACAGTCCTGCTATGGTGGCTACGGTACCCGCTATAATGGTTACCCAAAAGGTGGATAGTTTGGGCATAATGGCCTGAAATGCCAATCCGGCCCTATAAATTGTGGGGTTTGCCGTGGTCCATCCCGCTAAGACTACCGCAATGATTCCAAAAATCCCAATAGCATTATTGGCCAAAGGGCCAGGGGCTACCGGTGGTGCCTCTCCGTTAGAGAGGAAGGCTTGCGCCTCGGGCGACTTCAAATAGACGGCATAGAGGAGGGCAGCGGCGATCCAGGCCATGTAATGGCCCACATACATACCGGCTGCGGTCGTCCAACCGGCATTGGCGGTTTTCGCAAACCTGAAAACCGATAGGTCGGACATGCCTACGTGCATAGCGGCATTGGCGAACCAAGACCAGATAACTACGTGCCAAAACGTATATTTCAACTGCCCGGGGAAGGGGTCGGAACCTTCTCCCCAGATATTCCAAAAATCGGAAAAGCCCTTAACTCCCAATTGGTTTAAGGCCACGATGCCGCAGGCCAAAAAGGCAAGTACGATAATGGGTGACATCCAATTGGCGGCCTTGGATACGGTATCATATCCTTTGGAGGCAATTAATGAGATTACCGCACCAATGAGCACTACAATAATTACCCAGGTTGCCCCGTTGGGCGTGGTATCGGTCAGTTTTGGCATTTCCATATCAAAGGGGATGCCCACGGCCGTGGCCGAAACCGTTATCATGGCACCTGCAAGAAAGCAAAACAGTATTCCGTTGGCCAGGTTGTAACCGATGACCAGTTTTTTGCCACAGATTTTTTCTAGTTGATAGTAAAGTGTCAATCGATTTTCGACGGCTATTTTCGCCGTCAAAAATCGCCAGCTCAATACAGCCAAGAGGTTTCCTAATAATAAGCCTATGATGAGGTCAAAGGCGCTGACCCCTGCCGTCAAGAACAAAGGGCCGATCATAAATTCGGTGCCGGCCGCGTGTTCACCGGCGTACATGCCCAAAAAACTCTTCCAGCCTTTTAGTTTTGAAGTAGGTACAGGCTCTCGTTCATATTCACCGCCTGCTATCTCCTCGATTTCTTCGTCTATGTTATACTGGCTCATTTTTAGTACACTTTAGTTGGTTCTTGGGTGTTTAGGTAAATCTTTTATACGTTTACGGCACAACTGGTACACCACTTGTGGGAACCTCGGTTTCAATATGGTTTAGCTAGGGTCTCTACCTTATTTTGGGTGCCGACAACCATTGAAAAAAACCGGCTTCCCTAAAATATTGGCCCTACTGGCCATGGCCTAAAGCGACAAGGTTTTCGTCGCTAATTTGCTCAATACCCATGGGGGCGAGCCGGACGTGTTTAAACTTCTATTAAAAGAAAGGGCTTTTGTTGCTTGCACCACTATCAAATGCGGCCCTTAATTTCTTGTTTATAATCCTGATGCTACCGAGTTGGCGCCTCTTTCCTTGATTAGGTTTTCCCTCACTTTTAAAGATCGATAAGCCTTTATCGGGCTTAGAGCTCCACCTTGGTTTAATCTGGCTTTTTCTAAAAGTGGCCTGACATCGGTACGGTATGCATCTTGAATGATTTCTTGACACTTTACTACATCGTGGTTCAATTGTGCTTCGGTCAATAATTTTTGGTCGACCAGTAGGGCTTTGGCGTGTGCCTCTTGTATGGCCTCTAAAGATTGGATCAAATCTTCCAATGGATCTTTTATGTTATGGCTGGCGTCTATCATCCAAGCGGGATATGGGTTTTGCGGATTGTTTTCCATTCCGTACACCAAGGCATTGAAAATTAAGAATAAGGCATAAGGTTTGACACTGCCGACCGTAAGGTCGTCATCACCGTATTTACTATCGTTAAAATGAAAGCCGCCCAGTTTACCCTTAAGCATTAAGGTCGAGACGATCTGTTCGATATTAGCGTTGGGAAGGTGGTGTCCTAAATCGACTAGGGTATAGGCTTTTTCCCCGCAGGCATTGGCTAGCATAAATGAGGTTCCCCAATCTTGGATTACCGTACTATAGAAGTTAGGTTCGTAGGGTTTGTACTCTATGAACAACTTCCAATCTTCGGGAAGGGTTTTATAGATTTCCTTTAGACTGTCTTCGGTATTTTGTAATGCGGTTTGAAAATTACTTTGTCCTGGAAAATTGGAGCCGTCTGCCAACCAAACCGTCAGGCTTTTAGATCCCAGTTTTTCCCCGATTTTGATGACTTCAATATTATGGGCTACGGCCTGCTCGCGAGCGGCCTTGCTGGTGCTGCTTAAAGAACCGAATTTATAACTTTCCTTACTGTTTTTTTGGTCTTGAAAAGTGTTTGAGTTTACGGCATCAAACAAGATGTCATGGGAGTTGGCCAAATCTTTAATGGCATTGTAATCGGTTGGCACGTCCCAAGGTATATGTAAAGATATGGCACCCGCACTTTGGGTAAGTGCATGTATCAATCCAACATCATCTATTTTTAGCTCTAGGGTCGAAGGCTCCCCTTGAAATCCAAAACGTCCGAATCTCGTTCCTCCTGCACCCAAAGCCCAACTTGGTATAGCTATCTGAAAGTCTTCTAGCTTTTTTATTATGGCATCGATATCTTTCCCTTTTTTAGTAATGCTATTCGCTAAAAAATCGAAATGTTCATTATGCCCGTCAATTTGTTTTTGATTGGCCTCGCCAAGCTGGTTTTTATCTATTCTCATAAAGCTTTTAATTTTGGAAAAATACTTCCTTAGACTTGGTGGCCCACGGAAGTAAAAACAAACTAACTCAAAAAAATTATCTTACAAATGCATTGGCCATACCGCCATCTACATTGATAATATTACCTGTAGTCTTATTTAAGATGGGCACACAGGCAAATACCCCATGGGCAATATCTTTCGGATAAATAATTTCATTTAAAAGATTGCGCTTCGCGTAATGGGCGGGAAGTTCTTCCTCGGTAATTCCGTAGGCTTTGGCCCGACCTTCGGCCCAATCGCCTTCCCATATCTTACTGCCCACAATAACCCCATCGGGATTGACGGTGTTTACACCGATTTTATCACTTCCTAACTCTGCCGCCAATAAACGCGACTTGGTCATCACCTAGGGCTGCAGCTTTCTTTTCATCCCAGCTGCAGCTTTCTTTTCATCCCATAGATAATCCACATACTTGAATTGTTGTACTGTATTTTTCATTTGAACGGTCATTATGCTTCAAAACAAAACTAGTCTATGAAAGAATGCTTTGTATCCTGTACTGTACCGCTCGGGTAAACTAGACCCTTCCTTTAGGCGAGGATGATAAAGGAGGCCCGGAAAACAACAATTAAAACTCAGTTGTAACCCAAGGAATTCCAAGGAATCGGCGAAAACGTCCCCCTTTGATGATAGACAGGGGGCAGGTACGACCGAGCTTGTGGTACGACTGTTTAGAGATAGCCCAGATATTCTATCTTGTCTAGGTTTTTATGGGTTCTTTGTTCGTATAATTCGTAAATAAGACCGTCTTTTAATCCGACTTTAGGGACAAGAATTTGGTCGCTTCTCATTTCCTTTAAGACCCGTAAATATATTTCCGAAGCCGGAACAATAACATCGGCCCTATCGGGATTCATTTTGAGGATGGACATCCGCTGCTCATAAGTGAACTCGCTAACATAGGCCCGCAGGGCTTTGAGCTCGGCAAAGGATATGGCCATGTTGGAGGCCTTATTGGCCAATCCGTACAAGCGGTTAATATTTCCGCCGGTGCCTATTCCAACGATATTCTTTGATTTTTGAAAGCTTGTGGAGTGGATCCATTCTTTCATGTCGGCAAAAACTTCCGCCCGTTCTTTTGCGGTCAATTGCCGGACCGATCCTATTTTGAACGACCGGCTCTGTAACAGTTGTCCGCCTTCAAGTAAGTTGAGTTCCGTACTTCCGCCACCGACATCGATATGCACATATTTTCTGTTTTTCAGTGTCGGTTTAATGGCCTTGTTCAGAATGCTGGCTTCCTTTTTTCCCGTGATGACGTTGATTTTCATGCCCACCTCTTTTTTGATGTGATCGCTCACTTCCTTACCATTACGGGCTTCCCTCATGGCCGACGTAGCTACGGCATAGTAATCTTCTACTTCGTACAGGTCGATGAGATGCTTAAAGGCGCTCATCAACTTAATGAACTTCTCCTTGGTGGGCTGCGATATTTCTCCTTGGGAAAACACATCATGGCCCAATCGCAAGGGAAAGCGCAATAGCTGTAGGTTTTTAAAACTGACTAAATCTTCGTCTTCGTATACTTTGACTACTTGAAGCCGTATGGCATTTGATCCAATGTCTATTGATGCTAGTTTCATTTACGGTAAATTTAATTATAAGACACCGCCGCTAAGGTGTCTTAGGTTTCTTTTCATAATTGCATAGGGAATCCATAGGGCGATAGCCTTTGACCGATACGGGTACATGGGCCCAAAAAGGAGGGTTTTAATAGGCCGGACAAGCTGTAAGGTCTTTTCGATATGGAAGCTTCCTGTAACTGACAATCCTTGTTTTTTTATTTGCGGTGCGACTTTATGGTTTGGGGTCGATTACGGTTTCATTTCCATCGGGGTCGAAAACCCTTATCTCTTTTTCTTTTCCCGAGAGCCCAATGCTTCGGGTAGATTGTGATAGATAACCGGAACCCCGATAAAATTCGTGCCGTCTTGTTTTTCCATTGTCAAGAAGTATTTTGGCGAAAATACTGGTTGTCGGTACCTTCAAGACTTTGTTTTGGTCATTTGCATTACTTGGCGCATAGGCCTTTAGAGAACCGTCGTTGCTTCCAAAAATAAGGTTTGCTGTGCCCTTTATATCGATAGCAACGGCCCCTCGGGAATTACCGTCTACAAACAGACCGCTTTCTAGGGGAGCTACCGGAAGGAAGTCTCCCGTGCCTGTTCCTTTCAGGTAAAGGCCTTTTGAGGCATCATACCTTCCGATTCCCACTTCGGTGCCATGGTCGTTTCCCGTTACCAGTAGGTCTAGGTTGCCATCCTTGTCAAAGTCTGAGATGATAATGCCATAAATAGGGGATACTTGCGCCCAATTCGGTAGGGGTCTCATTTCAAATGTTCCATCACCTTGATTGATTAAAATGGATGAGGCTAGCTGAAACACTTTGGCGCTATAGGCGCTACTTTTTTCCTGGGGGCTTAAAACCTCTGAAATGGTGGCACGGGCATAGCTTGCGTAATCAGGGAATTTTTTCTTTAAGGTAGGCACCTGTTTGATCAGGTCGTCCCTTGAGTGAACCGGATATTCCTTGCCTTCGTTAAAAGTGGTGAGAATGGGGTCTACGGTACCGTTCTTATCATAGTCTAGGGCATAGATCGAAAGGGGTTCTTCGGAAGTGGCCTTGTATTTAGAGTTTAGCCCTAGATTGCCCACAATGTAATCGATATCTCCGTCATTATCAAAGTCGCCTCCATTGATACTGTTCCACCATCCTGAGGTATGGCTTAGCCCCGTCTTATGGGAGCTACTCGCTAACGTGCCGTTTTGGTTTTCATAGAATTCAATGGACATAAACTCGCCCATAACAATTAAATCAACATCGCCGTCGGCATCATAGTCTGTCCAAAGTGCGTCAGTGACCATACCGGGTTTTCTAAGTGAGGGCGCTAGTTTATTGGTGGCATCTGTAAATTTGCCCCCTTCGTTGATCAGCAGATAACTAGTGGGGGGAAAGGGGTATTTTAACGGGGTTAGCCTGCCTCCGACAAAGAGGTCTAAATCGCCATCTTGGTCAAAGTCGGCCGCACGTACACATGAGTTGCTCGTCAATAGGCTGGGGAGCACCCCTTGGGAAAGTTTAAAGTTTCCTTTTCCATCATTGGTGTACAAGCGGTCTTGATAATATTCCGATTTTTCATAAAACTCGTTACTGCCGCTGGCAATGTATAGGTCGAGGTCTTGGTCATTGTCATAGTCGAAGAAAAGGACGCCCGTATCTTCCCCGTACCTTTCGTTTTCGTTGCGGGTCAATGCCCTGTGGGTAAAGGAACCGGTTTTTGAGCCGAAGAATAGCTGTCCGCTGTGGTTGTAACCACCTCCCATAAAAAAGTCCTCATAACCGTCATTGTCTATATCGCCAACGGCTAGGCCGGGACCTTGTTCGGAGAGTTTATGCGGTAAGAGGTATTCCCTGTTAAAGTCATAGTAAACCGTTTCCCCATGGCGTACTTCTACATTGAGCCCTTTGGTAACATCCTTAAAGTGTCTTTCTTTTTCATAAGGTAGGGTAGGGGGCAAGGACTTGCTGCCCTTATTTTTTGTGATCGTCAAATTTTGGTCGGCTATCGGGGCAAGTATTTTTTCGGTTTGGCCATCGGGCCATGTTACCAATAAGCTATCTATCTTGGCATCGCTTCCTAGTCCAAAATGCAAGGTGTGGTCTACGGAGGACTGATAGCCACGGGTTACCGAATGTCGTATTAGCTGTACGCTGCCGGGTTGGAATAGGCGTACTTCGGTGCCTACGCCAAACGGATTTAAACTATCGCCAACCAGTTTAATGTTCAGGTAGTGGTTTTTGTTTATGCTGTTTGTCTGGTTTTCATAAACAGAGGCGGGTTCATTGATATTGTTTATCACTAAATCCAAATCCCCGTCATTATCCAAATCTGCATAAGCGGCACCATTGGAAAGGGATGGGCTTCCAAAACCCCAATCATCGGTATGATCTTCAAAAGTGAGGTTCCCTACATTTTTAAAAATGGCATTGGGTATTTTAATGGAAGGCATTTCTTTGGCCTTTGTTTTAAGGACATGGTCGAGACTGTCATGTGCCATCACGCCGTATAGGGTACTTGTATAATTGATAAAATCTAGATCGGTGATATCCCTCAAATATCCATTGGTCACAAAAAGGTCTTTAAGGCCATCGTTGTCAAAATCGGCAAATAAAGGAGCCCAACTCCAGTCCGTTGCGTCAATGCCGGCGAGCTGTCCTATTTCCGAAAATTTGTAGTCGCCAGCGGTGTCTGGTCCCGTATTTACCTGAAGGGTGTTTCTCATGTACTGGGGCATGTAGCCTTGTTGCAAAGACCTTTGGAAAAGGTCGAAGTTAAGGGGGCCGGACATTTTCTTTTCATGGAAATTGTCTTTTGGCCTCATATCCATGGTTATAAGGTCGAACAGGCCATCGTTGTTGAAATCGGCGATATCGTTCCCCATGCTAAAATGGCTAACGTGGTTTAGGTAAGATTTAGCCATTTCCTTAAAGGTGCCGTCTTGCTGGTTGATATAGATATAATCATTGGCTACAAAATCATTGGTCACGAATATGTCTTCCCAGCCGTCGTTGTTGAGGTCGGCAATGCTTAAACCGAGTCCTAGTCCATCGAAGTCAATGGCCGCCTGCTTTGTAACATCGGTAAATCGAATGCCCGAACCCATGTCCTCGTCATTTCTATATAATCGGTCATTGGCGGGGCCGCTGCTGTCGGAGATCAAGGGCCTTATATTATTGGGGTCCCGTATGGCATTGGTGTGGTTGAGCAGATACATGTCGAGGTCTCCATCTTTATCGTAATCGAAAAAGGCAGCTTGGGTAGAATAGCTGTCGTCGGCTAAGCCGTAAGCTTCGGCTTGTTCTTTAAAAGTGAGGTCTCCCTGGTTAATGTACAGGAGGTTTTTGCGTTTGTCCTTTTCAAAATTTCCTGATCGGCAAACGTATATGTCAAGAAAACCATCGTGGTTGATGTCTACCATTGTTACCCCGGTAGACCAGCCTTCATCGGTAACGCCCAGCTTAGAAGTGATATCTTTAAATTTTAGGTCGCCTTGATTGATGTAGAGCGCATCGTTGACCATGTTACCGCTTAAGAATACATCAGCTAGCCCATCGTTGTTCAAATCGCCAAGGGCGACCCCTGCACCATTGTAGACATAGAAATAATCGACCATGTTGAACTGTTCGTTTTCGATTATTTCGTTGTTGAAATCGATATTGGTAATATGGGAAGGGGAGCGTTTAAACTGTTCTTTTTCGTTTTTTTGATTTTCGGAAGTTGGATTTTTGTCACTACATGCACTAGCAAGAAATAGCAAAAAATAAAAGATAATTTGCTTGAATGGGCTCATTTGTTTCATTGTAAATATTCTTTCCGGAATACATAGGTAATTTAAGAAAAAATAAAAACCTGTCGGTAAGGACAGGTTTTTAAGTTTACTCGATAATCGAGATTAAATGCTCCGGGGCTTGCCTCGAAATCAAGGTGTATTCGTTTTAATGCCTCGCGGGCTTGTCCCGAGGTAGTTTGCTAAACCAAGTCAAGGTTTATTGATATTGTGGGTTTTGGGTGACGTTGGGGTTTCCTAAAACCTCGTTCAAAGGAATAGGTAATACGTAGTCTTTGGCCGATAAGGTTCTGTCTACTCCGTACATATCTATAAACTCTTGTATGTATTCCCCAAGGTAATCCGGTGATCCGCCAAAGGTACTTTTCCTTTTTAGTTCAGGATAGGTCTCGCACTCCATGGCAAATTCAAGAACACGTTCGTTTACAATGGCGTCTCTAAGTTGCTCTTTGTTCAAGCCATCGAGTGGATCAAGGCCGGCCCTTCTTCTGACTTCGTTGATTCCGTAAAAGGGATCGCCGGTACCACTTTCGTTAGCGGCTTCGGAATGTCCTAAAAGCACATCTGCCAATCGAAGGTATACGATGTTCTTCTCGGTTAAATTGGCATTAGATATGCCCATTTCGGTGTATTTGGCCGACCATCCGTTGGAGAAAATCAATTCATCGGGATTGTTGGGGTCGGCATCGGCCGCTACCATTCCACCAAAACGGCTCAGGTTGTATGAGGCTTCCGCACTCCATTTTACCACAGGTCTTGCCCCTTCGGAATTAGGTCCGACCCTAGTTGTCTCATATTCTTCAATAAAAGTTCCCGCGATTCTTTTATCGGCAGGGTCGTATTTTTCACGGAACGCCTGGGTTGAGTTGAGCCAATGCCAGCCCACGCCACCTAGGTCATTGGGTAAATCACCTGGAATAAAGTGTTGATGGTAGTTTTGGTTCTCGGCGGAGTTTGCGGAAGCGGAAACCTGGGCTTCAAAAATCCTTGGTCCGGAATTTTCCCTTTCGACCGAAAAAGTATCGGCAAAATCGTCGAACAATACCAGGCCACTTTCGTTGATAAAGGTATCGGCCAGGGTATAGGCTTCATCCCATTTCTCGTCTTGTAGGTAAGCTTTTACCAATAGCGCTTCTGCGGCCCATTTGGTGGCCCTGCCCACATTTGTGGATTCATAGGACTCAGGTAGAATTTCCGCGGCCATTGATAGATCTGATTGTATAAGGTCAAGGGCCAAACGCTTACCGTTTTCGTTGGAAGGAAGGTCTTTATCGCTCTCCGTTTTTGAGGTAGTTACCGGAATGTTGTCAAAATAGCGTACAAGGTTGAAGTAATAAAATGCCCTTAAAAACTGGGCCTCTGCCTTGACCCTATCGATCAAGGCGCTATTGGAGGCCCCGTCGGCTTTTAGTTCATCCGCTTTTTGAATTACGGCGTTGGCCCTGTTTATATTTTCATAGGAAATCCTCCAATAGGTAGCGATATACTCGTCATCTGGCGATACGTTACCGTTCTGGTAGTTTAAGGGGCCTTTTTCCCAGCCTACTTGATAGCCGGCCAAACACTCGAATACAAATCGATCATAGAAGTGGTTGAACCAATCTTGACCATATCCTATACCGTCGTATATGGCATTTACACCCAACTCTAACTGTTCCGCAGTGGAAAAGAAGTTATCCTCGGTGGTAAAATCAGGATTCTCCTCCAAGTCCGTACAGCCTATTATGTTTATCGCAATGAACAGGAACGGGATAACCCTCCATGAAATTGCTTTTGTGTATTTCTTCATAATATACTTTTTTTTAAAAAAATTAAAATTCTAAGTTAATCCCAACGGTCAACGTCCTTGATCTAGGGTAGGCATCATAGTCATCCCCACGGTTCAGGTTATCTTGTCCCCTGTTGTTTACTTCTGGGTCAAAGCCGGAATAATCGGTGATAGTAAACAAGTTCTGTCCACTTACGTAGATTCTTGCCTTTGAGATAAAATCATTAAAATCTGGGAAGGTATATCCTAGGGATACATTCTGTAACCGAATAAAAGAACCGTCTTCTATGAAATAATCGGAATCTCTATAAGAATTCGCAAAATCTCGGTTACCGTCAATGACCGGTCTTGAAGCACCGGTATTGGTCGTTGTCCATGAATTGGTAAGGATGGAACCGATCTGATTGATCTTTTGAACACCATCTCCAATTTCGGAAGCCTGTAGGTTTCTTACGTCGAAGCCTTGTGATCCCCTAAAGAATAATCCCATATCGAAATTCTTATAGGTAAAGGTCGAATTCAGGCCCCAAGTGAAATCGGGGTTCGGGTCACCTATAGTGACATAATCATCGGGAGTGATCTGGCCATCGCCGCTAACGTCCCTGTATTGTGGGTAACCTGGTTTGTCTCCCGAGCGTGAAGGGTTGTTGGCTATTTCCTCATCGGATTGAAAAATACCGATGTAATCGTAACCCCTCCAAACGCCGATAGGGTTTCCGGCTTCTACCCAGCTACCTTCAACACCAAGGTGGCCACTGGTAGATTCGGAGAAAAAGGGAGTACTGTCACCTAAATCGGTAAGTTCGTTCCTTAAGATAGATATGTTTCCACCAATATTCCATTTAAAATCTTCACCATCTACCACATAACCGTCCAAACCAATTTCAAAACCTTTGTTTTCCAAGGATCCCGAATTTTTTAGGATGGATTCAAAACCAAGGCTACTTGGGATGGATACAAACAGTAGAAGGTCTTCGGTTTGATTGCTAAAGTAATCTAAGGTTAGGTTCAATCGGCTATTAAAGAAAGAGGCATCAAGACCGACATTTCTCATGGTCGTCGATTCCCATTTCAAATCTGGGTTGCTCAGTCTTTCGTCTCCAAGCCCTAGAACAAGCCCTCCGTTGAATACATAATTGTACTCGCTGAGGTTGGCCAAGGAATTGTAAACCGGAATTTCTGAATTTCCTGTCAAGCCCCAGCTACCCCTTAATTTCAGGTTGTTCATGATATCGGAGATACCTTTGCCGTCAAAAAAGCTTTCGTTGGAAATATTCCAACCTAAGGCCACAGAAGGGAAATTGGCCCATTTGTTCTGGGCGCCAAACCTTGATGATCCGTCACGTCTAAAGGTAACGGTAGCCAAATATTTACTGTCGTAATTGTAGTTGACCCTACCCAATACGGATTCCAATAACCATTCACGTCGGCTAGAGAACGGGGTCAGTACATCCGGACCTCCTTGCAGGGTCGCTTGGTCTACCGAAGCAGCGGTAATTCCACGGGTCGTACTGCTAAAATACTTGTTGATCTCTTTTTGGTAGGTATATCCTACTACGGCATCAACAAAGTGTTTTCCGCCGAATTCATTGGTATAGGTCAATAGGTTTTCGTTCAAAATATTTGCCGAGTTTCTATTGGCCAATGTTAATTCCCCGGCGTTATCCCTTCCGATCCGGGTATTTACCGACGGGAAAAAACTGGTTCTGTTAATGTTGAGTATATCTGCCCCGATACTGGTTTTGGCCTTTAAGTTTTCAGTTATGGAGAACGTAAAAGTCGTATTTCCAAGAACCCTGTTCGTGATATCTTGATCGGTAGCGTATTTCAATTCTTGTAGGGGGTTGATTGAGAATCTACCGTCATAGGAAGCAAGGGCATAAGTGCCATCTTCATTGTAAACGGGTACGGTAGGATCTAAACCTAAAGCGGTAATGATGATACCCCCTGGCCCACCACGGTCGGTAGGGGCGTTATTGGATACCGTTCTGTTGTACGACCAGCTAGAACTAACGTTCAGTATGTTATTGAAGGCCGAGTTGTCGAGGTTTAAACGGATACCGTATCGTTTGAAGTCCGTCATTTTTATGATACCGGCATTGTCGTGGTAATTTCCGGTAACGGCATATCTGTTGTTTTCATTACCTCCCGAAAAGGAAAGTTGGTGATTTTGAATGGACCCGACCCTTGTAACTTCATCGAGCCAATTGGTTCCCGTTCCGAATGCATCTATTTCCTCTTGGGTGTATATGGGCGCCCCTCCTTGACTGGTCTCCAAGGTATTCAGGTATGTAGCGAATTCTGAACCGTTCAATACATCGATAGGGTTTGAAATGGTTTGGGTGGAATATGAACCTTCATAGCTGATCTTGGTTTTACCGGCCTTTCCCCTTTTGGTGGTGATCAAAACTACACCGTTGGAACCCCTGGAACCATAAATGGAAGTTGCCGAAGCATCTTTTAATACTTCGATCGATTGAATGTCGTTTGGGTTGATCGATGCCAAGATATTGGTCGCTTGTCGATTTCCCCCAGCACCGTAGGCACTATTGTCGGGGTAAATAGGAAAACCATCTACGACGTATAAGGGTTCGCTACCGCTATTGATAGAGTTGGATCCCCGTATACGTACAGATACCCCACCTCCAGGTGCGGCCGAGGTTTGGGTTACTTGTACCCCTGGCGCCCTAGCTTGAATGGCCTGGTCTACCGAGGTTACCGGTAGCTCTTTGAAAGCGTCGCCATCGATTGAAGATACAGAGCCCGTAAGGTCACTTTTCTTAACGGTTCCGTAGCCTACGATTACTACTTCGTCCAAGGCTTCGCTCTGTGGGTCTAGAATAACATTGATGACCGAACGGCCATCTATGTCGACTTTTTTTGCAGCAAACCCTAAGGACGAAAATTCAATGACCTTAATGTCATTTGAGATGTTCAATTCGTATTTTCCATCGAAATCGGTGATGGCACCTTTAGCTCCGGCGACTACGTTGACTCCGGGCAAGGGGGTCCCCGTTTCTCCGTCCGTTACCGTACCGCTAATGGCGGTTTGTGCATTTAATGATAGGCTGCCCCATAATAATGAAACGCCTAACGCTAAAAGTTTGAGTTGAGTTGCGAATAGTGATAACTTCATACGTCTAGTGAATTGGTTTTTATTTAGGATGTAGGAAGGCCCCTTTGTTATAAAGAAGACCCCATACATAACAATATTATGAAGATGTGATGACAGAAAGATGGACAAACTTCTTGAAAGCATGGACAATCTTCTTATTTAGTTGTCAAATCCTCAAATTAATTGCATTTGATTGCTAATTTATAAAAATGAAAACAATAAAAATGATAAAATAACAACACAAGGCTTTCTTTTTTTATTTTTTTGACCGCCTAGATTCGCTCTAGGCCTTATTCTTATTGCGATTGTCGGTGTCTTGTTGATGAAATGCCAAAATTGATTTTGGAAATTTTGGAAAACTATAACGGGGCTTTAAGCCTTTATATGTAGTTTTTTCTCTGGTATTTGAACTCCGCACATTTAAATTATTCAAAGGTTTTGAACGATTTTTCCGGATTAAATGAGGGCTAAGGGATTCGTTTTTAAAGCGCTGTTTAACGAACGGAAAGGTTAATTTTAAAAGGAAATCTATGGGCTCAAAGCATAAAGCGAAAAAAGGCCTACATTAGCCGAAACCAATAAGATTACCATGAGCGAATTACAAGATTTTCAAAAACTGGTCATTTCAAATGCGGCCCATGTCAAAGGATTGTCAGTAGGCGACAAGGCTCCCGATTTTTCCTTGCCGAACGCCGTAGGTAAAAACGTCTCGCTTACCGAAATGTTAAAATCAGGAATTGTAATCATCAAGTTTTACCGTGGGGAATGGTGCCCTATTTGTAATCTAGACCTAAGGGAGGTACAAAAGAATTTGGCGGAAATTAAATCGTATGGAGCTTCATTTTTGGCGATAAGTCCGCAAAGTCCCGATAACGCCCTTACCGCAAAAGAAAAGAACAGTTTGGATTATGAGGTGCTTAGTGATGCGGATCAGAAGGTAATCAAGGCCTACAAGCTTCAGTTCGATCCAGGAGATGATTACCACGGAAGACGCGATTTGACCCTTTTGAACGGTGATGGATCAAAAACCCTTCCCGTACCCGCCACTTTTATAATCAATACCGACCAAACCATTGAGGCGGCCCATGTTGAAGCCAACTACACCGAAAGAATGGGAGTAGCTGAAATACTGGGGGCACTAAAAGTATTGACCGAACAAGCCTAAAACAAAAGTGTTTTTCGCTGTTCAAAAGGAAATAGGAATTATCCTGTTCTAACCTATTGTAACATATTGTTGAGGTATTCGGTAGGCGATTTTCCGTATTGTTTTTTGAATGATTTGCTAAAACTCGAGGGGTTTTTAAAACCGACCTGCCAGGCAATTTCAGAGATGTTGAATTTTCTTTCCAAGAGCAGTTTCATTCCATTTTGCAATCGAATGTAGTAGATGAATTCTACAGGACTCATTTTTGAGATGCTCTTTACTTTTCGAAATAAGTTACTTCGGCTCATCGACATTTTTTCACTAAGTTCTTCCACGCTAAAGTCCCCATTATCCAAATTCGCTGTAATGTGTTCTACAACTTTCTGTATAAAGGCTTCGTCTAGAGGGTTTTTGGTAAATGCCGAAGAATCCACTACCTGTTCCTTGACCAGTTTTTGAATGAGCATTTTCCTGCTTTTTACCAATGCATGGATGCGAGTTTTAAGGATGTCGGGGTCAAAGGGTTTTTCCAAATAGGCATCCGCTCCAAGATGAAGTCCTTTTATCTTTTCTTCGGTCATAGTCTTGGCAGTCAGTAAGATAACGGGGATGTGTAGGGTCTTTTGATTTTCTTTAAGGCTTTGGCATAGGCCATATCCGTCCATTTTGGGCATTAACACATCGCTAACGATTACGTCAGGAGGTGTTTTCCCCACCACTTCGAGGGCTTCAAGGCCATTACTGGCCGTTTTTATGATAAAATCGTCCTTCAGTAACAGAGTTAGGTATTCTAGAAGCTCGTTATTGTCATCCACTAGTAGGATATTCATTTTTCCCGATTCCCCATAGGTAGTTTCATGGGGTTCGTCAAAGGACCGGTCATCACCCAGATAGGGTTCCAAAGCAAGTATTTTTGAAAATGATGCGGGATCTGTATTCGTATCCTCTAGGGGGGAAGTGGCATTTCCTTTTGGAAGGAGGATAGTAAATTCGGTTGTCTGGTGGTCGCTTTTGGCGTGGATGCTTCCGTTGTGTAGTTCTACGAGTTCCTTGGCTAGCGATAAACCTATGCCCGTTCCTCCATGGGCGTCGTTTCCTTTGTAATAGCGGTCAAAAATACGTACAAGGTTTTCCTTGGAAATACTAGGTCCCGAATTGCTTACGGAGAGACGAATCCACGAATCGCATATTTCCTTTTGGGGGACATCTAGTTTTTTCTGGGCCTTGATCTTGATTTGTACCACCGAACCTTCGGAACAAAACTTTAGGGCATTGGCCATTAGGTTGTTGATCGCTTTATAGAGATGGGTGGCGTCGGCCAGTATTACATTGTCTTTTAAAAGGCTGTGACAATTGATGATGACTTCCTTTCCTTCAGCGAACAGTTGGAAACTTTCACTGATTTCTTGCACAAAATGAAGAATATTGATGGGTGTCGGTTTAAGGACAAGCCCCCCTTTTTCAAGTTTCCTAAAGGTAATCAGCTCGTTGATTAAGTGTATGAGCTTGTCGCTGTTCCTCTTGATAATCTTGGCCTTTTTTCGAATATCGACAGATATGGTATTGTTGGAGATGATATCCTTTATTGGCCCTGAAATCAAGGTAAGCGGGGTTCTGAACTCATGGGAAATGTTGGTGAAAAACTGTAATTTTAAATTGTTCAGTTCTTTCATTTGTTCTTTTTCCCGCTTTTCAAGGAGAAGTTCACTCTCTTTTCTTGCATTTGCCGTTCGGTATCGGATAAAAATGTAAATGAGTCCGTTTATAATGGCCACATAGGTCAAAATGGCCCACCAGGTCTTCCAGGGCGGGGGTAAGACGCCGATGCTAAGTTTGGTAGGTTTTGAGTTCCAAGAGCCACTATGGTCTTTGGCCTTGACTATAAAGGTGTAGCTGCCCGGACTAAGGTTGGTATAGGTGGCTGTATGTTCCTCGCTTTTATTGTATACCCAATCATTGTCAAATCCCTCTAGTTTATAGGCGTAGTCCCTACTTTTTTCGAAACTGCCATTAATGTTGGCATATTCCAAAGTGAACATATCGTTTTTATAATTTAGGGTGATGTTTTCGGTATTGAAGATTTGTTTGTCAAGTATAATATCACCATTGATACGTTCTTTGACTTTGACGGGTTTGTTTAAGATCCGAAAACCTGTAATGAGTACGTCGGGCGGGCTTTTAGTAAAGGAAATTAGCTTGGGGTCAAAACTGATAAATCCATTGGCATGACCAAAGAAAAAGTCGGTATCGCTTTTCTTATAAAAGCATGAGGGACTGAAGATTAAACTGGGCAAGAAATATTCAAAATGCTTTTCTTTATCGCTATACCTCATTAACCCCTTGATGCTGCTGATCCAAAGGTTGTTTTCGTTGTCTATAATCAGGCCGTGTACCGATTTATCGGCGAGGCCTTCGCTTACACCGATCAATTCGCAGGTATATGGCTTGCTTCCGATTTTGGTGAGTTTGTTGAGGCCACTTTCCGTACCGATCCACAAATGGCCGTCGTTATCCTCTTCTATGGCATTGATCATAGAGCCAAAAAAGCGGTCAGGTATGGCTAAGGGGACAAAATCTCCTTCTACATCTTTTTTATAGATGAAGGGGCCATCTATTCCCGAATATATGGTCCCATTTGGCGATTTGTAGAGCGATCGTACAAATCCTTTCAGTAAGGGGAGCTTGCTGGCCAAAGTGTTTTTTTGCATATCGTAAACGAAAAGTCCGCTTATGGTGCCAATGTAGACTTTGTTGTCGGCGGTGTCGAGTAAAAGACTGAACACATTCTTACTAGGTAATAGATGTTGTACTTGGCCGGTTTTCAAGTCTTTTATTACGAGGCCATCTAAAGACCCAATAAACAATTTTTGACCCATAGACGCTATAGAACGCCCCATATTGGCCTCGGCCCCCATATTCAGTGCCAATTTTTTAATGGTTCCATCTTCATTTGAGATACCCGATGTTCCCTTTGAGGATGTGGTATACCATAGGTCGCCTTCGGGTATGGCCGTGATGCCCCTTACTTCGTCTTTGTTCGTACTTTTGGTGAAACTGAAATTTGAAAAATTCCGGTTTCGATTGAGCAAGGTGCTTAATCCGAGATTGCTGCCGATCCATAAATTATTACCTGCATCAAAGTTTAGCTTGAATATTCGGTCGTTGCTTAGACTGTAATCGTTTAGATAATGTTGCTGATAAAAAATAATCGGGCTATCGTTTCCATTAGGTTTTTGTCTTTCTATTTTACCCAATCCCTGCGTGGTTCCCAACCAAATATCCCCCGAATTGTCCATGGTGAGGTCATAAATTTCAAGATTCGGGGAAACCCCATCGCCAAGAAATAGTTTTTGAAAGGCACTCCCCCCGTGAGCGGTTAGCGAATCGGTTTTTGAACGATAGATACCATCACCGCCACTGGCGACCCATAGTTCGTCTTGTACAAAAAGTATATCCCATATTCTATCGTTATAGGCGTTGGGTTTTACATTAAAGGGGAAATAGGTTTGGGATAGGTTTTTGTTCTCAAAGCGTACGATACCTGTTTCACAACTCACCCATATATGTCCCTTTTCGTCAGGAACGATAACATTTACGGCATTATTGAGCGGGTAATCTTTAAACTGATGTACTTTGCCGGTTTTGATTTCCAATATGCTGAGCCCCCTTTTCGTGCCGATCCATAAACGTTGTTTTTGGTCGATATAAAGGGATTTGATTTCCTTATGGGGCAAAAAATCGGAGGTTTTGAAATTTAGAATGGAGTCTTTGTTGCGTTCGATCTTACTTAAGCCTTCGGTAGAGCCTATCCAAATATTCTCTTCCTCATCTTCGGCTATGGCATAGACCCAATTTCCTGCAATACCGTTACCCTGCACGTTTTTTGAAAATTGTTTAAAGGTATACCCATCGTATCGACAAAGGCCGTTCATCGTGCCTATCCAAATAAATCCTTTTTTGTCTTGGTAGATGCTTCTCACCCTGTTATCGGGAAGTCCATCCTTAGCGAAAAAACGGTTAAAGGCCAATCCTTTTTGTATGGTACTTTCTCCTTCTGTCTTTTGGGAAAAGCTAGGTGTAGTCAAGAATAAGACCGCTAGCACTACGAGTAGCATTTTGATTGTGAGATAGTAGTGTTTGATGGTCATGGTATCGTCTGTTTTTGAAAATGTACCGGTCTGTCTTGAGTTTTATTAATTTATGCTTTACGGTCGTAAGGTCTTCGTTATAGATGCCCACAATGGGCCGATAAGTACTAAAATTGGAATCGTTGTCTATGGTCTTATCCTTCAAGTCCTTAATGCTCCGTTTCAAGGTTTAGGAAAAAAAACATCCATTGTACGATGATGTATTGGGGTGAACGGGGTGCTTTAATAGTACAATAGGGTGATAATCAAAATAGTACTCAGAATTAGTATTGAAATATAGAGCAATATATAGGTTACATACTGGATTTTCTTTTTATTTCGTTTTTTCTTTTTTGGTTCCTGTGGCATATGTTAAGTTTTAATGGACGGGGAAAAGAATTTTTTCTCTAGTCCAAAAAACTGAATTTCCACCGATAAGGGCATGCCCCAAGTTTCATTTACATGTCTCCATCGCCCATCTTCTTCAAATTCAACTAGAATAGCAGCTTGCAACATATAGAAAAGCTTTTGGCACTTCCGGGCACGTCTATGAGTTAATGTATTCTGACTTTTGGGTGCTAGTATTTACGAATATAATAACTACAACCAAAAAATTATGAAAAAATGTAAAAAGCAAACTCTGGGGCTGAAATTGGTTTATTTCTTGATGATTTTATCAGGGAGTATCTTTTCCGCACAAGCACAACAAACGGTTTCCGGAACGGTTACCGATAATAAAGGGGAGTTACTTCCTGGGGTAAATGTGGTAGTCAAAGGTACCAATAGGGGGGTAGTCGCCGATTTTGATGGTAACTATAATATTAAGGTTGACACTGGGGAGGTGTTATTGTTCTCCTTTGTAGGTTTTGAGGCCAAGGAAAAACTTGTTGGAGGAATGACTATTATGAATGTTGTGTTGCAAGAATCTTCCGAGAATTTAGATGAGGTAGTTGTTGTTGCCTACGGTACCAAGAAAAAACGTGATGTAATAGGGTCGATAGCAAAGGTAGATGGCGCCAAGATTGCACAGACGGCAACAGGATCGATAACAACTGCTTTGGCAGGAAGGGCGTCTGGGGTGCAGGTTACGAACGGACAGGTTACCTTGAGGGGTATCAGTTCCATAAATTCAGGAAATTCCCCTCTTTGGATAGTTGATGGTGTTGGCGGAGGTCAAGGCGACATCAACCCAAATGACGTTGAATCTATTGAAGTGTTGAAAGATGCAGCGGCTACGGCGGTGTATGGTTCAAGGGCTTCCAACGGGGTAATCATAGTGACGACCAAAAGAGGAAAAAGGGGTAACCCGCGTTTTAATTTGAACTATCACTCGGGTATATCCCAATTGACAAATACGGATTTGGGATATGCTGGTACCGATAGACTATTCGATATTATGGAGATTGGTAGCCAAAACTACGATGGTACCAGTTGGGATTTTCAGCAGAGTGTAATGTCCCAAAACCCATGGGCAACGGGTAATGAAACGATTACCAATGAAGAGGCTCGAAGCATCAATACCAATTGGAATGATTTGCTCACACGTGCCGGTAGTTACCACGATGTCAATTTTTCCGCCTCTAGTGGTACCGAGAACTCTAATTTGTATGCAACGATCAACTACAGAAGCTATGATGGCAATTACATACATGATGAGGGTGAAAACGTGTCGGGCCGTTTAAATGTGGAGTTTGTAAAAGGAAGTCTCACCTATGGATTAAGGGTTTTTGGTAAGTATAGTGAAAGCAGTAATAGCGGGGCGGGTTTTGTACACGGTCTTACTTGGCTGCCTGTTTATAGCGATACCAATGCATCAGGTTATTGGAATGCCGAGACCGGGGCCAATCCATTGGCAAATTCGGACCCTAAATTCAGGTCTAATAATAACCGTAATTTTGGGGTTAATTCAGTAGTTTTTGCCAAGTGGAAGATGCCGTTTGTTCAGGGTTTGACATTGTCGGCAAATTATCAGCCCAATATAAGTATGGGCAAAAGCGATTCGTACAAAGCGGGAGCCATTACACAAAATTTCGCAACCCAAGGCAATACGGGTAACGGAAGCGCTACTCAGAGCTACGGATATGTTTTTAATTCACTCGTAAACTATAACCATACTTTTGGCGAGGATCACAATATTGATTTTGTGGGCGGATTTGAACAAGGGGCTTCAAAAAGTACATGGACCGGTGTTCAGGGTACCAATCTTTTAGGGGTGTTTCACGAGGTTAAAAAATCAACTGATCCTATAACGGGATCTGATTATTTGAGTTCTGAAGGTTACCGGAGAAATTTCTTTTCGCGCTTGGACTACAAATTTAAAGACCGTTATTTAATTGGTGTTAGTGCAAGTAGGGAAGGGTCGGCTAAGTTCGTGAAGGAAAACCGGTGGGGAACCTTCTATTCCGGGTCGGCCGGCTGGATTATCTCAGATGAGAACTTCTTGTCATCGGCAGATTGGATTTCGCTGTTGAAGTTAAGGGGAAGTATCGGACAGACCGGTAATTCAAGTATTCCTTATGTAACGGAAACCAATTATTCTACCAATATATCTATTAGAAATTATGGAGGAGTAGGAAATACTTACATCACTAATTTCGCCAATAAATTGGCATCATGGGAAACTTCTACCATGAGCGATTTTGGAGTAGACTTCGGATTTCTTAAAAATAGGATTAACGGTTCCATTGCATACTACAAACAAGATGTGGAGGATATGTTATTGGCAACACCACTACCTTATTCTTCTGGTTTGGCTAGCGGAAACGGGGGCACGGCAAGAGGAGGTTCTTTTGTAGAGAACATTGGAGACATGGTCAATAAGGGAATTGAATTGGATGTTTCATGGATAGCCGTGAACAACGATAAATTTTCATGGACCGTGGGAGGTAATGTCGCTTTTAACGAAAATAAAGTGGTAGCTCTTAACCCTGAAGCCGATATAACAGGAAAGGGAATAATTAAATATGCCGCCAATAGATACTATACACTTACAAGGTCAGGGGCGGCAATTGGTCAATATTATCTACCTGAATCTGCCGGAGTGGATCCTCAAACCGGGGTTTCAATGATTTATGAGGTTGATAGGGAAGTTTATGAAGAAACAGGTGCTACCGTCAAAACGGGAAGGTTGATTCCTGCAACTACCAATAACAAAGGAAATAACAGAATGATTCAAGAGGATAAGACTGCCTTACCTACTTTTTACGGAGGTTTTTTCAATGATTTTAAATATAAGAACTTTGATCTTTCTGTCTTATTTTCTTTTCAAGGGGGCAACTATATCTATAATGATGACCTATACAAAGGTTTAGGGACGGGAAGCGCTCCGGTCTTGGCTGACGCCTATACCAAATCTTGGGAAAAACCGGGAGATATTACCGAATATCCACAGTTGATGTATGCAAATCGATATCCATATGATGATGAGGGCGAATATGTAGAGGGGGGTAAATTCTTATACGACGGAGCTGAATCCAAATACCTTCAAAGAGGAGATTATATGAAATTAAAAGAGCTGGTTCTAGGGTATTCCATTCCCGCTTCCGTTCTAGATCGTTTAGGGGTTTCAAAATTCCGTCTGTATTTTAATGCCACGAACTTATTCACTATTACCGATTATACCGGGTTTGACCCCGAGCTTCAGCGCTATGGCGGTGATGGTGTTCTTAATGGTATGACTTCTCGCTCTTCTATGCCGCAGACAAGAACATTCTCCCTCGGTATCAACCTTAATTTCTAATCAAAAAAAGACAAACGATGAAAAATAGATATAGTACTTTAATATTGTTATCGCTATTGGCTTTGGTTTTTGTACAGTGCAATGACGATGAATTTTTTGAGTTGGAACGCCCTCAATTGTTCCCTTGGAACAGTGTGGATGAGTTTGAGCTTTCCGTTGTGGATTCTTACTACGGATTTTTTCTTAACTCAGGTTGGACTGCCCCTTATGGTTATTCGGCATATCGCGATTTTGTAATAAGTGATATTTCAACCCATACTGACCATCAACCTTTGGAGCATGCCGCGATCAATCAATACGACCGTGATTTTACGGCGGTATCCAATTCAGAGGGCGATGCCGAGTTTGCCCAACTATACAGGGTTTTGAACCAAATATTACCAGGTTTGAAATTTATCGAGGAGAAAGAGCAAGAAGGTACCGATGCCTTTTCTGCTATGACTCCCGAAGATCGAAATCAGCTGCAACAGCAAAAGGGGGAGTTGTACTTCATGAGAGCCTGGACCAATTATCATTTGGCCAAGGGCTTTATGCCTACCTACGTACCGGGAGGGGATAATTCGGGAAGATATATTCCGTTAAAACAGAATTTTGACGAAACGGCCGATGCATTGCGGAGTTCACAATTGGGAAGCGTTCAAGAATTTTATGATTTGATGGTTTCCGATTTGCAAAAGGCAAAAGAGCTGCTTCCTGAACAACACGCTAAAGCGGGTCGAGCTAATAAGTATGCAGCAGCGACCCTATTGTATCGCATAAAATTTGCTATGGGCGACCATGCCGGGGCCTTGGATGAATGCAATTTTGTCATTACCGATGCGGTAGATGCCAAAGGGTATTATGACCTTTCCCAAGATCCTGAAATGGCCTGGACAAGAAATTTTGGCGACGCCAAAGCGAATGAGGTGATTTGGGAGGTGGCTTTTCGTCCTGAATCAAGTGATAATGATATTCCCTTTGCGCGAATGACCAAAATAGGCTATTACAGGGCCAATGGAGGCGGTAGAGGTGATGGTACACTTGACGAGAACGGTAATGTGAACGGTTGGGTACAGAGTTGGGCCGGAACCATGGCATTGTCTTATTACGCCTTGGGGCGAATGGGTTGGATGGATATGACTACAAATACCCCTACACCTGAAGCCTTGGCCGATAAAAGGTTCAATCAACTTTATTATTTCCTAAAGGCAGGAGCAGATAGAAATGCTGCAGTGGATACCGTGGGTATGTCGGTACCGGAAAGAGTGGCATATATGACTTCTTTTGACGGTAATCCCAAGGTAACAAAAAACCATATTTGGATCGATAAGTATTATCGGGCCGAAGATGGAAGGTATGCCCAACTGCCTTTGATGCGATTGGCTGAGCTTTACCTGTCACGAGCCATGCTTCGCCTTTCTGTAAACAATGATGTAATCGGTGCTACCGCCGATGTTAATGTGGTGCGACAAAGGGCAGGTCTGACGGGTCTGGCTTCGGTTACTGCACAATCGGTAGAGGAAGAACGATTAAGGGAGCTTGCCGGTGAAGGTGGAGATCGCATGTTGTACATGAAAGGTTTTAAAAAGGAAATTGACGGTAATAAATTCAACGAAGCCGGAGTTGCTATTCCTGCCATTGCTTTTCCTTATGAAGGCATGTATACCCCCGTTCCTTTGGGAGAAACCGATTATAACGACAATTACAACAACTAATAAACAAGTAGAGCCAAGAGTTCTATATATTGCCCTTGATTTGGCAGTTTTTTTAACTGCCATCTTCAACCTTTCGATTTTTTGAGGCACCAGAGGTCCCTTCCGGTATGACGCTGTATTTTAAATGCAACCATCATATGGGAAGGGAGGTCGGTGGGGTTTTTTTCAAAAGGAGTTTCATCGCAGACAGTAGAGCAAGTAAAATAAAGAACAGGATTATCTTTAAACCTGCTGTTTTATACGATTACCGACGATTTCCTTTCCAAAACCTACCACTAAACTTATATCGTCGATACTACTGTTTTTTCTGTCATAGACAGTAATCACGGGGAATGGGCGTAAACAATCCGTCCTTTAAAACCCTCTGAAAATACCAAAATTCGGGCAACACCCTTGTCTTAATTTTTTTGGAATCCCAAAGGGCATTGTACCTGATATGGGGCATTTATATAAACGGTAGGGCGAGAGAAAACTTCATACAGAACGAAATAGAAAGAATAAAGGGAATGTTCACTATGCAAAAAAGAACAAATGCGTAATTCATTGAAAATGGTAAGGGCCCTATTGGTCCTATGCATCGGTACGATAATGGGTAGCTGTGGCGAGATACCTGAAGTTGAGGTAAAACTCGATTGGCCGTCCTTTCTGTCCGATCACGATTTGGTTTGGGAACAATTGCCTGAAGCCTACACGGAAGGAGCTTTTATGGGGAACGGTATGCTAGGGAATATGCTCTATAAGGTTCCCGGTAAAAACGCTATTCGAATGGAAATCTGCCGTTCCGACGTTCAAGACCATAGGGGTGATGATCAAGGGGAAACACCGTATAGTCGAGGGCGTTTGCCAATAGGCCATTTTCTGTTAGTGCCCAAAGGGGAAATAGAAGAGGCTTCTATGCGCCTTGATTTGTGGAATGCGGAGACTAGCGCTAAAATTAGAACCAGTGCAGGTGAAATACTTCTCAGGTCTTATGTTCATGCCGAAAGTATGCTGGTGGTTACCGAAGTGAACGCCACCGAAGGGGAGAATGGTTTTGAATGGAAGTGGGAGGGGGAAAAGGCTATCAGCCCCAGACAATTGTGGGGTATTGATAAGGATCAGCCGTTTAGGGTTTTTGAAGGCTACAAAGAGAATCCTCCCTTTGAACTGGGGGAAACCGAAGGTATTTCCTATTGCTTACAGCCCCTCTTGGAATCGGGACAGACGGTAACGGCTTGGAAAGAAATCGATACGGGCAAGGGCAGGACCTTGGTGGTAAATGTATCCCACAGTTGGCCCGATAACAAAGCCAAAGACCTAGCAGTGGCAACAGTGGCCCAAACTCGCGCAAAGCACTTTTCGGAATTGGAGCGTAGCCATAGACAATGGTGGCATAACTATTATCCTCAGAGTTTTGTATCCATTCCCGATAATAAGTTCGAAAGCTTTTATTGGATACAGATGTACAAACTGGCATCGGCAACCAGAAAAGACCGGGCTTATATTGATAATCACGGCCCTTGGCTCGAAAAAACGGCATGGCCCTATGCTACATGGAATTTAAACGTACAATTGACCTATTGGCCGGTTTACACCTCAAACCGCTTGCCTTTAGGGGAGTCTTTGCTCAATGCTTTGTGGGATAATCGTGAAAACCTAAGGAACAATTTACCAGAAGTTTACCGAAAAGAGTCCTATGGAATCGGTAGGGCGGCAGGAACTGACTGCATTGCCTCGGTGGGTATTCCGGGAGTCGATTCGGGAGATTGGATACTTGACCAAGCGAATACACCTGAAATCGGGCTGCTTCCTTGGGCCTGTCATAATCTGTGGTTGCAATACCGGTATTCTATGGACGAATCGTTACTGAGAGAAAAGGTCTTTCCCTTATTAAGGGGGGCAATCAATTATTACCTCTATTTTCTTAAGGGAGGTCCCGATGGAAAATTACACTTACCCAAGACCTACTCCCCTGAATATGGGCAATCTTATGACGATTGTAATTTTGACTTGGCGTTGATCCGTTGGGGGTGTGAAACCTTGTTGGAGAGTGCGGAAATACTGCAAATTTCCGATCCCTTGGCTCCAAAATGGAAAGATGTATTGGAAAACCTAGTTGATTTTCCCGAAAATGAAGAAGGCTTTATGATAGGAAAGGACCAAGCCTATGACAGATCGCATCGTCATTTTTCACATTTATTAATGGTTTATCCCTTGCACCTGGTACATATTGATCAGCCTAATGGACGGGAACGGATACAGCGGTCATTAAATCATTGGCAATCTAAAAAAGAATACTTAATGGGGTATTCGTATACGGGTGCTTCGTCTATGGCCGCGACCCTAGGGGAGGGCAATCTGGCCTTAGACTATTTGAAAGGACTGTGGGGCGAATTTCTTCGGCCGAATACCTTATATGTTGAAGATGGGCCTTGTATCGAGACCCCGCTTTCAGGGGCCCAAAGTATTCATGATATGCTTCTGCAAAGTTGGGGAAACAAGATACGGGTATTTCCGGCAATGCCAGATGTCTGGGCCGATGCCAGTTTTGCCGACCTGAGAACGGAAGGGGCTTTTCTGGTTTCTGCCAAACGCGAAAAAGGAAAAACCGATTTTGTGAAAATAAAGAGTCTGGCAGGGGCCCCCTTGATAATAGCACCGGGAATAAAAGGGAAAATATTGACCTCGGGGAAGCGAAAATTTAAAATGGAGAACATAGGGGAAGGACTCTTTTCCATTGATTTGAAAAAAAATGAAGAGGTCATACTGCATACTGACCAAACAAAGCATTTCGTATTAAAACCCGTGTCCGAAAAACGACGCGTTGGCAACTACTACGGTTCAAAGGCCATGAAGAAAAAAAAGGAGTATAAGGGCTTGGAATAACTTGTTTAGCCAAGTTGATAAAGGGTAGATGCCAAGCTCCTTTCTGCTTGAAATATTTTTATGAACGCCCATTATATAGGCCTTAAAACCCTGTTGTGCAACCTTAGCGTAAGAGATTGCACCTTGGGGACCGATAAAAAAAGGGAAGGTGGCCTTATTTTGTTCTCAGCAGGATCTCTTTCCCAAGAGGGGGCGGAAAAGGCGTATTGAAGAAATAAAATTTTGAGTCGAATATAAAACTTGAATCTAGTTATGAATAAAAGAATAACTGTAGCACTTTGCTTTATAGGGCTGTTGGCCTATAACGAAAGTGAGGGACAGGTCTCTGGTGGGGGACAAGAAAATTTGCTGAAAAAGAAGGAGCTTCCGGGCGAATATTCCGCGGAACAAATTCTTAATGGGGAATATCAATGGCCCGCTTCCCCTGAAATCAAGATGGAGGCCCTTGATTCTCCTTTCTTTGTAAAGGATGCCTTCGGAACCGTACCTGAACCTGGGGTGCATCCAAGAATTTTATTTTCCCCGGAGGATTTGGAGGATATTAGAAACCGGTCCGAGAATACGCAGACCGGAAGGCTCGCCTTAAAAAACTTAAGGGCATACCAAGATGTATCGATCCGTAAGGAACATACGGCCAGTTACAATGTCTATCAAGCCTTATTGGCCGGAAATATAAAGAAAGCTAAGGGTTTACTTGATAATTATGCCAAAGCAGGGGAAAGCGATGGGGTGAGTTGGCACCACCGTCCGCAGTTTCTTTATGTCCTTTTATTGGAAACATTCGACTGCCTATTGCGAGACGACACGGAAAAAGGGGCTGAACTGGCCACGGTGATAACCAACCTCGGGAAAATCTATCAAAAGAATTTGGATCAAATGGACCGAGCCTTTAAAAGCGCGTCGGAAATTCTATCCCAAGGAGGGGATGATGGCAATGCTTTAAAATTCAATTCACAACTCAACAGTGATGTGTGGCGTAGCGGTCGAAAAGACGCCATTGGAGGTGAGCCTTATTTTGCCTTTTTATATGATTTCGCCTATAACTGGATGAATAAAAGACAGCAGAAGAGCTGTAGAAACCTTTTGAATACTTACACCAAAGGAAAGACGGCCATGGGCTCACATATGCCCCATCATTTCCGTAATTGGAACTGGGTTGCCGTAGGATCGGGACTATTGCTGACCTCTTTGGCTACTGAAGGGGAAGAGGGTAACGATGCTCGTGTCTACGAACACCAGAAAGAAGTTCAGACCGATTACCAAAAATACGGATGGTCAGAAATGGGGATGAGCAAAGAGGCTATAGGATATACCCAATATGGTTTGCGATGGCACGGGCCCGCACTTGTGGCCATGGCCAGAAGAGGGCATAATCTATGGAATCAGAAGCGTTGGTACAACTCATTGAAATGGTATGCCAATTCGGTACAGCCGGGAGGTGCACGTTTTCTTAGCCATGGTGATGGGGGAGAGGCCGGGCCTACCCTGCAGACCCTTCTCGCCTGGAAGCGGAGTTATCCCCAAGATCCTTTGGTAAATTATGTTTTACAAGAAACCCTCGCCTATCAAAATGGCGGCGGCGATAAGTTGGACGGAGGAAGAGGCTATGTCATATATCAAATTATTTTTGCGGATGACCCCTTGCCGATCGATTTTGAAGCGGGAAAGCGATTAGGACTCCCAAATACGTATTTTGATCCCGAACGCAAGTCCTTGATTACCCGTTCGAATTGGGGTGACGATGAGGTACAGCTACAATTGGAATGCCGCGATGACCAAATAGGGCCAAGCCATCAACATGCCGATCGCGGTAATTTTACCTTTTCTGGAGTCGGAAGGGCATGGGCGATCGATCGTTTTAGGGGTATAGAATCACGACATCATAATTGTGTGATCATCGACGGTAAGGGACAAGGTTATGTGCCGCCCCCGGGAGAATGGTTGGGCCTTGTAGATAACAACGACGCTACGTTTGGGGTTTTGAACGCCAAGTATGCGTACGATTGGTATTGGCAAGGTACATTGAGCGGGTTTGCCGACAAAGACCAACCAAGACGCCGTTTTAAACGATGGGAATACTTGACCGGGGAAACCGATAAATGGCTGGCCAAACACCCAAATTTTGACTGGAAGGCGAATATCGACCGTTCACCTGTGGTCGAAGCCTACTACAACGGCTTTGAAAGTGGCGATCCCAGAATGTGGGATGAATATGCCCGTCCGGTTCGTGTAAAGCACAATCCCGTTGAAAAAGCGTTTCGTTCGGCAGGACTCGTTCGAGGGGCACATCCTTATGCGCTGGTGGTAGACGATATTCAAAAAGACAGCAAAGACCACACCTATGAATGGATCATGATGGTCGATAGCGATGTGGAAATGCTTAGTCTTCAAATTGACGAAATCATACTAGGCGGTGATACGAAAAGGACCGAAGGGGCCTGGGGTACCTTAAAATTCGAACCGAAAGAGGGAGACGCCCAATTATTGGTCAAGGTTTTGGATCGTACCGTT
Organism: Zobellia galactanivorans; assembly: GCF_000973105.1. NCBI lineage: Bacteria > Pseudomonadati > Bacteroidota > Flavobacteriia > Flavobacteriales > Flavobacteriaceae > Zobellia > Zobellia galactanivorans. The sequence goes on along the minus strand of NC_015844.1, from coordinate 339,473 downwards.
CCCGAAGACGAGTTCAAGAATCCCCAGATACGGTTGGAAACCTTTGAATACAAAGATGCAAGAGATTGGCCCGATGGTAGAAGTTTTGGTATGGCCAAGCGCTTGGTCATTCCTTCCTATGGGGTGAATCCTAATTTCAAGATGCTGCTTTTTCCCTACTATCATGGAGAGGAAAAACCGCTGGTAAAATGGAACGAATCTAAGACCGAAGTCTCCATAGAATGGCAAGACCAGAAAGATAGGGTCATTTTTAAGGAGGACGAAAAGGGGCGTACCACCTACAAGGTAATCCGTAAGGGAAAAGTAATCGCAGAAATCTAAAAAGGCTTGTGCGAAGCGAAACATAATTTACCGATTCACTATCTGGGGTTAGGGCCGGCCCTGTATCGACCGGTCGTATTGTACGATTGTAAAACCGATAAACCGACCCCGGGAACAAAGACCAAACCAAATGAAAAAAACGTTCGAAACATTCCTTTTTGCAGTTTGTCTATTCGTTATGGCACTTTTACCGACGGAGGCAAAGGGCCAATTAGACCGTTCATATGACCATCTTGATAAAGAGAGGGCCAAAGACCAACTGAAGCATTTCTTTACGCCCGAACGCTTGGCCTACTTTTCAAAACAGGGAGAGTGGAAAGGAAAGGAAGAGTGGGGTTTTACCCGTTCTTTGGAACCGCTGGCTTATTGTCAAGCGGCCTTTGCCTCGGGCCATAAAAAGGCCATTGCCCAAGCCAATCGCTACCTCGAAAATTTTCCCGATTACTATCAAGAGTGGCATCGTGTCAACTTTTTACTGTCAAAATACGGCGCGCTGGTCAGTGAAAGGGCCAAAGTAAAGCTCGAAGGTCACTTAAAAACCATTGCCGATGGCTTTTTGGAAGACCATTGGAACTTTGTAGGGACCAATGATAATTTTCCCTGTATGGCCACCTGTGGCAATATTTTGTACGGCGAGCGTACCGGTAATACGATACAGGTCGACAAAGGCAGGGAACGTTTGCAAATGTTCAAGGAGCAACTTACCCGTAGTGGGGTAAACACGGAATACAGTTCGCAGGCTTATTGCTTTTTACAGATAGAGCCCATAGCTATGATCGCCGAGATGACGCAAGATAGCACGATTAAAAAATTGGCCCTCGAAATAGAGGAGCGTCTTTGGATCGATGTATTGGCACATTACCACCTCCCTACGGCCAAAATGGTGGGGCCTTGGTCGAGGGCATATCAATGGGATATGAGAGGGGTTGGACTTCCGTTCGCTATGTTCGATTTTGTATTGGGCGACCTTACTCCTTACTTCCGTCTTGACGATTATTTCCTTCCCAGTGAAGAATGGATAAAGGTGAGGGCGGCTTCCTGTTATGGAAATGAGTACCATTGTCCGAAATATCTTGTCGATTGGGTAAAGAACCGACAATATCCATTTCATTTCCTTGCTACCGCAGATGGATGTGCCAGCTATGACGATAGGGGAATGGAGAAGTTGGGGATCAATGCCGATGCCATGGACCCCTTTGTCGATTACGATTTGGAACCTTACGGGGCATGGAACAGTCGCATAGAAACCTATATGACCGAAAAGTATACCATAGGTTCCGCTTCTATACCTTACCATTCAGGTGAGCAGACCGAAAGTTTTTTGCTTACCTATCCTAAAAAGAACATAGTTAAGAGCCCCAAAAATACAGCGACCATCTTTTCGCGCTTTATTGTCAATGGGCAGGAAAAATTATCGGGACCAACCGACGGATATGGAGATCGGGGAATTCTATACAGTGAAAGGGGAAGACGCCTGGTCACCCAACATAAAAATACCGCCGTGGTTCTCTATCGTCCAAAACGATATAACCGGGAACAAGTAAGTAGCCTAAGCGTAGGTATCTATATTCCCAATGATCAATGGGGGGATGGGGCCAACACCATAGATGAAATATGGGTGGGTGATGATAATATCTCGGGAAAAGACTTTACGGCCAAAGGCCATAAGACCATTTATGTGAAAGATGGGGATGTGTATATGGCGTTTGTGCCACTGGTACCCGTAAACTATGGTTCGGAATACGACCTTCGGATTCAAGAGAGGGAAGGTTATACGGTCATAGAGTTCTTCAATTATCAAGGGAAACCGATCGACTTTACACGTAATCAGTTCGCTTTAATAGGGAATGGTTTTGTATGTGAAGTGGCTTCTACGAAGGAGTATTCATCTTTTGAACAGTTTAGGAAAAAGATGGGCGGGGCAAAGGTGGAAGATAATTATAAGGCGTATCAACATTATAGGAAGAATCCCCATAGATATGTGAAGTATGACCGGGGAGATCTCTTTATAGAAACGGAATACAGCCCCATAGACGAAGGGGTCCGTTATCAGACGGTCAATGGAAAAAACGTGATAAAACCGGTACTTGAGACCGATGGCTTGGAGATAGGGCGAATCCCCTTTTTAGGATATTGATATAAACTTTACTACAGAATTTTAACAGAATGCACATGTGTACTAAAAAATTGACTTTATTAGCTTTTTGCATAACCCTTTTTTTAGGGGAAGGGCTTGCCCAAGAATATATTCCGAAAGGCGAACAAGATTTCTATAAGGGAAGCCACGGACCGGATGCGGATTATATTTTGGAAGGTGGATTAATAAAAGATTTGCCTCCCATGCCCAAGGTCGATTTTGATTTTAAGGGTGAAGGTTTTGATTCGGAAAAACTGAGCGAGGTACCCGAGCCAGGGGTACATCCGAGGGTAATCATGAGCCCGTCGGATGTTGAGCGAATGAAGAAGATGGTGGCTATGGGAGACCAGGCCCCGAAATTCTTCAAACTGCAGTTAGAAGATCTGCGCAAGAATGTACAATGGGAAGTGCCTGAAAATTTTGAGTATTATGCCAATCCTTTCGGTGCGGACGGTAATATTGCCAAATGGGCCCTCTTGGCCTTGCTGACCGATGATCAAGATTTAGGGAGGCGCGCAGCGGAGGCAACTGTGGCGCATGCCTTGTATTTGGAACCTCGTATCGATATCCTAAATCATGAGGAAACCGCGGAAAGCTTCAAAGATGTATCCTACGACTTTGTTAGGACCGATTTAAAATTTGGCCCCTATACCTACGCCCAAGCCTATTATTCCGGAGGACGTAAAAGAGTAGAGGAGCTAAAGGAAAAATACGGCATGGAATACTTCTTTTCCAACACCCCGGGAGGTTATTTTACTTTGGGATGGGAATACGACTATGGGTATAATTTTATGACCAAGGAAGAGCGTACCATTGTACGTAGGGTCATTGCTAAGGCCACCTATGGAAAATACGACACGGGAATGGCCATTCCCGGGCAGATGTACATCAATAACCATATGTCGTGCCAGGCCAACTGGATTCCCTTGGCACTTGCCATTGAAGGGGAAAAAGGATATGATGAAAGGATCTTGCCTATAGCTACGTGGAGTTTACAGAACAAATTAAATTACGACCTGTCTTCCAGTGGTACCACCTATGAGAATACCAAGGGATTTATACCCATGTTGGCCGTATGGGCCGCTGGTAGAAGGGGGAATCGCAACTTATTAAAGCATAGCCATCTTTTGGCAAGGGCCGAATCGGAGGCCTTGAATGCCCGAAAAATATACAACCGTTATGTACATCGGCCTCGTCAACGCCCAAATGCCCCCGGATTGGAAGATATACGAACAGGTTTTGATGAACCCCGATTTTGGCGTACCTCCCCAGGGAGTGGTACAGGCGGACATTTAGAGTTTTGGCACATAATGAAATACTTTTACCCTAAAGATACCCGGGTAGATTTTGTATACAACATAAAGAACTCCATATTCAATGCCGATATGTTTGAAGGCAAGAAGGGCGAAGATTATTCGGGAAAACTTCATAAATCGTGGTTTCAGTTACCAGGGATAACCCTCATAACGGCCTCTGAAATTACATCCTACGAACAGAAGGAAGAATTAGACCAGTTTGAAGATATGCCCCGCTTTTGGTATGACGGAGAACGGGGTATGGTCACCATGGGCAATGGTTGGCAACAAGATGATATGTTGGTACATATGGAGAATAGGGTAGACCAATACTACGCCGGACATGAGACTCCACAACATGGTGATTTTCAAATATGGTCACATGGTATTCCTTGGAGCCCAAACGTAGGGGCTTACCGAGATGCCTCATATAGGGCCTTGGTGACCGTAGACGGACTTGCAGGGGTCTATCAGCCTGTCTCTGGAGATTCGATGACGGCGACCAATACCGCAGAGGCGGCCTCAAGTGTAGTGGAAATGACCACGGCTTACGGCTGGAGAAAATATGAAAAGTTGATGGAACTAGACCATCCGGCCTTGGCACAGGTCAATCATATTATGGGACGTTTTAAGGAGTCGGCCTATAAATTAGATCGCTTCTCTGAACTGCCTTTCCAACCGAGGATAAAGGAACACTATGACGGATTCGGCCACTTGGATTACGGTCCGTGGCATGGGGAAACCCGTGGTGTGGAACGATATGGAAAATGGGCCAATGATATGGACCACGTGTTTCGTACCATGCATTTTGCACGTGGAAAAAAACCTTATTTATTGGTCATTGACGATTTGAAAAAAGACGACAAGGCCCATCAATACGATTGGCGAATGCCCCTTATAGGTGATTCGTATGTATATGAGGTAAACCCGGCGGCACAGAACCGTCATTTAGAATTGAATACCAAGGGCGTAATAGGAACCGATATCATTATGGCCATGGCCGATAATAATGTGAATAGGGGTAGGGCCGCAACATGGGAGGCCTCATATCCCGTTATGAAACCCAATCCTAAAAAGGGAGATCCCATGCTCTTGGTAAGGGTTTTATGGAGAAACAGTAATTTTCCGTTTCCCTTGCCCAATGTTCAAAAAGCTTGGGGATACAATATGTTGAGTATTCCGGCGAATGCCGTTGATCCAGAGTATAAGGTAATGCTTTTTCCTTTTCGATTTGGTGACAAATTGCCTACCACGGTGTGGTCGGATGACCTTACCCAACTTACGGTAAACGTTGGGGGGAATACCGATATCTACACTTTTGGGAGAACCGATAAAGAACGTACGGTCTACGCCATGGAGCGTAATGGCAAGAATGTTATGAACTCTAAAGCCACTCCGAGTAAGCCTATTTTAATTGAGAAGGGGCAGTGGACCATAGACCACAATAATCCAGGGTATCGCCCTGCCCGCCTGTTCATAGGCAAAGAGATGGTTTCTTTTGAGCCTTCCCAATTGGGTAGCGTGGTGTATTATACTACTGATGGAACCGAACCAGGTCCCACTTCAAAAGTCTATGACGGTCCCATTAAAATTGACAAGTCTTGTCTTTTAAAGGCGCGTACCTATCAAGACTCATGGGAATTTGGCGAAAAATGGAGTCCGGTTTCCGAATTTGCCTTCCAAAAGGCCAGTCCTTTGAAAGCTTCCGGTCAGGTACAGAGTGTTCAAGGCCTTTCTGCCAAGGTCTACGAGTTGAAAACAACGATATATGATAAAAAGGGATTCTTTCAAGGAGACAAAATATCTTTACCTGAAGTAGAAGATCACAAGCCTATCCTTACCTCTACAAGCTCCAATTTTACGGTGCCATTTGCAGAACCAAGGCAATCCAGTACTCTAATGACGAAGTCTTTCTACCTTTTTGAAGGGTATTTTGAGGCCAAGGAAGATGGTGTTTACAGGTTTGAGGTAAGCTCTAACGGCCCTATCGATTTTAGCATGGGAACTGCTTCGGTCTTACGTGTAGACAAGCAATACGGACTCTCGTACAAGAGTAGGTATGGGGAGGTGGCCCTCGCCAAAGGCAAGCATAAGTTCAGGCTTTTGGTTTGTGATCCCATGTTTTGGAAAGGCGATATCGAGGAAGCTTATAAAATTAAGGTGGGTGTTAAGCGACCGGGAGAAAAACAATATACACCGGTGCAAGACCAAGAGTTGACTACCAAGGCTCCCTTTGTACTACGTGGAAACGAAACCCATGTAGATCAAGTTAGGTTAAAACTGTTGACCGATCATTCCAAACTTAAGTATGCCTATACGCTAGATGGTTCCGACCCTCTTGTAGCAAAGGCAAGGGAATTACAGGAAATCGTGGTCACGGAACCCGGCTTACATTCGCTACGCGTGGCTGCTTTTAAAAACGGGTCTAGGCTTGGGGAAATTATCGGGAAGCGTATCCACGTGCTAAAGGCCCACCCTGCCGTGGAGGTAGCCTCCGTACAGGGAATAAGGATTCAAAAATATGATCGAATCGATTTACTGGGAGGCAATAATGACATTCCTGAAAATGGATTGGCTCCTTCATATTTTGAAGTGAAGGGATCAAAACCTTACGAAGATCGTTTTGTAACTGCACTTTCTGCCAATGATACACCTAGAAAGCTGATGGTCTATACCGGTCTATTTGAGGTCGTGGCCGATGGCGTCTATGAATTTATGATGCCCAATGGTAAGGATAACAGTGTGCAATTGGTGATAGATGGCGAAACCGTCTTGCATAGAAGGGTACACGCCCCTGCCTTACCTGGCAGTATTTACCTCAAAAAGGGAAAGCACCGGATACAGATCAAAGTGGCACTTGGTAAGGCGGAAATCAGTGTTAAATATCCCAACGACAATGCCGTACAAGACTTTCCGGTATCGGCTATTACCGTGCCTTTGACGCCGACCTTTAAAATTGCAGGGGAAGAACTAAGCAATAATGCCATAGAAATTTTTGAGGATACTCAGTTGTCATTGGCCGCTCCCGACAAGGCGTACAAGATCCGGTATAGTCTCAATGACGGAAAGATTCAATCGTACAAACGCCCCTTAAAAGTGTCAAAGTCGACGGTCGTAAAGGCTGGATTGTTCAAGAACAAGACATTGATTGGTGAATTTAGGGAAGTCCACCTAGAAAGAAACGAGATTCCGGAAAAAGGTTTGGTCGCCTATTTGGCTTCAGAGGAAATTACAAACGGACTTACCCCGGTAAACGGAGGGGGCAATGTTTCCGCAGTCGTTGAGGGTGGTGTAATCGTCCCAGGGAAGATAGGCAACGGAATAGGGTTGTTCAAGAAAATTTCACAGTTGGTGGTCGATGAAATGCATACGCATGAAGATGCGGCGACCGTTAGTATGTGGATAAATTTTAAGGATAAGTCAAACGTCATGTTCGTTACGGGACTACCTTATTTCTATGAAGAATATACCTTAGAGAATAGGGGGAGTGCTCTTCAGGCAGACTATGCCAGGGGCATCGGACTGATAAAAAAGGAACTGAACGAAGCCGACATGGCCCCAGGCAAATGGTTTCACGTGGCAGCGACCTACGGAGAAGAAATCCGACTGTATTTTAATGGGCAAATGATCAATTCGGTACAAGTACAGAACAAATCGGCAAGAAGGGGAAGCGGCCGGGCGTCAAAAATCAACCTGATGGTCAATAGGTCAGGGGCTGCCAATGCTACCATGGACGAATGTCGCATATACGATAGGGTCTTGACCGCTAAGGAAATCGAAACTATCTATAATGCCGAAAAATAGTTTTATGCGATTTCTATATTATTTGTTGCTCGTAGTGGCTTGTTCCTGTATAGGGGGCAAGCATACAGATCCTGTTTGGAAAACATATGGCAGTATTCCTGTGCGGCCTCCAGAATCTACTATTTCCTTGACTTATGACGGTGGGAATACATATTGGGCCCTTACTTCGAGCAAAGGCAGCAAGGGAAATACGCTCATGGTACTCCCGGCGGGAAAGAAGGTCTGGGAGAAGGAGACTTTAAGCCATGCTCCGTCAGGACTTTGGCATACGGTACTGGCCGACGAACATGGGATGTTATGGTTGGCGAGTAACAAGAGCTTGTTGTATTGTGACCTTAGGGATTTAAGTCAAGGGTGGACCGAATTTACGGGCTTGGCCGAAGGCGATATTATGGACCTTGCCATAGGCAGCAATGGTTCCGCCTTATTGGGGTTGAACTCGGGAAACCTCATTGAGGTCGATTTGGAGAAAACCACAAAGGACGGAACTAGTTCCTATCTCCCTAGTTTAAAAGTTCACCGTATACCAAAGGGACTAAAATCGTTGAGCCTCGATGATCGAGGTGATGTAATTTGTGTAACCACGGAAGGCAGCCTTAGCGTAGATTTGGGGGGGGCATGGATGGAAAACTGGGAAATGGTCGCCCGTATGCCCGGGAGTAACCACGATCTTAGAGGTGATGTGTTAGACCATCGGTTTTATATGGCAGGAGGGCTTACGGCCGAGTATGGCTATCCTATGGACAGCTATGCGTATTCCAAGCTTTTTGCCTTCGATCCCGAAACGAATAATTGGGAGGTCATCGCCGACCTTGGGGTTCCAAGAGTATACTGTGCCACCGGCACCCTAAACGGACAGCTTTGGGTAGCGGGGGGAGACCTACTGCCCGAAAAAGGGGAAAGGCACACGACCCGTATGGTCCAAAAAGTAGACCCTAAAAGCGGAACTGTAAAAACAGCACCCTCCTTAAATAACAACCTCTCCGCGCCCTTGGCCTTTAATTCTAGGGGAAGGCTCTATGTTATGGGATATACCAACTGGTTAGGGGATGCCCAAGCGCCCTTATATGTGACCAGTATAGGTGAAGGGGAAACCCAATGGCGCACCGAACCGACAGGACCGGAAGGAAAAGGAGCCATTTACGGATGTAAGTATAAAGACCAAATTTGTATCGTAGTAGCCAACACGTATCTGGCCCTCTTTGATCCGATTACGAATCAGTGGACTACTATAGATATGCCCCTAAAAGTACGCTCTCCCCAAGTGGCGAGTATAAATGATGAAATTTGGGTGATGGGCGGACGTGATACCAATAATCAGGCCGGTGTACAGATATACAACCTTAAGAACAAACAGTGGAAAATGGGGCCTGACCTTCCTCGCGAATTGGCTTGGGGTGTCGGTTTTAATCTAAATGGGCAGCTCTACGTTACAGGTGGGGCTGCAGGAAAGAGTTATAACAACAGGACTTTTCGCTTGAAAAACAAGTAGGTTATCTGTTGCTATACCCATAGTTCTATCAAAGACAACGATTCTAAGAGAATAATGGCAAGGACCAACTGCCTCAAGACCAATAAATCAAAGTAAATACTATGAGCATTTTTAAGAAACGTTTTATACTACCGGCTTTGTCCGTTTTAATGGCAATGGGCAGTAGTTGTAAAAAAGAGTTACGGGATACGGGCAAAATTTATGAAAAACCCCTTATCGTCAGGGATCCTGCCGTTAGGTCGTTGACTCCCGAAGAAAGTATGGAAACTATGCATTTGCCAGAGGGCTATCGTGTAGAGCTCGTAGCCAGCGAGCCAATGATCCACGAACCAGTGGCCATTGCTTGGGGACCCAACCAAGAACTCTATGTGGCAGAGATGCTGACTTATATGCAAGATATAGATGGTACCAATGAAAATGAACCATGGAGTAGGATTTCGGTATTGGAAGACCTTGATGGCGATGGGGAAATGGACAAGAGTACCGTATTCATTGATAGTTTGATTTTACCAAGGATTCTTTTGCCTTTAGATGATAGGGTAATCGTGGGACAAACCTATGACCGTAGCTTATACAGTTACCGCGATACGGATGGGGATAAGAGGGCCGATGAGAAAATACTGATTTTGAAAGATACGGTTCGGGACAACGCCAATCTAGAACATCAATCCGCCAATATGATGTGGAGTATAGACAATTGGTTGTACGTTTCACGAAATTCGTTTAGATATCGGTTTACCCGAGGTAAGATGGAGATAGATACCCTGAGGGATGCGCCTGTTGGGCAATGGGGACTTACCGAAGACGAAAATGGACAATTGTTTTATTCGAGTGCAGGGGGGGAAGTACCTGCCTTAGGATTCCAACAACACCCTACCTATGGTAATTTGGAGATGCCCGGCAAATGGGAGGAAGGATTCGAGAAGGTATGGCCGATTATCGGCACCCCTGACGTACAGGGAGGAAATAAACGTCTACGGGAAGATGGTACCTTGAACCACTTTACGGCGAGTTGTGGCCAATCTATATTTTTGGGCGACCAGCTTCCGGCCTATGGCGACCTCTTTATTCCGGAACCGGTGGGTAGATTGGTGCGTCGCGCCAAAGTAGAACACATAAACGGCAAGACTGTCTTGCGGAATCCTTATGGGGAAACCGAATTTTTGGCGTCCACCGATGCCAATTTTAGACCGGTAGAATCAAAGACCGGACCTGACGGCTGCCTGTATATCGTCGATATGTATAGGGGAATCATACAAGAGGGAAATTGGGTCCGTAAAGGAAGTTTTTTACGTCCCGTGGTCGAAAGAAAAGGCTTTGATAAACATATTGGCAAGGGAAGAATTTATAGAATCGTACATGAAAGCGGGAAACCTAGTAGGCCGGAGAGGTTGTTGGGGCGAACCAGTGAGGAATTGCTTTCGTATCTCGGTCATCCTAACGCATGGTACAGAAAAACGGCACAGAGGTTGTTGGTTCTTCGTAAGGACATTGCCGTGGTTGGCGAACTCAAGGATATGGTACAAGGTGAGGAAGCTTTTTATAAGTCGTGGTTCAACGATACGGATTTGGCCCTGGGCCGACTTCATGCCTTGTGGACCTTGGAAGGTATGGATGCCATAGACGAAACCCTCGTACTATCGGCTTTAGCGGATGAAGACGCAAGGGTAAGGCGTGCGGCCCTCCGGATCAGCGAACGCTTTCTAGAGGTATCGAACAAAGAAGTCTTTGCCGCGGTAAGTCAACTAAAGACAGATTCCGATAAGGAGGTCCTGGTACAGCTATTGTTGAGCCTTAGGTCGAGTCCGATAGGGGAAGCAAAGACAATGATGCAACAGGTCGTTTCTGGAAATGCTGAAAACGAGGCTCTAACGGTTATTGGCGAAGAAGGCATCAAAGACGTTCCTTTGGAAATAGAAACCTTGAAGAAGAAATACATTTTAGAACGTCCTGAGCTTAGGAATAGTGTGGTTAACGGATATGGTCATTTTAAGACAATTTGCGCGGCTTGCCACGGGCCAAATGGCGAAGGGATTAAGAATACGGCCCCTCGATTAGTCGGCTCTTCTAGGGTAAAGGGCAGTATTGATGTACCCTTGAGAATTGTCTTGAACGGCCTTACCGGTCCGGTAGATGGCATTAAATATGCTGGTGTAATGGCAGGAATGAAAGGGAACGACGATCAATGGATCGCCGATGTCTTGACCTATGTAAGAACCGAGCTGAACGATACCAATAGAATTACCGAAAGGGATGTGAAAAGGGTACGCGAAGAGGTAAAAGACCGCGAAGCGTATTGGACCCTTGAGGAGTTAACGGGAGGAAAGTAATATTTTTGGAAGTGGGGGATAACTCGATTGTTAAGGTTCCGAAAGAAAATAACAAAAGGCCATTTCGTTTTAGAAAATGGCCTTTCTTCACTCAACAAACTAAACTATTCAACTAATAAAACCCAATTTCTAAGGGGGCGTGGTATAGCTCCTATTAATACCACATATAGTCTTGATAATCTTTCATTTTATGGATTTCTACCCCGGCCAGCAATACGGCGCCCAAACCATGCGGGTCGTTCAAGGGGCGGGGGCGATTGTAGTAATATGACAGGTCTTGCCGTATGTTGAAGCCTTCGCTAATATTGGTAATCTGTCCGTCGGCCATTATGTTTTCTGAAATTCCCTTCCATCCATTTATGGCAATGGACGAATATATTTCGGGAATCCATTTTTCATTGACCGCTTTGGCTACCGCATAGGTAAACATGGCGGTACCCGATGTTTCCAAAAAGGAATCGGGTTTGTCAATGAGCTGACGCCACATGCCGTTTGCCGTTTGGTACCTAGATATGCCTATAATCTGCTCGAAAAGGGATTTCCGAACTTCTTCCCAACCAGGGTAATCCTTAGGGATATATTCCAGTAAATCGCATTTGGCAACGATCGACCAGCCATTGGCCCTTCCCCAGTGTGCAACTCCTTTTTCGCCTATTTGGGTACAGTACGAATGCCAGTATAGCCCTTTGGAATCGTCAAATAGCAATTCGTGGAACCCGAGGGCATTTGAAATGGCATCGTCCCAAAATGAAGTGTCACCGCTCATTTTGCCCATGCGTACCAAAAAGGGAACGCTCATATATACGTCATCGGCCCATACGGTAGTATAGCCTTTGTAATTTCTGCAAAACACACCGTTTTGCAACCGGTCTTGCCCCGATGAAACCCAAGCTTTTACTTTTTGGAGCCTATCGAGCCAATGGTCGTTCTTTCGTATCTGATATGCCTCAATGAGACTGCCGTCCATGGCCCCGCAATCATCAAGCCTGTCGAGCCTAAAAAATTGATGGAAATTGGGGGCATATTGCTCGGGGTCGAAATCGGCGAATTGTTTTTCAAAAAAATCAAGGTTTTCAAAGATGAAATCAAAATTACGTAGCACATAATCTTCGTATTTTTGGTCTTGAAGAAGGTGGGCCATTTTGAACAATGCAATATGGGTTACCCCGTTCCAGTATTTCCAGTCTTCGTAACCGCTCTTAAGCCAAACATCCTTGGTAGGAGCTACCGTTTTTAAATCGTCTAGGGTTTCTCCCGAAGCCTTGTCAATGAACCGATAGGTGGTGTCTTCTATTATCCTGTCCGCAACGAGCCGTATTAGGCGCTCTACTTCTTTTTTATCGTGTAAAAAACTCATTTTTTAGTTTTAGGGTTATTGCAGCTCACTGATCGGATAAGGAACTATGGGGTCGTCATCGCCCGCCATTCCCCATATAAAACTGTAGGGAGAGGTTCCTGCCGCACAGTGGATGCTCCAAGGCGGGGAAATGACCGCTTGCTCATTTGCTACCCATAGTATTCGGGTCTCTTGGGGTTGGCCCATGATGTGCGCCGCAGCCTTTCCTTCGGGAACGTCAAAATAGAAATAGGCTTCCATCCGGAGTTCATGTACGTGGGCAGGCATAGTGTTCCATGCATTTCCAAGTTCAGGCGAGGTAATCCCCATCATTAATTGACAGGTTTCGACGGTATGGGGAACAATGTGTTGGTATAATTTTCGTTTGTTCGATTCTTCTGTAGTCCCCAGTTCAAGAACAGGGGCGTCGGCAAATGATATTAATTTTGAGGGGAGCGCTTTATGGGCGATACAGGCATTCAAATAAAACTTGGACGGTTTGCTGGCTTCTTCACTTTCAAAAGATATATCCTTAACGTCACTGCCCAAGTATAGGGCGTCTTTATGTTCAAGTTCATAGGTCTGACCGTCGGCGATAACCTTGCCCTTCTGGCCAATGTTGATGATTCCCATCTCCTTCTTTTGCAAAAAGTATTTGGTGGCAAAAAAGGGAATGGACTCCAATTGCAACTTTTCATGAACTGGCATGGCCCCGCCCATGATGAATCGGTCATAGTGGGAGTAGGTGAGGTTTACTTCGTCTTCGGTAAAGATGTCGTTTACCAAAAAATCCTTTCTCAATCGTTGGGTGTCATATGTTTTGGCATCGTCGGGATGTGTGGCGTATCGTATTTTAAAAGTACTCTTCATATGTATAGTTTATTTATGGGTATCGATGGAATCAAGGCAAATTGCCTAATACTATCCATATCGCGATATGGAGATGTTCAACAAGATTGGCCGAAGGTTGAAAACGGTGGTGTTTGTTCCAATTTTCAACTGTTGGCCCGTTATTTTTTAAAGGTTAATGTGATATGTCCTTGCTGAGGTACCGTTACAGGTTTGGCTTTCAGTAGGTAATTGGTTTCCAGAAACAATTGTCTTTCCTTAAGGTCTTCTTCCCAAATCTTGACCTTCGCCTCCATTTGGGTCGGGTTTTTTACTTTCACTTTTATGTATTTGGGAGTATCCTTAAGTATCTCAACGGTGAGATTGTCAAAAGAAATTACTTCAGATTTGGCCGTACAGACATAAATACCTGGAATTTCGGTATAAGTGAGCATCAGTGCCGTCTCGGCCCAAGTTGAGCCCACGAATATTTCCCCGATGCCTTCGTTCCAGTCGGTGGTACTTAAGCGTTCGCTCATCCATCCGTCAGGCGCATCCATTATCCTTCTTGAAGGAACGGAGAGGCATTGCGGAATGGCATGGGTAATATCGGATAGGAGTTCGGCATAGAAAGGCTCGCCCGTAGAACGAAATAGTTTTAAGAGGGCCAAGCCGCTATGGGTGCAAATACCGGGCGACCCATGGGTGTTTTGTGTATTGGCCCATACTCCACCGATAGAATGGTTGCCCAACTTGCCAAAGGTAGATTCTTCGGGAAATTCGTAATTATAGGCAATGACCCAAGATGAGAATTGCTTGGCGGCTTCCTCGGCAGCGACTTCCCATTGTGGATCGCTAGAGGCTTCATAGAGGCTGTAGTAAGACTCAATTAAAGCATAGGCGGACTCGCTATCGAAATTCTGTAAGGCATCGCCCGGACCACCGCATGAAATGCCTTTTTCCGTAAAATTGCTATAGAAATACTGGCCAATTTCCTTAGCGGTGTCCAAATAGTTCGGGGCCTTGAAATAGTCGGCGGCAAGCACCAGTCCGGCAGGCAATATTCCGGCAGAGGAAGAGCCCCCTACCTGAATGGTACCGGTTTTGGCGTCTACAAATTGGCCTATTTGCCCATATGTTTGCCATATGTTGACAAAGGTATCGCAGGAGGTTCGAATTCCCTTCTCCCATTGTGGGTCGACCGGAATTCCCTTGGTCTTCATAAGTTTGAATTGTTCGAGTACAAAAAATATGGCGTCGGCACTTTTTCGGGTCAGCAGCCAATCTTTGGTATGGTATTTACGCTTGTCTCCGCCAAACCAATCCGTGCCTCCTTCACAAAATCCATAAAAAAGTCCCGAGGGAGAAGTACTGTTGGGAAAGAACCAATCGAAATTTTTGATTACCCGTTCACGCGTGTCCCTCTTTTCCGAAAAGAGCAGGGGATAGGTCGAAATCATTCCTCCCGTCCAACCGGTTTGAAAATCCTGCAGGAAGTTTTCACGTAGGCCTACTGAAAAATATCCAAGGTCGTCAATGGGTACCCAATTGTCCCTTTTGAACTTTTTTTCTATGGTTTCAAAGGCATAAGAAAGAGGTATAACATTGTTGTAGGCCTTATTGGTATTGAGTTCTTTCCTGACCATGGCAAATTTGTTGAACAGGTCTTGAACGTTTTGGGCCTCAAATGAATAGGATTTAAAGTGGAAGGTAAGGGTATCGCCGGCCTTGAAATCGGCCCCACGGTCATTGGAAGGGGCCAGGTTGTCATTGGCGAAATATTGGTGCTTTTCCCTCACTAGGGGAGAGCTTATCGAAAATTCGGCATGCTCGCGGTTTCTTGATTCTACTATGCCTAGGCCGAAATCCCCTAAGCTATTGCCTTGTTCGCTTAATAAAATGTAGCCTTTATTCTGTATGGAATCAAAATAGGAAATGGAAGGGGAGGTGGTAGCCCCGCTTCTGAGTTGTACTTCTGAAACGCCTTCATATTTGTTGAGACGAGGAACGTCTGTAATGATAATGGGTACCTCTGGAGCAATGTCCCTAGGGTCCATGAGTTTGGGCGAATATCGGATTCTTCGGTAATCGTATTTATTCCCGTTATAAAGGGCACCGGGCATTAGTACATAGTTGGAGTCGTGCCAATTGTCCATCTGAAAGACAAGACCAATACTACTTTGGGGTACTTGACCGGAAACACATCTTAAGCTGATCCTAAGGTCAATGGTTCCCGATTCATTGTCGATTCCTACCGTATCTATTTTACGTATCCAACTCGATTCTTGAAAATGAAGAGGACCGTTTTCGGCTAGGGAAAAGTCTTTTTGGGCGACCCTTTGATTGTATTTCTGATGGTCGTACTGTTTGAACCGTATTTGTGGAACAACAGTTTCCGTTTGGGAATAACCGTTAAGACTGATAAGGAGCAAAATAAGAATACTAAGAATTCTGATCATAGGTATACACATTGATTTATAATATGAATAGGGAAGAGCCATCGAAAATGGAGTGTTCCATATTTTGGGCAGCTGCTTCTTACAACAAATCGCCTCACTAAAAGGCCGGTATAAAATTATCGGTTTGCTCGGCATATGCTTAGGGCGAAATGTCTCATATCATGTTTCCGAGGTTGCAGTATGTCGTTTTGTTAGTGGTATAGTTGTAGATGTGAAGCGGGTCGATATCAATTAGGAAGTTTGCGGACCCACCTAGTCATGTGATTTTTGGGAGTTTGGGGTGATTTTTCAAGGAAAACTACGGGCAGCAGAGCTTTTAAAGAGCATCAACTTTAGTTGAGATCGTGGTTCAATATGCCCTTTTTATAGGGAAATATGTTTTCTCTAGAGGGTATTGGCTTATCTCCAATAGCTTCTGCAACATCTCTAAGCCATCACGGTCTGGGGATGGTCTTAATTGCACGGGAATTAATGGCGGTTCGCTAAAATAAAAGATATATGTTCGGATTAAGTACTATCGACCTAGTGGTAATTGTGGTCTATTTTGTGGTAATCATAGGGATTGGTATCAGGTCTATGTTAAGAATTAAGAATCAGGAAGATTTTTTTCTAGGAGGGAGAAAATTTGGAAAGATCGTGCAGATTTTTGCCACCTTTGGCCAAGCGACAAGTTCTGATACCGGCCCGTCTGTTGGTACAGCTACATTTAATAATGGAGCGGCCGGCGTATGGGCCAATTTGTTGATGCTTTTTAGTACGCCCCTATTCTGGTTTATAGGGCCTTGGTATAGAAGGATGAGGTGTACGACCTTGGCCGATTTTTACACCGAAAGGTTTACGAGCAAAGGATTGGGGAGAATGTATGCCATTATTTCGAGTATTGGCTTGGGTATATTGCTTTCCCTAGGGTTTATAACCATTATCAAGACTGTATCGGTAATGACCCCGAAAACGTATGAGGAATTTACCTTTGGAGAAAAAGAGGAGTACGGACAGGCCGAACGAATGCGTGTGCTCGAAGCAAAGGATTTTACCACCTTAGACGCTCCTGAACTGAAAGAGCTTACTTATTTACGGCAGTTACAACCCGAAAAATCGTTTTCCCACATCAATAAGTATTGGTTGGTATTCATCATCGTGGTCATTGTGGCCGGCTATTCTATGATGGGAGGGCTCGAAGCGGCATTCTTAAGTGACCTTATTCAAGGGGTTTTTATCATATTCCTCTCTATAATGCTCGTTCCCTTTGCTATTATGGCCATCAACGATAAATACGGCGATACCGGTGTGATGGGGGCTTTGACCCGTATGCACGACAACCTCCCCGAGAGCTTTTTTGAAATTTTTGGTTCTCCATATTCATTGGATTTTACATGGTACTATATAGCGGCCTTATCGATTATGGCCATCATAAATACCTGTGCGCAGGCCAACACCTTTGTGACTCCTAGCGCTGCCAAAGATGAATACTCGGCAAGGGTAGGGTTGACCTTTGGATCGTACCTCAAAAGGATTACCACGGTACTATGGGGTTTTACGGCCCTACTTATAGTGTTCTTATATGCCGATGAGATTACCGATCCCGATAAAATATGGGGGTATGCTTCCTTTAAATTGTTGGGCTCGGTCAATATGGGACTTGTGGGATTAATGATTGCTAGTTTAATGGCGGCGCTAATGTCTACGGCCGCCACGCTTATGATTACGACTTCAGGTTTGCTTACCAATAATGTATATCGACCTTATTTTCCGAATAAAAGTGAACGCCACTATGTAGCCATAGGACGCATATTGGGAAGTCTGGTTATCGTTGCCGCGGCTGGCATTACCCTTTTAAATGACAATCTGTTTCAAATCATGAAATTGTGGTGGGAATTTGGGGTAATATTTTCAGCAGGGTTTTGGATGGGTATTTTGTGGCGCAAGACCAGCCGCCTTTCTGTCAAGGTCTCTATTATTTCTACTTTTTTGGTATTCTTTGGAATACCGATACTAATTAATTTAATAAATCCCGACATTAAGGAAGATCTTTACTTTTTAAAGACCACCTCCGAAAAATTCGAGATACGCACCTATTTTGCAAAGGAGTCGGACGTAGAAAGCAGAAAACAGGAAATAGCGGCTTGGAAAACCGATCACATTGGCGATAGACCTGAAGAACTAATAGTGGGGCAGGAGTTTGTCAAAAAGTTTAAACTGCCTAGTAAGTCTATCTTTTGGAGTACGGGCATAAAAATTGATAAAGAGGGTAAGCCTGTTGGCACGGGTATGATCAATCCCGAACTCTTACTTCTTGATAAAATGGGCTTCGCCCTAGAAAATAATTCTTATTCCTTGAACGAAACCTTGAGAATTTTGATTCGGATGAGTTTTCCATTTTTATTGATCATTTTGATCAGCTCTATTTTTCCCCGAAAAGAAGATGAGGAGTATAATATTAAAAGGTTCTATGCGAAAATGAAAACCCAAGTAGGGGAAACCAAGGAGGAGGATGAAATGAAATTGGAGTGGTCTTATGCCCATATGACTGACTGCAATGAAACCAAATTGTTCGGGCCCGATTCCAATTGGGAATTTACCCGATGGGACCGTACCGATGGGGTAGGCTTTATTGCGGCCTGCGGTTTTGTTCTCGTGGTTTTGGCCTTGTTGTACTTCTTGGTGAATTTGGGAGGTTAAGCTAGTTCGTACCATAAAGGAAGGCCTAAACGGGGCGGTAAAGGAATACCCGTCAAGATTCTATAGGGAACCAGAATATTATAAAGTAAAAAAATATAAGAACATGTCAAAAGAATTGTTTGACCTGACCGATAAAATAGCCTTGGTCACAGGAAGTACGCACGGATTGGGAATGGCTATGGCCAAAGGTCTTGGACTGTCAGGGGCGACTATTGTAGTGAATGGGAATTCTTCCCAACAGAAGATCGACGATGCGGTGGCATATTATAAAAGTGCCGGTATACGGGCCTTCGGATTTAAATTTGATGTTACCGATGAAGTAGAGGTGAAAGATGCCGTAGGGCGCATTGGGAAAGAGGTCGGTAATATTGATATTTTGGTCAATAATGCGGGCATTATAAAAAGAACACCTTTGGAAGCCATGGAAGTGGCCGATTTCAAACAGGTCATCGATGTGGACCTTGTGAGTCCTTTTATTGTATCAAAGCATGTGGTAAAGGGAATGATTGCCCGAAAGCAGGGAAAGATCATCAATATCTGCTCTATGATGAGCGAATTGGGAAGAAACACAGTAGGTGCCTATGCGGCGGCCAAAGGGGGGCTTCAAATGTTGACAAAGAATATGGCTACGGAATGGGCCAAGCACAATATACAGGTAAACGGGATAGGACCGGGTTATTTTGCAACTGCTCAGACAGCTCCTATTCGCGTAGACGGACACCCTTTCAACGATTTTATAATTAACCGAACCCCTGCGGCAAAATGGGGAAACCCCAAAGATCTTTCAGGAGCGGCTATATTTCTGGCCTCCCAGGCAAGTGATTTTGTAAATGGACATATCTTATACGTAGATGGTGGGATTTTGGCCACCATAGGAAAACCAATCGGTGAAATTTGACCTCACTTTAATTACACCTTCCTGATTTCGCCAAGAACAAATGAGGGATAAAATAATGTGCCGAGATAAAGGTCTGGAATAAGTGAAAAAGAGCCGCCAATATTAGGTTCGTGTTCTTTGGCGAATAACTTATGTTTTAAAATATAATTCCAAACCATAAAAGGGCTAAAGAAATTAAAACCGTATAGGGTCGCTCACTAGAAGTTACTTCATTAACCCCCCCGTTCCCAAGTCAATGCTGAATTGAACTGAAGGCTCCCCTTGCATTTGTTTTTTGAAAATGGCGGCAAATTGCTTTAAGCTACTTTTTCCTTCATTTTCTGACCATTTTTTCAATAGAAATTGATATGCTTTTAAGCGCACGGCATCTATATCCCGTTTGGCGAGTTCGTCCCCGTTTTTAAATTTGTAAAAGTCAACGATAAGGTCGGCGCCTTCCCAACCAATGAAGTCCTGTTTTGTAAGTCCCACTTCCTGTAATTGGGTTACAAGGTTTTCTTCACGCTCCAAAACGGTCAATAGCTCCCACCCCCTCCTGTTCAATAGCTGCTGGGTGAGTTCTTCGGGCCAATCCGTAGGTATGAATCTTAGTCGTATCAATTCCTGTAAATGCATTTGGGTATACGCTAGATACGAAGTGGAGGAGAGTATCTTTTTCTCCCATAAATCATTGGCAATATCGGAAGCTAAAAAAGCATATTCTTTTTCATATGTACCAAAGAATGTATCGTATCCTTTTACCTCGTCCAACACTACGGTTTCGACCTCAAGTTGGTCATTTTTCACTGTAATTATTTTATAAGCGGGTACATAGGCAGCTAAAGACGGACTCTGAATATTTACCAAGGTATGGCCTTCCGCCGTGGTTATTACCCCTGTGTCGTTTATATGCATATGGCCGCCTACATGTATTTTCAGCCCCGCATTGGCAAAGGTTTTGCCGACCAATTGAGAGGGGATACGGTGTGCCTGAAAGGCTTTTTTGCCGAATAGGGCTTTGATGTCTTCTGAAGCGCCATCATTAAAATCTACCATAGGGTAATGGCTAAAAGCGATTAAGGTTTTACCTAGTCTATCGGCCTCTTGTACCACCTTTTCCGTCCAACGTATGAGATGTTTTTTGTGCGTGAGCACTTCGTTATACCCGATTCCTGCGCCACTAAAACCACTGCTGTTTTCTTTGGGCAGATATACATTGGCATCTAGGGCCAACAACCAAAGTCCGTCTACAGGCTCTACCAAGTAACTCACATCTGGTAAGGCCACCTCCGCAACATCTAAATTATAAGTTCTACGTTTTAGGCCGGAAGCTTTCTTGGCCTTCTCAAAACCATAATCTTCATAGGCATATTCAGAAAAGGGAGTGGACCAAAAACGATAATCTCTCTTTGGAAAAAAACCGTGATGCTTCAACTCTTGAACCATATCCGCATAACCCCATTCTTTTAAATCGGTCACCACTTGGGTCGGGTTTTGAGATTTTTTATCCGCCTTATATTTACCGACTTCGCTCATGAGCGGTTGCGCTTTGCCATTGGCTCCTAAAAAATCGCTTTTACCGCCTTCCTCACCAAAAGGGGTGGTCGGGTCGTGATTTCCGTTAATGAGAAAGAAGGAAATACCGTGCTCCTCGGCATATCGGTCTAGTATTTTCCCCAAACCTTTAATGTGCAAGGGCTGGCCGTCATCACTAAAATCACCGGGTAAGGCAATGGTTTTGATTCCTTTTGCTACGGCATCGTCCAAAGCGGCGAAAAATGCAAAATAATTCTCGTTGAAAAGTCGGGTGGAATGCAATTGGGCATTCATTGTCCTAAGTAAGGTACTCCGGTTATGTATACTATCGTAAATGCCTTTATAGTCACTTCCTTCCAAATTCGGATAAACGTCCGCGAAATGGACATCCGCAATAAAGGCGACCTTGATTTCTTTCTGTGGGATTTCTTTTTGGGACGGCTCCGCCTTACATCCACATAAAATGAAAACCAACAGGTATGGCACTAAGTTTCTAAGCATTTTGCTTACTCTGGGGTTCTTTCGTAGGTGTTGTTCTCAAAACTAACTTTATAATCGGACTTAAAAAAAGTGCTGGGCAGGTAATAATCGGTAGTGATAACCTGCGCACCGGAGGCCTTTGCTTTTTCAAATCTGCCGTAGTCGTTTTCCCTGGCTTCCTTGGTGTCGGCATCGGCACGTGTACGGACCATATAGCCTAAGTCTACCAAATTCTTAATCTGATCAAAATTCTCTACAGGGTCGTTTATGATCCGAAAGGCGGCAGTAGGGTTTCCTTCTTCTTGGTTGACAAATAGGGCCGCCCCTTTTAAATTTGGAAAACGGGACAAATACGCATCTATTTTTTCCGTCCCTTCATCCAAAACAAATAAAAACCGATTCTGAACCTTGTTCAGCTGTGGCCAACCCTGTTGTAAGACCGCTTCCTCCAAGGTATCGAAATTACCTCGAACCAAATCAGGTGTTACCAACCTTTCCTGGGAAAATACGGCAGCTATTTCCGTATTTAAATTTTGTAGAGCTTCGGCATCAAACTTTAAGGGATTTCTGGTCTGTGGTATTTCGCTATCCTTGGTGTTGATGGTGACGATTATCGGGAGATGCCCTTCATTGGCGTCGGACCAGGCTTTTAATTCCTCCAGAGCGTCCTTAAACAATAATTGATGGCTTCTAAAATCTATCTCTTGGATATGAAAAACTTTTAGCCCAGGTGTTTTCAACTTTTGTTCCGTATCGAAAGGTTTCGGCTCGGAACCCATAGATTTTATGATTTCCAATCCTTTTGGGTTGGAATAGTGACCGCCTTTGGGGTCGTGAAAAACGTCGAGTTCCAGGCCACGGAGCCCTAGGTCCAATTGTTTCGACAGGGGGATATGTCCGTATTCCAGACCGCTCATAGCAGGGTTTTTTTGCCACAGATAATCGAATAAAGGTTTTTCTATTGCAATTTTATAGCTGTTATGGCTACCGATGACCTGAAAGTCGTTCATCTTTGATTTTTCTTTATTGTTCGTAACACAATCCTTAAAAAACAGAGAGGTCAAGATTACGGATAGTACGATGTAAAATGTTTTCATATGGGTATGATAAATAGGTATTTCCTTTAATTTTTGTGCTTGATCAAATATAGATGGAAAAAAGGCGGCAAGAAATCAACTTCCTTGCCGCCATCTTTTTTTTTCCATTTTTTGGAATTAGTATCCTAGGTTTTGCTCTAAGAACCCTGCTTCGCTTGAAGCGCCGTCCATTGCTTTTTGAGGAATGGGGAACAATCTTTTGTTTACGTCGGTATCGGTCTTTCCGGTCCAACTTCCTTCGTATTTTCCAAAACGGATTTGGTAGTTTCTTCTAAACCCTTCCCAATATAACTCAAATCCGGATTCACGGAACAAAATATCCAAATCGATATGGTCCAATGGTTGTGGGATTTGTTCTGGCCGGGCAGTTCTTGAAGTTCTCAAAGTGTTGATGTCGGTCAACGCACCAGCGGCATCACCCTTTCTTAACTTCGCTTCGGCACGCATCAGATATATTTCGCCCAAACGGATCAAAACCAAATCTACACTACTGTTCGTACAACAGTTTGGGGCGGTATGACTGAACTGGTATTTAGAGAATCTATACCCTGTATTGTGTAAACTGCCCTCATCGGTAAAGTCCACTTTAAGGGTATGGTCTACATAACGGATATCGGCACCGCTACTTCTTTTATTGATAACCGGATAAATACGCACTTTTCCATCATCGCAAGTTAAAATATTACCTCCGTCATCTTTTCTAGGCCCCCAAATGATGCCCCTGATTATTCCGCGATCCACTTCAAACTGCTCGGCCTCTACACAATAGTAGTGTTCCGAATCGTTTGTTGGGTTTACCCCTGTAAGGTCTTGAAGTTCTTCGGGAATAATAGTATTGGTTTGAGAGAAGCGGGCATCGGCATCGGCAGGGTCTACATCGCCATAGGCATCTACCCAGGTCTGATAAAAATCTGAAGTAGCTGCTACCGCATCGGTACCACGGGTACTAGGAAATTCAGGTCTTGGGATCTGATCGCCAGACATAGACCAATAGGCCCACCGGCTATGCTCTGTTTGAAGGACCCCTCTTTGGTCTAAGGCGAATATAAGCTCGGGGTTACTATGGTTGTCATCGTTGAACAATTCAAAATATTCGGGAGACAGGGCATAGGGGCCGGCAATGATATCGTTGGTATAGGCAATCACCTTGTCCATGTCCTCGCTTTTAAAATCCGGTGTTCCGTAAGGATCCCGGTATACGGCGGCGTTCAAATACAAACGGGCCAATAAGGCCTTTACTGCAGCTTTGTTCAGCCTGCCCGGGCCTTTATCGTCGTTGATGAGGTCTACGACGGATAAAAGTTCACTTTCGATATAGTCTATGGCTTCTTGGGCCCTTAAAATTTCAGAAATTTCATCAGAACTGGTTTTCTTGAATACCAGGCCCCAGTTATCAAGGGTAAGCATATTGAGGTATGCTTTCATGGCGATCATTTCATACAATGCGGCTTGAGCTTCCGCATCACCGGCTTCCGCTTCGGGTCGTAGTCTTTCCTCTGCCAAAACCGTTCTTGAAATGGTCAAGGTAATATTTGTCCAAGCATCGGATACCAAACCGTTACCGGGCGTCATAAGGTGCTGGTGAACCGCAATAAATTTACCACCATCAAACCAATCCGTGCCGCCACGGTAGGGAAGAATACCTTCGTCAGAAGCCACTTCTTGAAGGCCAAAATTGACCGTATGGTACCATACGGCGCGTAGATTTCCGTATACCGGGGCTATGGACCCACTCACCACTTCGGCCTCGCCGGTTCCGGTGAGCGACTCATCAAGGATTTCTTCTTCTAAATCCGTACAGCCGAAGAATGCAAATAACATTACCGCTATGGGAAGTGCTCTGTTAACTATTTTATTTTTCATAGTATTCTATTTTTCTAAATGATATTAAGGCTATCTCTTGTTTTCTTCTTAGAAGGTTACGTTAAGACCAACCATAAACGTTCTTGCTTTTGGATATGTAAAACGGTCGATTCCGAAAGTTTGAATTCCTGCTTCCGTGGTCCCGGTGTTTACTTCTGGGTCGAAGCCTGAATAATCGGTAATTACGAATAGGTTTTGCCCTGTTACGGAAAAACGGATGTTCTGAAATGCATCGCCAAACCCGATTTTATCGGGACTAAGGTTGTATGACAAGGTAGCATTGTTCAGCCTTAGGAAAGAACCATCCTCTAGGTAACGGGTGGAAACGGTATTGGAATTGTTGGGTGATTCATTTGCATATTCCGTAGCAAAATCCGTAGAGTTATTGGAACGGGACAATTGGGCCTTGCTAAAAAGCGTCATAGTGGTATGGTTGTAAATCTCGTTGCCCGATACCCCGTTGAAGTTTAAACCTAGATCGAAGGCTTTGTATTTGAAGTTTAGGTAAAAGGCATAGATCAAATCGGGAATTGCACTTCCGACCACGCTACGGTCGTCGTCCAAAACTTCGCCATCGCCGTTAATGTCTTTGAATCGGTTCAGTCCGTTCTCGTCTATCCCATCAAATGTCAACATGTAGAAGGCACCAATGGATTCATTGTTGATGTACCCGTTTATGGTGGCATCCGTTTGGCCTGAACCTTGGGCGGCGCCTGTTGTCAGTACGGAATAGGGCGAGTCTTTTACTTCGTTTTGGATATAGGTGATGTTCCCTCCAATGTTATAAGAGAAGTCGTTTTCAGAATTGCTGCTATAATCCAAGCCCAGTTCTACACCGGAGTTATAGATTTTCATATCCTCAATATTGTTCCAATAGGTAGACGTGGGTTCAACGGGATCTGCAGGAACGACCTCCAATAAAATATTGGAAGATTTTTTGTTGAAGTAATCTAAAGTACCGGTCAACTGGTAATCAAAAAGGGCGAAATCGATACCTAAATCAATTTGAGTCGATACTTCCCATTGTAAGTTAGGATTAGCCAAACGGGTATATACAATTCCGTAAGGATAGCCATCGATAGAGTTGGCATCGGTATCGATTGGGTAGGTATTTAAACTTTCGCTTCCTGTTATCAGTCTATCTTCGGCAAAACTCGCTTTTGTAATCTTCGAGGGAATCTCTTGGTTCCCCGTTCGTCCCCAACTGGCTCGTAACTTTAGGTTGTTGAAAACCGAGTTGGCCATAAAATCTTCGTTGCTGATGTTCCACCCCAGGGCAAAGGAAGGAAAGTATCCGTATTTGTTGTTCTCGCCAAATTTTGAAGAACCATCGGCTCGAAACGTAGCGGTAGCCAAATATCGGTCATCGTAAGTGTAGTTCAACCTCCCGAAGAAAGACTGTAGTTCGTTCTTAACGGCGGAAGCACTCACCGAGGTCGGGTATTCGTCCGTGCTGGTCTGATCTTGGTACTTGGGCTCTATATTGTTATTGGCGAAACCGCGGTATGAAAATTGTCTGGCTTCGTCCAGAAATTTTTGGTACGAATGTCCTGCCAAAAGAATTACATTGTGTTTGCCTTGGTTCCAGTTATACGTAAGGGTATTTTCTACCAATTGATTGGTGTTCGTTCTGATATAGCTCTCCAGGGAACCATCGGATACATTGGACTCGTTTACGACCGAAGGAAACGGTTTGTACTGTTTATCCCTGTTGGTAGCGGAATAATCAACACCTAGGTTCATTTTATACACCAAACCGTCTACGATAGTTACCGATGGGGAAATGCTCGCCAAGATACGGTTGTTCATGGCCGTGTCACTATATAGGTCGTTTCGTAAAACCGGATTCAACGCGTTGGTGTTCAGCAAGGTCGGTTCACCGTTAGTGTAGGGGGCTATGGTAGGGTTGAGACTCAACATATCACTGATTGTGGACGAAATGTCCGGTCTCAGGTTTTCCGTGTGGGAAGCGGTAATATTATAATCGATACTCAATTTGCCATCAAAAGCTTTTTGGTTCATATTGAGTTTTCCCGAATACCGCTTGAGTTCACTGTTTTTCAAAATTCCTTCTTGGTCTTGGTATCCTGCCGAGGCGAAATACGAGAACTTTTCGCTGGTAGCCCCGCTCATGGAGAAATTCACATTTTGGGTTAGACCGGTTTGCGTCAGTTCATCTTGCCAATCGGTGTTTGCACCGAAATCTTCAAGGGTTCCCCCTGCGGCAGCTACTTCCCTTCGGAAATCATCGGCACTGAATACGTCGATCGTATGGGCGATGGAAGACATGGCCGTAGAAACGGAAAAGTTCATTTCGGTTTTTCCCGACCTTCCTCTTTTTGTCGTGATCACTACCACCCCGTTCGATGCTCTTGAACCGTATACTGCGGTAGCACTGGCATCTTTTAAGACATCTATACTTTCAATATCGTTGGGGTTCAAAAAGTTCAATGGATTCGTGTCAAAACCTGTAGAAGAATTATCGAGCAGGAAACCATCGACCACATAAAGCGGCTGTGTTCCTGAACGCAGACTACCAATACCTCTTATGATTACATTTTGTGCGGCACCCGGCTCGCCACTTGTAGTGGCAATATTTACACCGGCCATTTTGCCCTGTAAAAGTTCGCCAGGGTTGGCCACCACACCTTGGTTGAAATCTTCACTTTTTACGGAGGCAATGGCCCCTGTAATATCGGACCTTTTTTGAGTACCGTAGCCTACCACCACTACATCTTCCAATTGTGTAGCGTCTGGATCCAATTGTACGTTCAAGTTGTTTTGTCCGTTTACGGCAACTTCTTTTGTAGAGTATCCTAAATAAGAAACTATCAGTACGGCATTCTGTGAAGCACTGATTTTATAGTTGCCATCAAAATCGGTTGTGGTACCGTTGGTCGTACCTTTTTCTAATACGGTAGCACCGGGTAAGGGGGCACCTGTTTCATCGGTAATGGTACCGGAAACGGTTTGCTGCACCGGAGACAATCCTTCGTTAACGCCTTTTGTAACGGTTAGGCTGGGGGCAACTGACATTTTAGCGAATGAATGGGAGTTGTTGGAGGCAAATCCAGCCCATGTAACCAAGCATGCCGAAGCACAGACGATTTTAGAAAATCGGGTTTTTGAATACATAAAGTTTAGTATTGGGTTATCGAGAATGTTTCGGGGTTTATTTATCGGAGCCCAAAATGAAAGCTCTTTTTACGAGCCCAAAACTATTCCATTTGGAGAGCGGCATAGTTAACGGAGCTTTAGCAATACATTAACAATACCCTAAATTTTAACGGTTATGTTATGACAATGTAAGGCCGTAGTTTTTGTGGTAATTCCGATTGCGAAAAATCCGACCTTGGCGGAAGGGCGGCTTTGTAGCCTTCGTTTTGGGAAGTACTGGACTGTTGTCAGGGGGCTATGTTGCTGATGGTGTGTGGATTTATGTTGTTGAAAAACAATATTTTGTGTATTTGTTTTTTAAGGTGCACATCACTCCCGTAGGAAGGGGGGTAGATTTGATGTGACCCCGGCTGCCCCTGTTTCGCAGCTTTAAGAGGTAGGACGACAGTATAGGTGTTGTTTAAAGCAATGTGGTATAGAATGGCTGTAGTTTTTCCATCAGCCCTGCCTAGTTGCTATGTCGTTGATTTCCCGTATTAGAAAACGAAGTGTGACGTCCCATGGTTGATGATGTGTTATGTTTTGATAGGGACTTGATTCTCTAGACCAATATCCTTTAGTTTCGCGTATACCCTATTCATGATTACTATCGAAACACGAAGAAATTTGCCGTACATGGCAAAGTTTTTACCTATATGTAGTCGAAAAGTGGGTTTGCGAAGCACACTTTTGTCCTAAAAAAAATGCAATTTATCGGTTTTGGTCCATAACATTTCAGGGCCCTTATTTTTTTCTTCGGGCGTAAGCCTCTTGTGTACAATGCCTTTCCTTCTATAAACAATGCGTTGTTAATAAAAGGCTGAAAAAACAAATTTCAGAACGATGAATCGAGGGAGATATGTTACGACCTTTGTACTTCTTATTTAGAGCATTCTAACATACAAATCATGGAAATCACACATCTTATTAAGAGGGATTTTACCAAAAAGCCCTTTCAATTACATAAAATAACGGATGCTATTCTGAAAGCTATGAGGGCGGTAGACCATGGCGGCCCGGATGATGCCGAGCGAATAGCCAACAATGTTCATGCCTCACTTCTAGAGCGAAAGGCGCTAGATGAGAATTATCTGCCTACGGTAGAAGAGGTACAGGATTTTGTGGAAAATAGACTCATGGAAGGCGGGTTTTTCGATGTGGCCAAAGGATATATACTATATCGTAACGAGCAGGCCCAAAAGAGAAAATTGAACATTTTTGAAAAGCGTATTAATCTAAAACCTTACGAATACCCACAGTTGTACGAGTATGTACCCGCTATTCGTCATTCGTATTGGATTCATACCGAATTTAATTTTACCAGTGATATTCAAGATTTCAAGACCCGGCTAACGGAGACCGAAAGAAGCGCTATTAAGAATACCATGTTGGCCATCTCACAGATCGAAGTGGCCGTAAAGAGTTTTTGGGGCGATATCTACCATAAGATGCCCAAACCTGAAATAGGCTCGGTAGGGGCGACCTTTGCGGAAAGTGAAGTGCGTCATGCGGATGCTTATTCCCATTTGCTCGAGATTTTGGGACTCAACCCCGAGTTCAAGAATTTAAAGAAAAAGCCCGTTATAATGAAGCGGG
Source organism: Zobellia galactanivorans (assembly GCF_000973105.1). Lineage (NCBI taxonomy): Bacteria > Pseudomonadati > Bacteroidota > Flavobacteriia > Flavobacteriales > Flavobacteriaceae > Zobellia > Zobellia galactanivorans. Next base: position 310,187 of record NC_015844.1, on the reverse strand, counting down.
TACAGTATTTGGAAACGGCACTTAAAAATGCGAAAAGTGACGACAATAAAGAATATGCGGAATCTATCTTATTGTTCTCCTTGTTTATCGAACACGTTTCCCTTTTCTCGCAATTTTTGATAATAATGGCCTTCAACAAACATAAAAACATGTTGAAAGGTATTTCAAATGTGGTAGAGGCAACATCAAAAGAAGAACAGATCCACGGCGACTTCGGTATTGATATCATTAAAATTATCAAGGACGAAAACCCTGATTGGTTCAATGAGGACTATAATAACATGATTCAGCAAATGTGCCGAGAGGCATTTACGGCTGAAAGCCAAATCGTGGATTGGATCTTTGAAAAGGGCGAACTCGATTTCTTGCCCAAAGATGTTGTCAATGAATTTATCAAGAACCGTTTCAACAATTCATTGACCAGTATCGGAATAGACCCCATATTCGACGTAGACGAAAAACTATTGGCCGAAACCGAATGGTTCGACGATGAAATCATAGGTACCAAACATGGCGATTTCTTCGTAAAGCGCTCGATCAACTATAGCAAAAGAACACAAAGTATAACCAGTGAAGACCTTTTTTAAATGAACGAATTAAACACTACCCAGCAAAACAAAACAACAACTTCTGAGGGCGATCAGCTTATACTCGCTAGAAAGCAAGCCCTTAGAGATCATAAAAAAGAGTCGGACACAGGTTTTGAATGGCTTACCGAACACAGTCGTAATTTCTTGAATTCAGGGTATTTGACCGAAGGTGTAACTCCCGAACAACGTATTCGTGAGATTGCCGATAGAGCGGAGAAATTATTGCAAATGCCTGGGTTTTCCGATAAATTTTACGGGTATATGTCCGAAGGGTTTTTCTCTTTGGCGTCTCCCGTATGGTCAAATTTCGGAAAGGAAAGAGGCTTGCCTATTAGCTGTTTCGGATCACATGTTGACGATGATATGGGGAATATTCTTTTTACCCAATCGGAAGTGGGAATGATGTCGAAACTCGGTGGGGGTACCTCTGGTTATTTTGGTAAGATCAGACATCGTGGTGCTGAGGTTAAGAATAACGGACAGGCTTCTGGTGCCGTACACATTATGCAGCTTTTTGAATCAATGGTCGATGTCGTAAGTCAAGGGTCTATACGTCGTGGTCGCTTTTCACCATATTTGCCGATCGAACATCCCGATATAATGGAATTTTTGGAAATTGGTACCGAAGGGAACCCTATTCAAGAACTTACCCACGGGGTAACCGTAACCAATGCCTGGATGCAGGAAATGATCGATGGCGATGTAGAAAAACGTTCTATCTGGGCCAAAGTCTTACAAAGAAGGGGCGAGATGGGATATCCGTACATATTCTTTAGCGATAACGCCAATAATGGGGCGTCGGATGTTTACCGAGATAAGGACTTACCTATCTATGCCAGTAATCTTTGTACCGAAATCATGTTGCCTTCAAACGACAACTGGTCGTTTGTTTGTGTCTTGTCTTCGTTGAACGTGCTTCATTATGAGAAGTGGAAAGATACCGATGCCGTGGAGACCATGGTGTTTTTCTTGGATGCCGTTATTACGGAATTTATTGAAAAATTGGAAAGGTATCGCGACTCCGATAGCCGTGAAGACCGACAGACCTTTCTCTTTATGGAACGTGCCTACAATTTTGCCAAAGACAACCGTGCCCTTGGTTTGGGTGTCCTAGGATGGCATTCGCTGTTGCAGTCCAAGAGATTGGCCTTTAATAGTCAAGAAGCATATAACTTGAACAGTGAAATATTCAAGAATATAAAAGAAAAATCGTACCAAGCTTCTGAGGCTTTGGCCGATAAATTTGGCGAACCGGCCATTCTTAAGGGCTATGGTAGAAGAAATACCACCCTTAATGCCATTGCACCGACCACTTCTTCGGCCTTTATCTTGGGTCAAGTTTCACAAGGTATCGAGCCTATCTGGTCGAATATTTACGTAAAGGATATCGCTAAGGTCAAAACAACGATTAAAAATCCTTTCTTATTGGAATTGTTGGAAGAGAAGGGAATGAATACCACCGAAATATGGCGTAGTATTCGTGAACGGGACGGATCGGTACAGCACTTGGACTTTTTATCGGAAGAGGAAAAGGATGTGTTTAAAACGTATTCGGAAATAGACCAATTGGATATCATATACCAAGCGGCCAACCGTCAAAACCACATTGACCAAGGGCAATCGGTGAATATCATCGTACATCCCGATATGCCCGTAAAGGAAATCAATAAGATTCACGTTACGGCATGGAAACTTGGGTTAAAATCACTCTACTATCAACACAGTATGAATGCGGCCCAAAAATTTAAGCAGAAAAAAGAATGTGCGAGCTGCGAAGCATAAACGATAAAACGGGCGGTGCGTTAGAATATGCCTTTTTAAAACCGCTATCGGTAGTTCAATAACAAACGCAAATGATTTAAACGGATAAAGGTCGGCCATCAAAGCCGACCTTTATTGTGTTATACCCCTTCGGTAACTTGATTATGGCGGTCCGAAACTGTCCTAAGTCAAACCGATTCGGCTTAGGGAACATTAATGCGTATTCCGTTTTATAACTGTGAGTGGATGAAGTTTACATACTCTTCCATAAGGGCGTCATAGAGCATGTCTAAGCGGTGATGAAAATCTTTGGTCATCGGAAAGAGAAAATCTTTAAAGCCGATCTGCAATTGCATTTGCCCGTTGATCTGCCCGTATAAAAAATCGTAATCATAGCACGCCTCATCCTTCGACTCCAATGGTTGGGCGGCAAAATATAACATCCCCAATTTGGTTTTACGATAGGAATATCGCACATCAAATGAAATGGAAGGATAGTGTTTTGTGTATTCAATGAGTGGCGAACCGTCTATAGGCATGTATTCTGGTTTTGGCTTGGTTAAATCTTAAGAACCTGTCCAAAATGTACCATAAATTGAGAAAAAGAAATAGAATATTCGTCTAACGTGCCATATCTAAGACGTAAGTCGGTTCTTGACGAAACGAATAGGTACGTAGGGAAAGCAAACAGCTATTGGAAGAAAAATAAGAGAGGAAATTCCAGCGGATCTAGGTAGTGAAAAACTAATGGATCTTTACGGAAGAATTTCTTCAAGAACCTTCACTGTTAATTATAATTTCATGAATTTAGCCATATATTAAAAAAGGGGAAGGCCGTGCAATGAGCAAAGCTAGTAGTAACCCCCAACATTAACGCATATTTAAACCGTTTCCCCTGTCTTACTTCAATAGCTTTTTCTGTCTGCCGAGATCAATACGGTTCAAAAACCTGCTTTGTACAAGCGTGTTTGCCTTGTCGGCCATGGCCTCCTCCTTGGCACAGGGTTTTGATTATAAGATCAGTGTTCTTAACAATGAACTCAGTATCACGGACAATGTGGCGTCTTCTTTTTACAAGGATAAAAAAGGATTTTTGTGGATCGGTAAGATGGATGGCCTGTATCAATATAACGGCTACGACTATGAGGTCTTTCCGAATACCTTTAATGGTAAAACAGGACTGAGCAATCCTTGGGTAACAAGCCTTAACGGATTACATGACTATTTGGTGGTAGGTACCAAAAACGGGCTAAATCTCTTCAATAAGACCAATCGCAGCTTTGCTTACATTTTTCCGTCGGAAACCAATCCGAAACGAAGTAGTTATATAACGAGTGTAGATATTGGTTTCAATAAAAAGGGAATGTATGTGGGCACGACAAACGGGCTCTTTTGGGTTCTTCTTGACCCCGATGGTTCTTACGTGATTCAAGAAATCGATTTTAAGGGATATAGTGCTACGGCCGATGATCATCCCGAAGTACACCAAATCATTGTCATATCGGAAGGAGTGTTACTACGGACTTCAAAAGGGCTTTTCTTTTTAAGGATAAATTCCCATGTGGCCGAACCCATGTATGTAGGCTTGGATAAGGGGGAAGGCTTCCTTGAAAACTTAGAGACCTTACATCTTACCAATTCGGGGGAGTTGCTGATCTTTTCAGAGGGTAACACCTATTTTTCCGATTTAGGTATTACCACAGAAGAGAATCGTTTATCGATTAAGGCCCAAGCCATTTACGATAAGTACAAAAATTGGCCACGTCCGGTTCAGATCAACAATTTTTTGGAAGATATAAAGGGAAACATTTGGATAGGTACCGAAGGAGAAGGTTTGTTCGTGTACAATAAACAAAATGCAAATTGGAGAAATTACCGGCATAAGATCAATCGGGCCAATGTATTGAAAAACGATTATATAAGAACATTGTATGAAGATCCTTCAGGAATGATCGTGGTCGGTACCGATGCCGGCGTCAGTACCGTTATTACCTTGGATAGTAGGTTTCGTACGATCAATAAAATCGATAAGGAAGGGCAAGCAGGGGCCGACATTATCAACGTTCACGGAATTTTGGAAGATGCCGACCATAATTTATGGCTAGGAACCCGGGGAAAGGGACTTTTCGTACTGAATTCGGAAGAGCAAATACAGGTTGACTCCGATACGAATGGTGCATTGGGGCATGTGAGGTCAATAATTCAGGATAGGGACGGGGCCATATGGATCGGTACACAAGGAGGAATCTTTATCATAGATAAGTTTTTAGGGGGCGATCGTGAACTAAAGGACCATTTTTACCATAAAAAGGCAAGTCTTTTGCCCGGTAAGCGTGTTTACTCGATCTTAGAGGATAAAGATGGGAACAAATGGATCAGTACGGCCGGGGGGTTATACGTGTATAGCGTAGCGGGAAAACTAAAACAGATAACCAACACGGCCATTGCGACCTCCCTCGATAACAAGATCATTTATTCCTTATTGCTTGATAGTAAAGGAACCCTCTGGTTCGGAACACTGAACGGAAGGATAGCCTATTTGGAGTATAAAGACTATGGGATTCAAATTTCAAAATACGGTAACTTGGGTAAGCCGTTGAATTTTAAAATTATCAGGATAGACAAGACCTATAAGAAATACTTTGAGAACTACGAATCTTATAATCTTTGTGAGGTTGCCGATAATAAAATAATGGTAGGGACCAATTTTGGAGTTTGTGAAATCGATTTTATAAAGAAGGAAATAAAACCCTTCTTTCCATTGAACAGTTCGTCAGATGTGTTGAACCTTGGTAGGGGCTATGTATATGGTTTATTGTACGATAAAGCCAAGAATACGCTTTGGGCAAGTTCCAATAATGGAATATTCACCTATAATTTAGATACTTCCGAACTGGAACGCTATGGTGTAAAGGATGGTCTGCAATCTTTGGAATTCAATGGCAACTCTGTATATGCCGGTAAGTCGGGTAACTTCTATTTCGGTGGGGCAAATGGCTTGAATAGTTACGATTCGTCAATCGATATCAGTAAAAACGACTATAGGCCGAACCTCGTTTTGACCCGTTTGATCGTCAACGGCAAACCTGTTAAGGTAAATGATGGAAGCCAGATACTGTCCGAAGAAGTATCCTATGCCAAGGGCATTCAATTAAGAGCGAAACAAAATACGGTAGGACTCGAATTTGCATCCTTGCATTTGCCGTATAGCAGCAATAACACCTATAAATGTAAATTGATAGGGGTCGATAACGACTGGCGGTTTTTGGGTAACGAAAGGTCTATTAACTATGCGAACCTTCCCCAGGGCGATTATAGGTTTCATCTTTTGGGCACTAATAATGATGGGGTTTGGAACACCGAGGAACTTGTTTTCGAAATACAGGTATTGCCGGCATGGTATGCCACATGGTGGATGAAACTCTTGTGGTACTTGCTTGCCGCCGGAATCGTTATGGCTTTCGTTTTTGTACTAGTGAAGAACAGGGACAGTAGGAACGAAGTGAAAATACAGGAAATAGAACGGAAAAAACTATCGGAAATTTACGAATCAAAGCTAATATTCTTTACCAATATTTCCCATGAACTGCGAACGCCCCTATCGCTGATATCCGACCCTATTCAGAGTTTGATCCAACAAAAAAGGGCCGATCAAGACAATGAATTACTGGGCATAGTCAAAACCAATGTAGAACGGTTGCGAAGGTTGGTCGACCAAATAATGGATTTTAGAAAATACGAGTACGGGAAATTGGAATTGGATATAAGTGAAGGGGATATAGTCGAGAGTGTTCGGGTCATTAGCCATTCGTTTCTACATGTTTCTAAGATAAAGAATGTTAAGTATAAGGTGAAACTGCCTGAGGAACCCTTGTTCATGTTCTACGATCACGATAAGGTAGAGAAGATTTTGTACAACTTATTGTCAAATGCGTTCAAGGCCGTACAAAATGGGGGACAGGTAAAAGTATCGATTGGGGCTTTGAGTACAAAAAAGAAAAGGTTTGGAGGGAAAAAATATAAACTCATCTGTGGGGAAAGGGAATATCCAGATCCCGATAACCATATTTTTTTGAAGGTAGAGGACAATGGTGTTGGAATTTCCAAGGAACATGTACAAGATGTTTTTGATCGTTTTTACCAAGACGATACCACAAATTCAGGAACGGGCATAGGCCTATACATGGTCAAACAACTGGCTGAATTGCACTTTGGCTCCGTTTTGTTGAAAACGAGGCATAATAAAGGGGCCTCTTTTGTGGTGCTCCTTCCAAAAAACAAAGATTTGTACAAGGTCTCAAAAAGGGTGCTGCCCTCGGTCATGCCTCCTGAAGTCGCTATCGAGACATTTCAAGAGCCTGTTCCCGAAGAAGCATTGACCGTTGCTAAGGTAAAAGATTATAGTGTGGCCATTATTGAAGATAATGATGAATTACGAATGTATTTAAAGCGGATCCTGCAAGGTAATTTTAATGTATATACTGCAATTAATGGTGTGGAAGGCGTCGATTTGATTCGGGAAGTGACCCCCGATGTAGTTGTCAGTGATATCTTGATGCCCGAGATGAACGGCCTTGATCTGTGCAAAAGGATAAAAGGTGATTTCGAAACGAGCCATATCCCTATAATTATGCTTACCGCCCGGGCCTTCGATCAGCAAATAGTAGAAGGTATAAATTCGGGAGCCGATGCCTACCTGACAAAACCCTTTAACAAAGATATCTTGATCGCCAAGATCAACAACCTGATCAAAAGCCGTGAAAAGCTTCGTTTGATGTTCCAAAATGCAAAAATCTTAGAGCCGTCGGAAGTGACCGTAACCTCCATAGATGAAAAGCTGTTGTGGAAATTAAAGCAAACGATCGAAGAGAATATACAAGACCAAAACCTGACCTTGGAAAAACTGGCCACTGAGGTTGGGGTCAGTAGGGCCCAGTTGTTTAGAAAAGTAAAAGCTTTAACTGGATTAACCCCGAACAATTTTATAAAATCAATTCGCCTAAAGTATGCGGTCTTGCTTCTTGAGGAAGGAAAATTCCAGATTTCGGAAATTGCCTTTCTTTCTGGATTCAAGGAAGCAAGTTATTTTTCAAGATGCTTTAAAGAGGCCTACGGATGTAGCCCCAAAGAGTACAAAAAAGGCAAATAATGCCTTCCCTCTAAAATCCCTTTTCCATTCTTCACCGGGTGCCGTATAAAGTGTTCCCCCTTCCCAATACCCCTGTTTTTAGGGTGTTTGGTACTATTTTATATGTATTTGATACGTAGGGATAAGTTTTGAAGCCGATCATTCCGATAATTTTACCCAAAACAAATCCCTTTCTTTTGAAACGTATTTGTGAAGCCCGCTCAAACGGGTTTATGAACCGAGCTAACTTAAAACTTTAAATCTATGAAGAAACAAATTAGGGGCCTGATCTCTAAAGCCAGGGTTGTCGGCTTTTTAATCTGCAGTGTTGCTTTTGCGTATAACGCGAATGCAAACTACAAATCGCCATTCCCGACGGATGCGAAAGACAAAGAAATAACGGGTAACGTTGTAGACGACCAAGGTATACCTTTACCTGGGGCGTCAATCGTGGTCAAAGGTACTATGAAGGGTGCCTCTGCCGATTTTGACGGTAATTTTACACTTCAAGTGCCTGCAGAAGACGCGGTATTGGTAATATCATACTTAGGGTATAAGACCCAAGAGATCAGTGTAGGTTCATCATCCCATATTGTGGTGCAGATGGAGCCTGAGGCCAATTCTCTTGAGGGGGTAATGGTCGTTGGATATGGAAAACAAAAGGTTAAAGACCTTACCGGAAGTGTCGGTTTTGTCAACGAAAGTGTTTTAAAGGAAAGCTCGGTACCTACGGTTTCACAAGCGCTTCAAGGCAAAGTTGCCGGGGTGCAGATTACTGCTGATTCCGGCGAACCGGGAGGAGGCATCGCTGTTAGGATTAGGGGTACGGGTACATTTGGTAACAATGATCCCTTATACGTTATTGACGGATTTCCAACAAAATCGGGCATCAGTTCGGTAAACCCATCGGATATCGCTTCGATTTCCATTCTTAAGGATGCCGCAGCATCTGCTATTTACGGTGCACGAGCGGCCAATGGGGTGATCATAATTACGACCAAAAAAGGGAAGGCCGGTGTGTCTAAGATCAATATTGAGAGCTATTATGGTTTTCAACAAGCGGCCAACCAGATCGATGTATTGAATTCGCACGATTATGTGATGATCACTAAAGAGGCTTACAGAAACTCAGGTCTACCTGACGATGAGTTTTGGGGAGACCCCAGTGAGTACGGTCCAGGTACGGCCAATCCAACCGATACCAATTGGCAAGATGAGGTATTCAGAAATGCGCCTATTCAAAACCACCAGTTTACCTTTTCAGGAGGATCTGAAAAATCAGATTACCTATTGTCGTTAGGGTATTATGGCTTAGAAGGTATTGTCGTGGGAAGTGGATTTGAAAGAATCTCGGCCCGTATCAATGGTAGTACCAAGTTTTCCGAGAAGTTTAAGGTGGGCACCAATCTGTCCTTGACTACCAATACACAAGATGTAGTGCCCGATGACCATTCTTGGACAAGCGTTCTTTTCGGTGCATTACGCGAAAGACCTATGGTGCCTGTCAAGGATGCCAATGGCGATTGGGGAGGAAACATCGGTCCGGCAGAATACGTTGGTGATGGTGGTAACCCATTGCGTTTGGCCTTGTTGAACTACGATAGCAGAAAAAGCTATAGGGTGCTAGGAAATTCGTATTTGGAGTATAAGCTTTTTAAAGATTTTACCTTTAAAAGTTCCTTTGGATATGATTTTCTATACTCTAAAGGAAAGGATTTCGACCCTACATATACCGAGGGTAGCTCACAGGCCATCCAGAACCAACTCTCCGAAACCTCTTCGATCTATACCACTTGGGTATGGGAGAACACGCTGAACTATACATTCGATTTGGGAGAAGACCACCATTTTGATGTTTTGGCGGGTATTACTAAAGAAGAAAATAGGTACGAAACCTTAAATGCGAGTAGAAAAGACTTTCCCAATAACCAAAAATACATCTGGTACCTAGATGCGGGAACGGGAACAAGGGACAACAGCGGTGGAACTTCGGAATATGCCCTAATGTCTTATTTGGGACGACTTAATTATAATTTTAAAAACCGGTATCTTTTTCAAGCCAATGTAAGGCGAGATGGCTCTTCCCGATTTGGTGAGTCTAACCGCTTCGGTACTTTCCCTTCCGTATCTGCCGGATGGATCATGAGTGAAGAAGGTTTCTACGATAATACAAAGACGTTCAACTACGTAAAGCTACGTGCCAGTTACGGTAAATTGGGGAACCAAGATATTTATAGCAACTACCCCTGGGCCAATAACCTAGATTTGGTGTACTATCCTTTTGGTACCTCGCAGGCAACCGTGCCGGGTTATGCACCTAATGCCGCATCCAATCCCGATGTTACCTGGGAGACTACGATTCAGAGCAACTTCGGACTTGATCTAAAATTGTTCAATAGTAGTGTTTCATTAACGGCCGATTATTTTATTAAGGATACCGAAGACATGTTGTTGACCTTGCCGGCACCGGCTACCTCGGGTTATTCAACAACGGCCTATACCAATGTGGGGAAGATCAGGAACAGTGGTATTGAGTTGGCGCTAGATTATCAATCGCCTTCCGATAAAGCGTTTACGTACAATATCGGCGGTAACTTTACAAAGATCAGGAACGAAGTGAAAGACCTGGGAAGTGTCGATTATATTTGGAGCGATCAAGCGTACTTAGGAGAACGATGGACCCGTACCGAAGTAGGCAAGCCTATTAGTCAGTTTTTCGGATATGTAGCGGACGGACTATTTCAAAACGATTCCGATGTTACCGCCCATGGAATGCAACCCGATGCCAAACCGGGTGATATTCGCTTCGTAGATGTGAACGAAGATGGTGTTCTTGACGATAAAGACCGTACCTATATCGGTGATCCCAATCCCGATTTTACTTTCTCGGCATATGCACAGACGAATTATAAAAACATAGACTTCAGTGTGCGTGTGTACGGTTCTTACGGGAATGATATTTACAATGGTATGATCCGTCAGGTAGAGACGGCCTCGGAACCTTATAACAAGTGGAGCAATATCTTGAACCGATGGACGGGCGAAGGAACTTCCAATTCTGTGCCAAGGGTGACCCGTGATGATATAAACCAAAACACAAGAAGCTCTTCACGTATGATCGAAGATGGTTCTTTTATAAGGATCAAAAATGTACAGTTGGGCTATTCTTTGCCGAAAAGTGTTTTGGAAAAATTAAAAGTAGACCGCCTGCGCTTTTATATCAGTGCCGAAAACTTGCATACGTTCACCTCATACCGAGGCTATGATCCAGAGATGTACCAGACCAAGGGGTCTAGAACCGACCTTGGTGTCGATAGGGCCAAATACCCTGTTGCGAGTTCTTTGGTGCTGGGCGTAAACTTATCCTTATAATTCAAATAAACGAAACCATGAAGAAATACATATATATCACTTTACTGGCTTTAGGCACATACGCTTGTGACGATTCTTTTTTAGATAAGGAACCCTTGGGTTCATTGAGCGTAGGTACTTTTTATACCAATGAAGAAGAGGCCACACAGGCCGTTAACGCCATTTACGACGGAATTCAGAGCTATACCCTCTATGGAGCCATGTCTATTGTAGAAGACGTACAATCGGACGATGCGGAAAAAGGCGGGGGAGGGCCTTCGGATCAACCGGGTATGGATCAAGTGCAAAAGTTCATTGCATCGGCCGACAACCACATTTTTGTAGACAAATGGAAGGCTTATTTTGTACCTGTATTCAGGGCCAACCTGGCAATTCAAAAAATTCAGGAAATGACCGAAGAGAGCATTGATGCCGATGTTAAAAAAACATTGGTGGCCGAAGCCAAGTTTCTTAGGGCATTCTGTTATTTTGATTTGGTGATTCGCTATGGCGATCTACCTATTGTCACCGAACCGAACAGTCCTGAAGATTATGAGATTTCAAGAAGTCCCGAAACCGAGGTTTGGGCGTTCATCGAAGGAGACCTTACTGCGGCCATGGAAGGGCTGAAAACACCTGAAGGTCTATCTGATAACGATTTGGGCAGGGCTACCGTAGGAGCGGCAAAGGCCCTGTTGGCCAAGTCTTATATCTTCCAGAAAAAGTGGAAGGAAGCAGATCCCCTGCTAACGAGTGTGATCAACGATTACGGCTATGATCTTTCCGATGATTTTTCCGCCATTTTCGGCATAGGAAACGAAACCAACAAAGAAGTGATTTTTCAAGTAAACTTCCAGACAGGTGGAGCCAGTGACCGTGAAGGATATAACCGTAACGGTTGGATGTCTCCTAGGTCTTCCGATATTGATTGGGGTGGAATCGGTTTTATGTTGCCGACCCAAGATTTGGTAGACGAATTTGAACCGGGCGATATCCGATTGGAAGCTTCCGTTCTAAGGGATGGCGATTTATTTAGTGGGGATGTCTATAAAGGAGAATGGTCGCCTACGGGATACAACTGTAAAAAAGGCTTGGTTGCCTTTGACGATTATACGGCGGGAACCCCATATTTTGTCGACAACAATTACGTAGTCATACGTCTAGGGGATATTCTTCTCTTAAAAGCGGAAACGCTGAACGAACTCGATCGTACGGGTGAGGCCGTCAACTTTATCAACCCTATTCGTAAACGGGCCGGTGTTCCGTTAATTGATGGAGGTATTGCTAAAGAGGAAATGCGGGAGGCTATTTACCACGAACGAAGGGTAGAATTGTGTTTTGAGCAAAAACGATATTTTGACCTGGTTCGCTGGGGCAAGGCGGCAGAAGTAATGACCGACAAAGGCTATGCTTTTATAGCGGGCAAGAACGAATTGTGGCCCATACCTCAAAGTGAGATCGATATTAACCCAAATTTGGCACCCAATAACCCGAACTGGTAGTTTGGCAATAGATAAGAATTGAGTTAGTTGTGAGTTGAACGAGAACGCTTTTACTGGTCCGTGGGGCTACCGTTAAGGAAGATGCACCATGGACTAGGGCGTTCTTTTCAATTGATTTGAAAACCAAGGGAACACAACTGTTACATAAAAATATGCCCAATTATGATAGGGGCGAATAAATCATTAGATAGATGAAAAAAGCATTTCTACTTTGTATGACCATAGGGATGATGGCGGGCTGTAATCAAAAAAAAACGCCTAATAATAAAGCTATGGTAAATACGGAACTAGCAGATGATTTTACGAATGACGAAAAACTAAAGGAGCTATATGCGCAATTGAGCGAGAGTTTTGTTGGGCAGTCTAAGAAAGTCATCCAACCGGGCGAGGGCTATTTGGAATATCCATATCTCATCCCTTCCGGATTCTATAAACAAATGTGGGATTGGGACGGTTTTTTTATGGGTAACTATTTTGTCAGTAAGGGAAAACCAGAGTATTTAAAATATTGGGCGCTCAACCTTATCAAGGGAATCGATAAGGAAGGCTATGTTTCCGGTTGTGCGACCACCAAGGGTCCCCGGCCTATTTTTGGAAAATTTGCCATGAAGCCTTTTTTGTCGCAAGGCGTTTACTTATCGTCAAAAGGGTTAAAGGATTTTTCTTGGGCCCAACCTTATTACGGGCAGTTGAAAAAAGTATTGGAGTACCGTGAACGTACCCAACAAGATGAAAAAACAGGACTGTTTTATTGGGATATCGCCATGCAAAGTGGTGCGGACAATAATCCGGCCATGAATTATTTTCAAGAAGACAAGCGGTCTTTTTTGGCTCCCGATGCCAGTACCCTGCAATATAAGGAATACCTGGCACAGGCAGGCATTGCTAAAGCACTCGGCAAAGAAAATGACGCTAAGGTATACGCAGAAAAGGCCGAGGCCTTGAAGAAGGCTATCAATACCTATTTATGGTCGAAGGAAGATCAAATGTATTATACGATCGATCGTGAAACCGGACATTTTTATAAAAGGGTGAGTTATTCTTCCTTTGTGCCCCTTATGGCCGGTATAGCCCCACAAGAGGAGGGAAGGGCCATGATTCAAAACCACTTGTTGGATCCAAAGCAAATGAAGGCCAAGTACGGGTTTAGGTCACTTTCGGCAGAAGACCCCGATTACAATAACAAAAATATAATTGTACCATTTTCCAATTGGCAAGGGCCTGTTTGGCCGATTGCCAACTATATCTATTCGATCGGACTGAAGAAATACGGTTTTGAAAATGAAGTAGCCTGGTTGGGGGAAGCCTTGGGTACCTTGTTGTTGAAGGATATAGAAAAACACGATACAATGCACGAAAACTATAGTGCGGAAACCGGTGAGCCGTTGGCGCCCAGTGATGACCATGTAGATGAAAATGGAAATATAGTCGGCTTTGTAAGCTGGAACCTCTGTACCGAAAATATACTTGATGGCGTAGTCAATGACAATTGGATGTTACTTGATATCGATTAAAGGGAAATTGAATATAACACAGATCGTAATGGGAATAAAAAAGCTAATGATTATGGTTGGCCTTTTAGTATCGCAAGGGCAAATGGCGCAGGAGGGGCAACACTGGACAATTGAAAAACCCGATGAAATACGGTTGGACGCTACCCAGAGTTACAACCATCCGTACGACGACAATATAGAAATGTCGGGGAAAAGGGTTTCGGGTATTATTGGCTATTCCATTAACGAAAAAAGGGAGGTATCGATTTCCAGGGAAATTTTCTTCCCACAGTTACGCACCCTACTGAAGACCAATGATGCCGACTGGAAGGCCTACCGCGCCTACTTGAAAGGGGTCTACACCGACAATATCCTGCCCTCTATCGCTATGGGGAATAGGATCTATGTTCCCGGACCCGTAAAAGAGGTAAGGATCAATGGTATGTTGAAAATCGTACACGAGGCGGTAAACGGCGTTAGCCTTAGCCGTACTTTCTTTCCCTCCATGGGTCAACGATTGTTTGTGGAACAATGGACAATGACCAATACCGGTAGCACTCCGGTCGTGTTACATGGCGGGCAGAAGGAAGTCATGGAGACCCTTGATGGGGCAAAAGGGATATATACGATTCATGTCGGGTCGAACATCAAGAAGGAAACCACCTTGGCACCGGGCAAGTCGTATACCTTTTCCATTGGAATTTCGGCCACGATGAACGATGAAGCCAAAATCGAGATTTCCGGAAATGAATACTATAATGAGCGCTTGGCCTTTTTAGACCAAATGAAAAATTCATTGGAACTACAAACGCCCGATCCAACATTGAACACCCTATTCGGGTTTTCTAAGATAAGGGCCTCCGAAAGTATTTTTGAGTCTAAACTGGGGCTGGTACATTCCCCGGGAGGGGGGCGCTACTACGTGGGGTTTTGGGCGAATGACCAAGCCGAATATGTAGGGCCATTTTTTCCGTACTTGGGCTATGATACCGGTAATGACGCCTCATTGAACGTATATCGCCTATTTGCAAAAGAAATCAACGACGCGTATGACAACTTGCCGTATTCCTTTGAAATGGAGGGAGACGCCCCGAAAAGCACCTTGGATCGTGGCGATGCGGCCATGATAGCCTATGGCGCCGCTCAATTTGCCTTGAGTACGGGCGATAAAGAAATAGGCAAAGAACTTTGGCCATTGATAAAATGGTGCTTAGAATACAATAGAAGACAGTTGAACGGTGCAGGAGTAGTGGCATCCGAGTCGGATGAAATGGAAGGGAGGATAGCCACGGGAACGGCCAATTTGTCGACTTCAAGCTTGTATTACGGAGCCTTGGGCCTGGCGGTAAGTCTCGGAAATTCCTTGCACGGAAGTAGTAGTACGACGCGTACGTACGCAAAGCAGGCCAAGGCACTCAAGAAAAATATCGAGGCATATTTTGGGGCTACTATCGAAGGATTGGAAACCTACCGATATTATGATGGACATACGAAACTAAGACATTGGATATGTTTACCCTTGGTTACGGGCATATACGACCGAAAGGAAGGAACGATCCAGGCCTTGTTTGATAAACTATGGTCGGAAAACGGGGTACATGTCGAAAAGAACGACGAGAACAAGGTTATATCTGAAATATTTTGGGACAGGGGCACCCTATATGCCCTTAGGGGAACTTTTTTGGCAGGGGCCAATGCCCAATCTTTAGAGAAATTGGAGGAGTTTTCAAACAAGCGGTTGTTGGGGAGTCGGGTGCCTTATGTGGTAGAGGCCTATCCCGAAGGGAACATGGCCCAACTATCTGCAGAAAGCGGTCTCTATTGCCGGGTGTTTACCGAGGGGGTTTTTGGAATTGTCCCTACCGGACTAAATAGCTTTAAATGTACGCCACGATTGCCCGCGGAATGGGACCATATGGCCCTAAGGAAAGTAAAGGCCTTTGGTGAAGATTTTGATATTTCAGTAAAAAGGCAAGGAAAACTCTTGAAGGTCTCAGTGGTTAAAACTAACGGAACGGTAATACTGAACAAAACGATTAAGGACGGAAAATCGGTTCAGGTGTTCTTTTAAGGGAGTTGGGTAGATCCGGTAGATGAAAATCGGAGATGAGGTTTGTAATCAAATAAAAACACCATGTTGAAAGTGAAGGCTTTGGCCACTCTGATCGTATTGTCAATGCTTGGTACATCTTTACAGGGCCAAGAAAATGCAGGGAAGCGTTCTGAGCTCGATTTGGCCATTGGGTTTAGATTGGGACTCCTTATGGACCCCCAATTGGAGGCAAGTCTTGAAATGACCCAGCAAAAAATTCTTCAATACGGAGTAAAGGAAGTCCGAATTTATGGAGGAGGAAATGCCATAGCCTATAAATACCTCGACATAGAAGGGTTTCCAAAAATTGAACAAGGGGGAAGCCTAGAAGAAAAGGCCAAATATGAAAGGCGGTTACAATGGTTCAAAGATCACGGTGTCAGAATTACCTTGAGTGGGGGAGAGCCCAGTTTGCCCGGAACGGATTATTACAGCGACGACAAGAACAGTTTTTTTAACCTCTATCCAGAGGCCAGGTATCTTGAAAACGGTCTCTTGTGGAAATTCTATGAGGAAAGGACCTATGCCCTTTTTAAAACATTTCCACAGGTAGATGCCACAGATTATTTTTTATGGGAAACCCCAATATTGGACGACCTTAATTATTTTCCGGGAATCAAATGGCAAAAGCCACTTACTTGGCATAAAGGGGAAAACCAATACTATTCGCAAGCGGATTATTTGACCGAGTTCATGGCCGCCGTGATACGGGGCGCCAACCGTGCGCAAAAGGATTTTTCTATTTTGACCTTCAGTCATTATCCCTACCAAGAAAAATTATTGTTGGAGTCGTTGAAAGAACTTGAACGGAGAAATGAGTCCTTTTTGATGGTGCATAAGTCCCAGTCGGGTGATTGGGACCCGTATAAAGGGCCGAATCGTATAATGATGGAAACGGATACCAGGGCCTCCCTATTGTTTGATGGTGTAGGGGAATATTGGGGGAGGTCTTTTATTCCTTATTGTTTTCCGGAAGAGATACAGGTGAGGGTTCAGCATGCCTTAAGCCACAACAAGGCCATACGTACTTTGGCCATGCGTACCTATTGGGAAAAGGACCAGACCCTGTTCGAAAATTACAATGAAGTAAATCTGTATGCCCTGTCACGCTTTGCGAAAGACCCTTATGTAGATGTAGGGAAAGTGTGGGACGATTGGGCGATGGATAAATTCGGAAAGGAGGCGGCACCAGCTATGGTCAAGGCTCTAAAGCGGACCAACGATATCGCTAACTCCGTGTATTACTTTAAGGGAGTTTGGGTGCAGGAACACAGTAAGATGGCCTCGCTTGATTATATGACGGCCCAAGTGCTTCATACCGGAAAATCAATGGTCAAATGGAATCCTGATGATATAAAGAACAATGCTTTGATCGAGGCATTCGTCTATCACCCAACCGAAGAGATTATAAAAATGGCAATGGCCGAACGTGAAGAGGCCTTGGTGTTATGCCATGAATCGATTTCAGATATAGAATCGGTGAAAAAATTCCTCTCAAAAAAAGAGTATCAAAAGGTAAAGGGGCAATTTTTGCTTATGGAAGACTTTGTGAAACTTAGTATGCCCCATATAGAAGCCTATCTGAGATACATCATCAATAGAGACCGCCCAACGGGGAAAAACCGTAGTGCATTGTCCCAAAGTCTTCGAAAGTTAGAGGGCATAGCGGCGCAAATGGATAAAAAATATGGAACGACCAACTATTTGATCTCTAGTGATGCCATCCTAAAATTCGTCGCGGATATCGAAGAACGCATCGAACCTCTACATAACTAATGTTGCGTATAAAAGGAAAGCAGGTCTGTGTTAAGGGTAAAAGTCGCAACAATCGTTTCCGCCCATAATTTTAAAAACGGGCAAAGGAAAATCCCTTTGCCCGTCTGTAATCCTGTAAAAATTGATTTTTAGTTACTCCACGAGTATCTTTTTTGAAACCTCTCCATCCGGGCCACTAATTTTAACGATATATAGACCGCTCTTGAATTTAGATTTGGATTCTAGGAGCTGAACCGAAGTTTGATCGACAACATTTCTTCTTAAGAATGTTCTACCGTTTAAACCGGTGATTTGGACCTCGCCGCTGAAGGGTTTGCCAAAATCGATTGTCAATGGACCGTTTTTATAGGGATTCGGATAAATGTGTATACCTTTTTCCAGTGCTGTTTCAGTCTCATTTTCATTGAGTTGTGAAGCCCCGCTGTTTATTTCAACAAGGTTAAAATCATCGCAATAGGCTTGCCCGGAAGACCAATACCATATGCGATATGATTCCTGAACATTTCCAGTTCTTATCTCAATCTCGCCTTTGGAGTATGAGGTTGTTTTGAATTCAAAATTGCTTATGAGTTCGTTGTTGGATGCTTTACTAATGCCTAGATAAGCCGATGTTCCGGGTGAGCTGGCCTTTCCGAAAGCCGATACCTTATATGAAGTATTCGCTTTTAATGTTACTATCTGGGCGATGCTCGCGTTGTTCACTGAACCGGCATATTGACCTGTCTTTGTATTGTTACTGACAGCCGAAATAGTCCCTGTACTTGCATCCCAATGGGTCAAATCACCAGTTTCGAACCCTTTGTTTTTTAGTGTGCCGACCTCGCTGGTTGGGGGATTGGTAGTGTTACCTGCTGATTTTTCCCAGACCCGAACGTAATCCACATACATCGATGTAGGTATATCCGATAATTTTTCCCTTGCCTTGGCATCGGTTTCTGGATTTATGGCATTGTTCTTATTGTCGAAAAATTTCACAAATGGTTTTCTGAGTCCCAATGAAAGGGTAACGTTCATGGGGCGATGCCAATATTTATTTGGTTTTCGGGCAACCTCGACACCGTCAACATACCATATGATTTCGTTCTGGTTCACTTCACAACCATAGATATGAAAGTCTTTACTCGGGTCCCATGGGGCTCTCCATTTGTTCAACTGTTCTTGAGGGTACATTTTTGGCCTTTTCCAAACCCCCTGTCCGTTTTCTTTGACAACGGCGTGTAGATTTAAGTCCATGTCGTAAATGTCGTCCTGATGGCCTTCATACCAATCGAATTGTTGTAGTTCAACTACATCTATTTCACTGTATACCGTTTCCCCATTGGCTACGGAATAGTCGAAATCACTATAAAGCCAAAACGATGGGCATACGCCTTCACCTATATCCGCTCCTTGGATTTTGGCCTCAAAGTATCCATACGTAAATTTTTGGTACGACTTAAATATCCCAGAGGTGAAATAGGTTCCTCCGTCAGGGGTATTATTGGCGTTATGCCTCATCGTTAGTTCCGCAATTCCGTTGGAAATCTTTACGTTTTTTTGATTGTTCCATTTCCATGCCGATGTATTCGGAAGGTTTCCTGTCTTGATCCATTTTGCCCAGTCGGGGTCATTTTTGTTGAATTCGTCCGAAGCACTCCATTTGATGGTCCACTGATCGTTCGGATTTGAAGTCTTCGTAGGTTGTTGCCCATACACAAGGCCTAGGAAAAAGAGGTAGAAAAGACTTGAAAGTGCAGTTCTACCCATCTTGCCATAAAAATTTGGTTTTTTCATTACTATAATTGTTTTTGTTAGCCGACTAAAGTAGAGGCTATGGTTCAATCTGAGTAATCCAATTTTACCATTTTGTAGTATTATCCTAACTAATTTTAGTAATTTCTTATAAATACTGTAGGAAAGAACCTTAATTAAATTTTGATATGGAATATGTTTTTATTTAAACGTTCGCGGTCGAACGGCCCTCCTTTATTCTTGTTGGACATCTGTTTTCAATAAAGCTCCATGTCATGGTAAGCCCTGTTTTTTCAACTAATTATAGCCATGATCTTCCTTTGTCACTTATTGTGTTTTATAAATCATATCTTCAAGTAAACCGCTCTTTTGGGGGCTTTACCTTTCTTCTAAAATTGAATCGGACCCCGTTTTTGACTAGATTTATTACCGAACGTTTGGTAAAATTGAATGTTTGTTATAGATTTGTCCCATGAGACCGCAAAAAATATTGGATAAAGATTTAATGGTGGCCTTGGCCAAGGTGTTTCGGGCCAAAGGTTATGAAGGAACCAGCTTGGCGGAATTAGCTGAAGTAACCGGTTTAAAAAAGGCAAGTCTGTACCATAGGTTCCCAAAGGGGAAGGAAGCCATGGGTAGTTCCGTATTCAATTATATAGGTGACTGGGTCCAAGCGAATGTATTTGCGGCCCTAGCCGATGAAAGTAATACCCCTGAAGTAAGGCTGAAAAAGGGGTTGAAGCATATTGGAACCTTCTACGATGGGGGGCGGGAAAGCTGTATTTTTAGGGCCTTTTCAATGGAAACCGGGTTGCATTTGTTCGAAAAGAATATTGAGTCCGGAATGAATGAGTGGATAAGTGCCTTTACGAAAATCGGAGTTGCTTTAAAACAGAGTCCCGAATCGGCCAAAGCGAATGCGGTACAAACATTGATCGAAATTCAGGGGAGCCTTATCGTAACCAAAGGATTAAACGATACCGATGTCTTTGAAAAAACCTTACAAAACATAGAGAATAGGTATTTGAACAAATAAAAATTTTTACCCTATTTAATTACCGAACGTTCGGTAAAATTCGTATTTCTGTTATAGTAAAAGGAAAGACGGTAAAAACGTAAGCCGCGATGAAGAAAACCGTTCCGATTTATATGCTTTTCCTGATGTCAAATGACAAAAACGGGGGGTGGCCCATTCAATTATATAAACATAAAACATATCTAAAATGCAAAACACGAAATACAGAAAAACAGTGGTCGAGGGTGTTAACATAGCTTATCGCGAAGCCGGAAATCCTGATAATCCGACCCTGGTATTGTTACACGGATTTCCTTCATCCTCCCATCAATATAGAAAGGTCTTGAACCAATTATCGGACGACTACCATTTAATTGCGCCCGATTATCCGGGATTTGGTAATAGTGATTTTCCTTCGCCCGACGCATATGACTATACTTTTGATCATATAGCCTTGACCATTAACGGGTTTCTAGAGCAAAAGGGAATACATTCTTACGCCCTTATGATACAAGATTACGGTGCACCGGTAGGTTTTAGGATAGCCACGGCCCATCCGGAAAGGGTTACGGCTATTATTAATCAAAATGGCAACGCCTATGAAGCTGGGTTGGGCAAGGCCTGGGCCAGTACAAGGGCATTGTGGGAAAACAGGAACGAGGAAACGGAAAAGGCCTTGTCCGCCGTATTTTCCTTGGAAGGCCTTGAGTGGCAATATACCCATGGTACCAGAAATCCGGAAAATGTTAATCCCGATACCTGGCATTTAGATTATTTGAGGCTATCACGGCCCAATGCACATAAGGTAAATCTTGACCTGTTCTATGATTATCGAAACAATGTAAAATTATATCCTGAATGGCAGAAATATCTAAGGGATAATCAACCACCCCTTTTGATCGTTTGGGGTAAAAACGATAAATTTTTCCCAGAAAGCGGGGCGGAGGCGTTTAAAAAAGATGTCAAGAATTTACATTACCATATCTTCGATACGGGACACTTTGCCCTTGAGGAAGACGGAGACGAAATCATTGAAAAGATCAGGGGTTTTATGAAGGAAGTTATGGTGTGAAGTCCTGTTTGAACATATTAAGTCAAACAAAAAGCGCAAGTGATAAAGACTTGCGCTTTTTTTTTAACTGTTTTATTTGCTTCGCACCATATTTCTAGAGCTTGGTTCTTGATTTGAAATCATTCCCCTTGTTCGAGGGTCCACATTTTTTCGGCATAGCGTTTCCCCAATTCCCTTACCCCATCGGAGTCAAAGTGTACATGGTCTTCCCTTACGGTACAGCCTTTGGAGGAAACGATATGGGCCGTAGGTATGGTTTGGGGCAAAGTATTTATGATCTTGTTCATACTTGCGCAAACACCGCCTTGGTCTTCTCCGACCACCTCACCCGCCAGCAGGGGAACATTTTCAGCCTTCAGCCCTAAATCTTCCAGCATATTCCGGTATACCTTTTTTACGTAGTGGGGCCAATTTTTATCATCTTGGTTGGTCTCTCCTTGATGCAATAGGATGCCTTTGATCACACCGGTTTTCTGGGCTTGTTTTGCCATGGTGATTAAGCGTTCGTAGGGATTTCCGCCATAGGCCTTAATCTTGTCGGTAAACCAACTTTCCTTGTAGGTTTCCGTATAATCCCCGTAAATCTCCTTATCAAATAATCGAATGTCACAACCGCCGATAGCAACATTGATTACTCCTACCGAAATACTGTCCGGTAGTTTTTGTATCATGGTGCGCCCAAAATAGTCGGCAGGGGAGAGTCCGGCCCCGCACTGGCTTAAAGGGGGGATTGCGGTATACCAAAAGCCTTTTTGCTTTCCTACCGCTTTACAATCAGTGGAAGGCATTAGCTTGAACCGGCTACTGACAATAAGGTCTTCTGGCTCTATCGATGCGGAACCTTCCATGTTAGATTGGCCAAAACATAGGTAAATATGAAAATTCGGGTCTTGCGTAAACCCCTTTAGGGAGGTAAAAACAAATAGGATAAGTACAAGAGATCTTGTTCTCATTTTTCTTTTATTTTTTAATTGTTTCGATCTTTAAATGCCATTGATTTTGTTTCCATGTACCGAACCTTGTAGGGCAGGCTTCTTAGGCAAATATGAAATACATGAAAAAACAGGCCATTACCAATAGCAATGAAAGAAACCTGTGGTTTTTGTACCACACGACCCCTTTTAGGGCTTTGGTTTCTTCCTTCCATATTTTTAGGGTCCAAGTGTTTTTCAGGACTTTCTCTTGATCGGGTCTTGGTGTCAAGAGGCTGACCAAAACATTTACGGTTACGCTCAAAACCATGATCAAAGGGGCGATCAATAGGAAATGATACGGAACGCTAACGTTCATGGCGTATTTTACGATCATAAGAAGGGCTGCGACTACAATACCCGAAATCAGTCCCCATAGGGCACCAGCAGCGTTGGAACGTTTCCAGAAGAGGCCGAGGAAAAAAGTCCCCACAATTGGAGGGGCCAGATATGAGGCCACCTCTTGGTAATATGAGACCAGGGAATCGAATTTTTGAATGAAGGGGGCCCATAAAATAGCAATGATGAGTACGACTATAGAGGTAATTCGCCCTACCTTGACCAGCTTTTTACTATCTGCCTTTTTATCTATCATGGAATAAAAATCCATGGTGAATAGGGTGGAAACGGAGCTAAGGGTGGCGCTTAGGGTCGAGGTCAAGGCCGATATCATTGCGGCAAGGATCAGGCCGATCAAACCGACCGGAAGCAATTTGACGATCAACCGAGGATAAACTTGATCGGTGTTGATCCCGTATTCCGATTTTAGGGTAGATCCATCAATGATCTCTTGCGGGAGATTGTCGACCCCGAACAGGTCTATACCTCTTGCCGCTAAGCCTGGGAGGATAAAAATAAAAATGGTGAAGAGGTACAAAAAGCCCACGAACAATACCCCTTTTCTACCATGGTCTACTGATTTTGCCGATAGCACACGTTGCACCATTACTTGGTTGTTCGCCCAAAAATAGAATCCAAGAATGGGGATACCTACCCACATACCTAGCCAAGGCACGGTGGGGTCATCTAAGGGGCGGGTAAGTTTTAACCAGACACCTTGGTCGAAACGGGTATAGAGTTCTTCCCATCCGCCAATTTCATGAAGGGCGAAGAAGAACAGTATGGCCGAACCTATAATCAGTATAGTAGCCTGGATGATGTCGGCATTTATTGCCGAAGATAGTCCCCCGACAATGGTGTAGCTTCCTGCGATCGCCGCCATGATCAAGATGATATAGAAAAGTTCGACTTCAGGAAAGATCAGTTTTATGATCAAAGCCCCCGTATATAAAGTGGCGGCGGCATCTAAAAATACATTTCCGAAAATCGTAATGAAGGAAAAATAATAGCGCGATCGTTTATCAAACCGTTTTTCCAGAAATTCGGGCATGGTGAAAATGCCCGATTTGATATAGAAGGGTAAGAAGAAAAGGGAAAAAAAGACCATGACCAAAACAGATATCCAATTGTAATTGAATACCGCTATACCCGAAATAAAACCTTCTCCCGAATGCCCCATTAGGGTAGAACTCGATACACTGGCGGCAAAAAGAGATAGCCCTACCACCGGCCAAGTCATGTTTCTTCCGGCCAAAAAATACGAAGTAGAGTCAGAGCTTTTCCCGTTTCTCAAAGCCCACCATATAATACCGACAATAAAAAGTATTAGAATGATTATATCAATTGCACTAATATTTATCATAAATCTCCTTTATCTATTCTTCAAATTTTAGCAATTATAGGGGGCGCTTCAATACGGCCTTGAGGCCCCGACCCAAAGCATTTACCTTATTGAATATACCAGACATCCGGAATCGACAGGGTTACTTCAATTGGGGGCGGAACCTTTGGTGTATTGTTATAGCCTGTATTTTTTCAGGTAGTCAAGTACGTCATCTATTTTACATGTGGCCAACCCGATATATTTGTCGGCGGCGCCATAATATACGTACAATGTATCATCTACGATAACATTTCCTGTTGGAAAAACGCATCCTTGATATGGGCCGTCTATTTCATAGTCATGTTCGGGTTCCATGACAAAATCGGTAGCGCGTGCAATTACCTTGGTAGGGTCGTTCAAATCGAGTAGCGCTAGGCCGACCCTGTAATACCCCTTGCCACCGTTTTCAACGCCATGGTAAATGATCAGCCATCCTTCAGGGGTCTTTAAGGGAGGCGTGGATCCCCCGACTTTTTCTTCCCATGTGCCCTTTCGGCCAGAGATCAGTAAAGTGCTCGGCTCGTTCCATACCATAAGGTCTTCGGAAAAGCGAATCCAGATGGAGGGTTGTTCACAGCCGTATTTTTCCCCGATCCATTGTTTCGGGCGATGTAACATGGCGTACTTACCATTGATTTTTTCAGGAAAAAGAATAACATCACGATCATCTAAATTGGTGTCGGTTATACGTCCGAGGCGCATCCAATCTTTAAAATCCTTGGTGACGGCAAGGCCTGAATTGGCGATGTTTTGCTTCAAAACCGCCGGGGCATCGGCTCCCACATCGGGAAGCAAGATGACATCGTGTTCAAATTTCCAGTATTGACCCGGATAATGAGGTCTATAGGCATAGGTTACGTAGAACTCTTCTCCAAACTTAACTATGCGGGGATCTTCTATACCTCCTTTATCCGGGCCATCTGTACTGGGTTCAAATGCGGGCTCATCGGAGCACCTGTTAAAGTGTATACCATCGGTGCTTTCGGCTCGGCCCATACGTATTAGATGCTGTTCGTCATCTCCTGCAGCTCTATATAACATGGTGAATTTTCCGTTCTCAAACCAGACTCCTGGATTGCAGACGACCAAGTTTTCCCAATAATTCGTTGGATGGGGTTTTAAAATAGGATTGTTCGGGTTTTTCTTTAATTTCATTATATAAAAGTGATTGTATTTTTTTCTGATTCGGTGTATTGAACCGAGTTTGTATATCGATTTTCCCTAGGGCATGTTGGTCAAAACGATGACCGAGCGGGCAGGGATGTTTACCTTGTGTTTACCGTCTAGTGGTATAGATATATCTTGTTCTAGGGGAAGGGCGAATCCGTTAGCGTCTACCTTGGCTTGAAAACTGCCGTCGGGCATGGAAGTGCAGACGTATTGTGAAACCCCATCAAAGGAAAAATTATCTTCCGCCTTGATGCTCAGGTCATCGTATGCTACGAAGTTTGAATTGACGATTGCCAAGGTGTAGGTATCTCCTTTTTTAGCGGCGATAGCGCGTAAGCCTTTTTTGTTGGGAAGTTGTACTTCATAGATATCCGCCCCTTTCGGAAAGTACCGGCACAATAAGGAAACCGGGTAGAAAAAGGGTCTGATTTCCTCATCGGAGGCACCTCCGAAGGCTTCCTCTCCAAGAATGTTCCAAAACCCCCATCTTTTCAGCTTTTTGGCATCCGGGCCAGACCCAGACCCGCTTTTATTGTACATGGCATCGTCTACATCCCATACCAAGGCCCCTGAAAATCCGGCCATCATAGATTGTACCATGGCGTCACTGATGTCGATGGCATAGGTGCCATCGTAGACGGACATATTGCTGTCGTCGGAAGCATAGGGGTCGGCGTTTATCCGCTTTAGGTTTTCGGTCTGTAGGTCGGCATCGGCACCATAAAATTTAATACCGATTTCGCCGAGTACTATTTGTTCCCCCTCAGGTATAGCTCCCTTGTAGGCCTTGAGCATTTCAAGATAACCGCCCTCGGTAACAAAACTCTTGGTAGGGTAGGCATGAATATCGTACAGCCCAAGTTTTTCGTTGAATTTTGATTTGCTCCGTGTGATCCAGCTGACGGCACCGGCATCACCGAAAACGGCAATGTCAGGGCCTGCCAGTTTCACGGACTGATGCAGGCCTTTACTTTCCAATCGGGATTGGAAACCCGATGCCACCTTTTGCCATAGCTCATAATCGGTATTCGTAGAAGACCAATCGCCATTGGGTTCATTGACCATATTGTAATACTTGATACAACTGTACCCTTTGGTGTCGATCAGGTAATCGAGGTAGTTGACCGCATTGTCGAGCCAGGTTTCGTCAACCTGGTTTCTGTCGTCATTTAAATAACTATGGCCCCATTCCCCGAACATTACGGTAATCTGAT
Source organism: Zobellia galactanivorans (assembly GCF_000973105.1). NCBI lineage: Bacteria > Pseudomonadati > Bacteroidota > Flavobacteriia > Flavobacteriales > Flavobacteriaceae > Zobellia > Zobellia galactanivorans. The sequence continues at coordinate 283,598 of NC_015844.1, read as the reverse complement.
TGTCGGTACAGTACTGCATCATCCTGTGAAAGGCGTTGTTGCCCTTTTCCGGTTGAAATGCACCGTCGGTATCGGTATAGTTCCACCCGGAGCTCACCATGATCCTCATAAAGGATGGACGCATAAAATCGATTCGTTCTTTCAGGGTATTCCAATCGGCCTCGTTAAAATCGTCTACGCCTGTAAAGTTTTCAATAAGCTCATAACCGCCCCATTGCGCCCCGTTTCCCACAAAATCGACCGAAAGTGGATTTTGGTTTTTTATCAATAGGGTTTCGCCCGGTTTTTCGGTTGATAAATCTTTGTCTGCCGGGGGGGTATCGGTAGAACTTTCACTTGAGCAGGCCAAGATTAACAGGAGGAACAAATTATATAGAATCATCTTTTTCATCGTTGTTTGATTTGGGTAAAGGGGGGCTGGCCCGACCCCTTCGCCTTATTTATTTTTTTGATAATGCATAGTAATAGTAATGGCAAGCCTCGAGGGTGTATGATGGGTTGTAGTGTGCCCAATTATAGTCCCAAGGCGTGGCGAACATCAATTCGAGTTTGCCGTTTTCCAATTTCAAGGGGTTTGAGCTAGACTCGTTACCGTCTTTGTCAATAAAGGTTACCACATTGGTCTCGAGGTTGTGTTCCCAAATCCCTTCGCCGACCGGTACTTTTCTGAATTTATAGGCAAAATCCTTAGGCTCTCCAGATTCGGTAGCAGAGGTTATAAAAGAGGCGTATTTGCCATCAGGCCCAGCCTTATTGGTAAAGCTTCCAAAAAGATTTCCGTCGTCGGTAACCCCTTCTAGAACAAACTCAAGTTCATTGTCGGTTTCGAAACCGGCTTCGGGTATAACATTGGCCATATCTTCATGCCAATTGCCCCATGCCCAGCTATCGACCCCATCGGTGCCAACAAACCATCCGTAGGTAAGGTTTTGTGAGAGCGACCAAGTGCCTTCGAGGTCGGATTGAAAAGGTTTTAAAATGACTTTCCACTCAAGTTCTTTACCCTCTTTTGATCGAACTGCAATCGATGAGGTCTTTTCAGGATTATCAAAGTTCAGTTTGTCGCCCACCTGGATATCGGTAGAAGCGTCATAGGAAACGGCAATGCTGTTAACGTCTACCGCTTTAAAGTCGAGTCCGTTTGTATTGACCGAAATGGTGATGCTCGCATCATCTTTGGTACGGACGATTTCACTGGGGCCTATTTGGTTTTGCAGCTGAAGGGTTAAAATATTGCGCTCCATATTCCAATCGCCTTCATCGACCTCTTTCATCAGGTCCTTTTCACATGAAAAGAACGAGAAAGCAGTGGCCAACATGAGGATGCTATATGCTAACTTTTTCATTTTTTTGGTTTTTAGATACATCATTATTTTGCATTGGTATTCAGATCGACCTCTCTAAGTGGAATGGCGTAGAAAGCGGCCTGATCTTCGGTTAAACCGGCGGCCTGTGCGGCAGGAACGGTAGTAACCACCTTTGCCGTTCTACGTAGGTCGAACAAATGATGGCCTTCAAAAGCAAGTTCCCAAGTCCTTTCCTGCAAGACGGCCTCCCTGAAGTCTTCCAGTCCCAATCCCGACACGGGGTCGAGTCCTGCTCGGTTTCTTACCTTGTTAAGCCACAATAGGCCGTCTGAAGTGGGGCCGACGGCCTCTGCATAGGTTAAGGCGATATCGGTAAAACGGATCATGAATGGTCTGGCACTGGTGCGGTCGCCCTTAAAATCGGGGTCAAGGTATTTGATACTGAATATCCCGGGAACGTTGCCATCGTTGACACTACCGATGACGTTTCCTTCCTCATCATAGATGGTACTTCGCATCAGTTCATTGGCACGTTTGTCATTTTCATCGAATGTGGACTTAAAATCGGGGTTTACGCGGTAGACTTCCCATCCATTTGTGGTTTTTACAAAATCACCATCGGCATTTTTGACGAAATAGGCCGAGCCAGGTCCCCATGGCATCCACATTAAGGGGGTAGAGGAAAACTCACCGGGTTGGTTGCCCGAGCGGTCCATACTGATTTGCCAGATATGCTCGGGACCGTCAGGTTTGTTCACATCGTAAATACTTTGTAGGCTTTCGTCAAAACCATATTCACTTTGGTCGTTCAAGACTTTGCCCGACCATTTTGCCGCCTCTTCGTACATGGCATTGGCATCTTTTGACATATCCCTATAGCCTGCGGCATTATAGGCTTTTCCCGATGCAATGGTCAAGTATACTTTTGACAATATGGCCCATGTGGCTACCTTGTCGAACCTACCGGTTCTTCTATTTATGGATAGGTAAGATTCGGCGGTAGTCAGGTCGGAGATAATAAAATCGTATACCTCGTCTAAATTTTGCGCCATCTCGGGATTGGTCTGTGCCTCGGTAGCCACAAGCTCGGTCTGCATGGGAACCCTTCCAAAGGTACGGGCCAGGCTAAAATAACTCCATGCCCGAATGGTGTAGGCCTCACCAAGAATACGTTTTTTGTCGTCTTCGTCAAAGCCTTCATCCTTTACGTTTTGAATGACGCCATTTGCACGGTTGATGGCGATATAGCAGTATTGGAAAAAATTGGACAGGGCCTCGTTGCTATTGGTGGCCTTCCAGTTAACAATGGTTTCCACGCCACCACCTTCGGTAGGTTTTAGATCTGTGGTTTCGGTGGGTAGGTCGCCGACATCTATAATCCCCCGGTTATACTCTATAAAATTAAAGGCGTTATATGCGTACAATAAGGCCGCATCGGCGTCATCTACGGTTTTATAAAAATTTTCATCGGAATAAAACCCGTAAGGTTCTTCTTTTAGGTCACATGAAGTCAATGTGATCACTATAAATCCAACCAAATATATAAGTGTATTTTTCATTGTTTCTTCAGATTAAAAAGTTAGATCTACACCTAAGGTGAGGTTTCTCAAACGCGGATATCCGCCCCAGTAAATTCCATCCAATCCGACTTCGGGGTCATACCCGTTAAAATTGGAAAAGGTGTAAAGATTGGTGGCATTGATATATAGACGGGCCTTTGTAAAGAAGGAGGTGTCGTCTTTATCGAAATTGTAGCCAAAGGTGAGGTTCTGTATCCTTAAAAACGAACCGTCTTCAACGAACCAATCACTAAGTTTGGTGTCTCTGGTAGCCATTAGTTTAGGATAGTCGTTGTTGGGGTTGTCGTTCGTCCATCGAAAAGGCATTTCATTTGCCTGATTGAATTTTCCGGGATAGAAAACATCATTGCCGTACACCCCGTTGAGGAATATGGAAAGGTCGAACTTCTTATAGGTGAAGTCTAGGCCGAGACTCGCAATTAAATCGGGGTTCGGGTCACCGATTACGGTTCTGTCCTTTTCGTCTATCGTTCCGTCTTTGTTCAGGTCGACATATTTGAATTCACCAGGCTGGGCTAGGTCTCCCGTTAGTCCGGCAGCCAGTCCTTCTTCTTCCGATTGAACGATGCCGTCTGTTTTATAGCCGTAGAACACGTTCAAGGGTTGTCCGATACCATATATGTTGGCAGTGGCCATACCGAAGTCTGAAAAACCTTCGCCCCTGAATTCGAAATCCATTCCGGTATTGGAATCCCTTAATAGGCCTGCTGCCTGGGAATTTCCTAAATCAACAACCTCGTTCTTGTTTACGGATAATACCAAGTTGGAAGAAAAGCTGAAATTTTCGGCGTTGACAATGTTCCCTTCTACGGAAACTTCTACCCCTTTGTTCTTTACCGTTCCATCGTTTACCCAAATACGGGTGTAGCTAGAGGATAGGGGCAAGTACTTTTGACGTAAAAGATCGTTGGTCTCTTTGCTGTAGAAATCCACGGTAGTGCGCAATCTACTGTTGAAGAAAGCCATGTCGAGACCGACATTCAACTGTGCGGTAGATTCCCATTTCAGGTCTTTGTTCGGAATGCCAGACCAATACCTGTAGCGGTAATCGGGGCCGTATTGACCACTGACGTAACCCGGTCCGATAGCGGTTTTCCATTGGCCGTCATCATAGAAATTTTCAATACCATAGCGGCTTAAGGTTTGGTAAGGCGAGATGCCTTGGTTACCGGAGATGCCGTAACTGACACGGGCCTTAAGCTCTTGGAATATGCCAAGGTCTTCAATGAATTTTTCTTTATGGGCTTTCCAACTGATGGCGCCCGAAGGGAAGTATCCCCATTTATTGTTTTCCCCGAACTTTGACGAACCATCGGCGCGCATGGTTGCGGTAAAGAGGTATTTGTCGTTCAGGCCATAGTTCAAACGTCCGTAAAACGAGAGTAATTGCGACTCTTGCTTTCCGTTGCTTATTTTGTTGCTTTCAGGATCACCTGCCGACATATTTTCGTTTTGTAGGGCTTCGTTAACAAAGCCTTCGGCCCTTAAATCGGAAGTTCGTGTTACATTGTTCTGATATGAAGATCCAACCATGACATCAAGCTTGTGCCTTTCGTTGAAAGTGTTGGTGTAGGTGGCAAATGTTTCGGACAAAAGGTCGTGGTTCTGCCAATTTTTAATTTCACCTACCCCGTCATAGAAATAACCTTCCCAAGTATATTCTTTTGGCATGTACCTGTCGGAAGTGCTGTTGCCGTACTTGTAATTTAATTGGGTCTTTACGTTTAAATGGTCGCTAACCGAGTAATCTAATAGATATGATGAAATTATATCCAAGCCTTTTGACTCGTTCAGTACATTTTCGGTATAGGGGAGAGGGTGTCCGAAATCTTCTTCGGAAGTACGGAAGTAATCGCCATTTTCATCGTAAATCGGCCATAAGGGATTCCTCCAATATTCAAGACCGCTATTGTTCTTGCGTACATCCCTTGATAAAATATTCGATGTGGTAAACTTTAGCCTGTCGTTAAATTGATACGAAACCCCTAGGTTCAATATATACTTTTCATAACCATCTTCTATATATACCCCATCATCGCTCAGATAATTGGCGCCAATATTAAAGGAAGTGGTTTCGTTTGCACCGCGCATGGAAACGGTAGTGCTTGTCAAAATGGGCGAACCCCTAAAGACCACGTCGCCCCAATCGGTATTATGTGGCCAGCTGCCGCTTTCGATCTCGTAGACGGAAGGGTAGTAGACCCCGGCAATGGTTCGGCCCGTATAAACCGGTTCGATACCATCGTTTATACTTCTTTCGTTTGCCAATTGTGCCATTAGCAATGGGTCGTCCCAGCTGATCAGGTTGGTCGTGAAGTCCTTTACCGTGGTCTGATGACGAACCTCTATGGTCGTCTTTCCTGCTTTGGCCCTTTTGGTCGTGATCATGATGACCCCGTTCGCGCCCCTAGACCCGTATATTGCGGCGGCGGAAGCATCTTTTAAGACCTCTACTGAAGCGATATCCGAAGGGTTGATCTGCTTTAGGTTTCCGGCGCCGCCCAAAGGAAAGCCGTCAACCACAACCAAGGGGTCGTTACTGCCATTAAAGGAACTGGCCCCTCTAATACGAATGGTGGCCCCGGCACCGGGGTCTTGGGATGAATTGATGACCTGTAGGCCCGCAACGCGGCCTTGTAACATCTTATCGATCGAGTTAGAAGGTATAGAACTTAATTCTTCAACCTTGACACTGGCCACCGATCCGGTAAGGTCACTTTTCTTTACCGAACCGTAACCGACTACCACGACTTCGTCAAGACCTACCAAGTCTTCCTCTAGGGTGACCTCAATATGGTCTTTTTCGTCAATGGCGACTTGAACCGTTTTAAACCCGATATAGGAGAACGATAGTACGGCCTCTTTTGGCGAGGTTTCTATTTTAATGGAAAACTCACCATCAAAATCCGATACGACCCCGTTTTTTGTTCCGATTTCCAATACGTTGACTCCAGGGAGGGGTGCTCCTGAGATGTCATTAACCTTTCCGGTAATTGTTTTTTCCTGCCCCAGAATTGCCTGGGAACACATTAACAACAACATGAAAATTTTAACCGCACCGAATGCATTAAGTTTTTTCATAAATCTTTCAGCTTATTTGTTTGTAACAAGGCAAATGTATTATCAATTGATGATTTTTTATTTGCATCGATTGATAATTACAAATACTCTGTTGAATATTTAGCATTTTTTTAGTGTTAAAATCATATTAAATTTAAATTTAAGTACTGATTTTTATAGATTTATATAAATACAAACAAATGTAAAAGCAATACTTTATTGATTAGAAAAGTATAATTTTGTATTCAAATTAGTACTATACAACCATTAACTATTGAAAAGATGAAGAGAATTGTTCGAGAAATTACTCCTATAAATGATAGTGATCTGTTTATTGTACTCAACCATTACAATGCAAAATTTGATTTTCCGGTTCATTATCACCCCGAATATGAAATCAATCTAGTACTCAATGCTTCAGGGAAAAGAGTAGTCGGGGATTCCATCAAAACATTCGGTCATCCTGATTTGGTATTGATAGGTCCTAATACACCCCATGCATGGACGGGGGAGGAAACCGAGGACGCCCATGTCATTACGATCCAGTTTCAACAAGACTTTCTTTCCGAGAAAACCCTATCTCGAAATATATTCAATCCTATTAACGATATGATGGAAAGGTCGAGGATGGGCATACATTTTTCCGAAGAATTTACCTTGAGTATGGTGGATAGAATAAGTCAATTGACGCAATTTAGGGGATTCGATTCCTTCCTTAATTTTCTGTCCATTCTCTACGATATGTCCACTTCAAGAAACCAAAGCCTTTTGTCTTCACCGAATTATGTGGATATGTACGATACCTCAAAAAGCAAAAAAATAACTTTGGTCAATGAGTATCTATCGAAGAATTTACAGCATCCCATAAAATTCGAAGAAGTAGCCAGCCTGGTGAATATGTCTCCTTCGGCCTTTAGCCATTTTTTCAAAAAAAGGACACAAAGGACTTTTTCGAATTACCTATCGGACTTGAGAATAGGGCATTCCGCTAAATTGCTGATCGAAACCGATAAGAATATTTCGGAGGTATGTTACGAAAGTGGATTTAACAATCTGTCCAATTTCAACCGGGTGTTCAGAAAACAAAAAGGATGTACTCCAAAAGAGTTTAGAATGCAACAAAAGCTAATTACAAAACACTAGTGGTATCAGGCCTTACTTATGTGGATGAGCTTAGCTCGTATTCAATTTTTCCAAGCGCTTTACCTTGGGGGCGGGCTACCGTTTCAATGAGAGTTTTAGCGGACTTTTACTGTTTGATGTAGGGAAGGGATTTGATATCGGCTATGCCTATGAAAATGCTGTTGAAAGTCCCGTGAGCAGTATTGATGCAGGTACACACGAACTGTTTATGCGAATAAGGATATAATAGAAGCTTATCAAAAATATAGAAACTGGCTTACTCCGGTTCAGGGTTGGCCAGTTTCTTGTTTATAAGGACTATTATGTTGTCAAAGTTTCGGGTAGGGTTTCTTGTATCAATGTCTTGACCATTGTATCTGTTCTCGATTATGTAGCCGAATGCATCTGCCGTAAAAACCACGACTCAAAACAAAAAGTCAACCCCGTGAACGTATTTCGCGCTTCATAAAGAGGATATACGACAATAGGAAGCACAACAGGGTCAAGGCGAGCAAGCCGGTAAACTGGGGCCAAACCAATAACACGCTCTGTCCTAAGGGTAGGCTGCTGGGGATGGCACCGTGCAATTGCTCCATGGTCAAGGGCCCTAAACTACGTACGGAAGGTACTAGGATGGCAGAGGTTATTTCATCGAACAGTTCGTTGGGCATGATTTGAAGCAAATAGAATTTCAATTTTTCATAAAAATAGATGGCCCTAGGGGAGGCAAATTTCGAGGGTTCGTATCCTTTGATGATCAGATTGGCGATCATCGGATAAAATAAGGTAAAAAACAACCATACGGCTATGCCCAGTAAAGCGGAAGTGGCCGGTTGTCGAAAACGCACCGAAAACAAAATGGAAAGGTTCAGCCAGAAAGATACATATACGATGCTTAGCACCGTGTACACCATAATGCGCATAAATTCTTCGGCGGTAGGTGGTATTCCTATAGCGACCAAACCGGCACCCAACACTAAAAAGCTTAAGGAAAAAAGCATTACGCTGATTACGATGATACCGGCCAAAAATTTAGCATTGAGTATACTGTCCCTAGGTACGGGTTGGGCCAAAATACGGCTTAAGGTGCCCCTGTTCTGTTCCGAGCTAATGGCGTCGAAGCCCAGACTTATCCCGAACAAGGGGCCAAGGAATCCTACGAACACAAAATAGGGGGGTAGGGTACCGTCCGATTTGGTGAATAAATTCAGGAAAAAGAAATTGTTGTTGCTACTATCGGTAACAAGGGCCTTCATTCCGTCGTTTAAAGTAGAAAATAGGGTACCCAAACAGGCCAATGTAATAAGGGCGAATAGAATTATAAAGCGCCAGTTTCTGATATGGTCGGTTACTTCCTTTTTGACCATCGCCTTAAAAGGACTTAAGGTCAGCGTTCCATCATTACCCAAGGAGCCGTTCTTGAAAATGGGTAGGGAAGTATCGGGGAGTTGTAATTTCGGAATTTTTATAGCGGTCAGTTTTAATTTTGCCGCTTGAAACACGTTATTTTTCATATCTATTTTTCTTCCTGAAAGTATTGGTGATAGATGTCGTCCAGACCGTATTTTTTCTTGCTCAAATAGGCTAGTCCATAGCCTGAGTTTACAAGTAGTCTAGATACTTCGGGCGAGATATCCTTTTTCGATTCCACCACAAAGTGTTCGTTCTTAAGCTCTACCTTGGCCACCTCTTTGATTCCTTTAATTTTATCGATTACCTCTTGGAGGGCCTCAGGCGTTTGCTTCTCGGGCGGACTGCTTATTTCTCCTTCTATGGTAAAGGTGTTTTTGGAGAATAACTGCTCGGCCAAGGAACTGATTTTTCCTTCGGCCAATAATTTCCCTTTGACAAAAATGCCGACCCGATCACAAAGCTGCTGTACCTGATGCAAATGATGGGAGGAGAACAAAACGGTAATTCCTTTTTTTCTACTGAGGTCGACAATGAGTTGAAGGAATTTTTTCACGCCTTCGGGATCGAGTCCCAAAGTAGGTTCGTCGAGGATAATGACTTCCGGCTTTTTTATGAGTACGTCGGCCAGGCCCAAGCGCTGTCGCATTCCCCGTGAATAACTGGCCACTTTATTGTCTTTTACCTCTTCCAATCCTACATCGGCCAAGGTCTCCAAAGCGGTCTTTTGGGCTTCCTCCATAGGAATGTTGTTTAAGCGCGCTATATACAAAAGGTTTTGCAAGCCGCTATAATCATTGTAAAAGCCTACATCTTCCGGTAGGTAACCGACCTTTCTTTTTACCTCTAGCGGAAATCGGGTCGTATCGATTCCGCATACCTTAACACTTCCCGAATCTACTTCGGTAAGTCCGAGTAGCATGAGGATCGTAGTCGATTTACCGGCCCCGTTGGGGCCCAATAGCCCAAAGATCTCGCCTTTTTCTACAGAGAGGGTCAAATTGTCGACCGCCACATGCTCCCCGTACTTCTTGGTCAATCCGATGATTTCTATACTTTTCTCCGCCATTATCTTCTGCCATATTTTTTAAACAGGTAGTAGATGGCCCCTAAGGTCCCTAATATGATAAAAATGCCCAGCCAGCCCCATAACAAAGGTGTTTTTACCGAGAACCTAATAGATGCGGTGGATGAGACCTCAGGCGTTTTGGCGGTGATTTTGGGGAGGTAGTCCCCTGGAACCGCTTTATCGGCGGCTTTTATGATGGCCTTTACCTTTGCACTGCCCCCGGCCTTTATGTGCGATATGGTATCGGGCTCGATGGAAACCTCCCAATCCTTGGGTTTGGTAGAGGTAAAGGTGATGTTCCTCAATTCGCTAGATCCGGTATTTCTGACCAAAAGCTCGAGTTGTTTGTCTCTTCCCGAGGTAATACTCGAACTCAATAATCCCGTAGGTGTGGTAAGTTCCATGTCATAGGTACCTTTGATAACCACCTCCAATGCCAATTCGGCCGTGGTGTACTTGTTGGTGGCCTTTATGGGTATCTTGTAAGAACCTGCCCTTACCAAGGATGAAGGGCTTACGTCGACCGTAATATTGGTGGTCTTGCCCGGTGCGATCTCAACCGCTGTGGCCTGTCTGCCGTTGGGCTTAAAAGCTACGTTCCATCCCCGTGGTGGCGCGGCCATCAAAGAGTAGACCTGCTTTTCCCCGGTATGGTTTTTCAATTTTGTGGAAAAGTTGAAGTTTGACTTGGAATGCCCTTCCATATTGATCTGGTCGGAAGTGAACTCGGTCTTAAAGGTGCCTTCCTCCGATACATTGATGGTTATGGGAAGAACGTCGTGGTTTTTGGCGATTAACTTAATGTTGTATTTCCCTTTTTCTACCTTCAAGGGTACATTGACGGTTAAGGTGAGCTTTTCCTTTTCGCCCGGAAGCACGGCAATCCGCTGTATGGTAAAGCCTCCTGCTTTTAAGGATGAAGTCCAGTCCTCTGGAAGTCCCGATAAACTGATTTCCACATCCTTTAACTGGCTTCCGTAGTTCTTGACCTGAACGGTATAGTCGATAGATTCCCCTGGAGGCACCGAAATATACGTATACGGCGTGTATAAGGTTATACCATTACCGGCCAAGGCAACCGGACTCATTGAAAATAGAAATGCGAAAAAAAGTAGTAATATCTTGAAATTATATTTATTGGATTTCATAGTGTGTAGTTTGTATATCATAAAAAGGATAAAAAGTTGGGCCGATAGAACGGCAGGTTTATAACTAGGTTCAATTGTCGCTATTTTTAAAGTGGGTTTCATCGACGAACAATCGCTTGAACAACCCAAGGGAGTCGCTCTCCACGAAGGTGTTGGGGTGTTGCGACGAGTTGAGGAAGAGTTTGTTGCCAGGGAGGTCGCCGTAGGCTTTTACAACAACATCTTCCATGTCCTCCCCTCGAACGGTTATCGTGCGCAAGGCTTCCCCTTTTGCTTCAAATTCGTCCGCGAATTCGGAACTGCCCTGATTTCGAATGACGTTTAGGTAACGGGCTACCTGGGCGCTGTCTGCCGCTACGCCCGAAATGGTCCAGAGCGAATCTTTTTTTAGCAGGCTGAAGTTTTCTTGATCGGTGCTTTCGAATTTCACTTCCTTGATATCTTCCTTCTTCAATTTGATAAATTCCGAATTCCTCCATGCATTGAACTTGCGGTTGAAGGCGCTCGAAATCTGGTTTTTCAGGGAATAGGTTTCGGGCCTGTCGTTGATTCGAAAGTAGGTCGACCCGGTCATGGATGCCCTGCCGTATTGCGGGGCGGCCGCCTGTTCATACGATGTTTTGCCGAAGTAAATGGCCGTTGTTTTACCACCGTCCTTTTCTTGGATTTCCAGTTTTCTTGCCAAGGAATCGGTGAGTTCGTAATGGTTCCACTTGTCCTTTGTCTTGGCGACCAGGCGTTGGGCCTTTATGTCTTGCAATTGCCCCAGTGCGCTGCGTACTACTGCTTGGTTGCTTTGCGACTTGATCTTGCCCTGGGCAACCTCCCAACCGTTTTTCGACCTTGAAATGACAATCGGCTCTTCTGCCGATTTGGCGGGCGGGTATATGGTGAGTTTTGCTATTGCAGAGGTGTCCAATTGTACGACCTCTGGGTCAAAGGTGGTACTGCTGTTCTTTTTGAAGTAATTTGTGGAAACATAAAGTAGCACCAATACGACCAAAACGGCGATCAATAGGTTGTTTTTCTTCATGGTTTATGGTTTTGTTGTAGCGATCATTCGTAGTTCTCTTCCAATCTTCGGCTGCGTTTGTTTTTGTTCATCTGCATCCGTACGATACCGTAGGCGATAACCAGGATAATGGGCAATAGGAAATTGGCATATTTCAAGGTGGTCTTGGTGCCTTCTTCCAATTTGTCCAGAGGCCTGTATTGTATTCCTTTGGTCCTAAGGTCGATCAAGCCGGTATCGTCGCTCAGCCAATCGATGGCGTTGACCATTAGGTTTACGTTGTCCGCCTGTACCGGTTGTTGGCCGTTGCCCACGGGGAAATCGCCATCGGCGACCACGTAAATGCGGGAACGGTTGCCGTTGGAATGGGTCTGTTCCAAGACGCCTGCGACCACTTGGTTGGGAGCGTTGAAATCGCTGTTTGTCCATTCCTTTTGAATGTTAAAAAACTGTGGGGCCGGCATGCGCGCCGAATTCTCGGAAGAAAAGGCGAGAGGGGTAAAGGTGGTCAGCGAATCCTTGGCCGTAAATTTCAGCGAACTGGCAAACTGCATCACCACGGCATCCAGGCCTTTGGTGCTGGGGTGCTCGGCAAATTTATTGATGATAGGGGCGTAGGGGAAGGCAACGTTCGAGGTAAAGTTAAAGAAGCCCTGGCGCTGCTGTACCGATACGGTGGCACATTGGGCATCGATAACAAAGTCCTCGCGCACTTCCAGTCCTTTTTCGTTCAGCCACTTCTCTACACCGGTGGTAAGTCTGGATCCATAGGAAGTGTTCAGGTCCCCGTTTACACGGTTCAGGGCAACGAACAGATTGCCCCCGTTTTCCAAAAAGGCGTCCAATTGATCCAAGGTAGCGTTATTGATGGTGTCGGTTGGGCGAACCAAGGCCAGGGTCTTTATTCCTTCGGGGGGCGCCACACTGTCGTTTACGGTTACCGCCTTAAAATCGTACAGTACGTCCAAGGCCGTTTTTACCTGTGCGAGTTCGGCAATGGAAGCTTGGCCATAGCCCTGTACCAGTCCTACTTCAGGCTTGTCGGTCACCGCTATTTTTTTAATGGAAGAGGACAACAGGTATTCCAACGGGGCCCCAGGCTGCACGAAGGGAATGGTTTCCTTGCGGTCTTCCAATTGCAAGACGGCTCCCAAAAAGGCCTTTTGTTGTTTCATCTGGTCCTTTTCACGAACGTTGATCATTACCGGGTTGATTCCGGCTTCCATGGCCTCACGCTCCAAATCCTCGTTTTCGTTCGGGTTGATAAAGGAGTATACCAGGTTGTCGTCGGAGTGTCGGGCGTACTCGATCAGGTATTCTTCAAAATCGTTTTTGGTCTTGGCGATGTCGGGCGGAAGGTTCTCCGAAAAATAAGCCTTTACGGTAATCGGGTTTTCCAAGGAAGCCATAATGTTCTCGGTGGCATCGCTTAGGGTGTACTGTTGGTCTTCCGTAAGGTCTAGCCTAAAAAAATATTGCTTCGATACCAAATTGGCAAACACCAAGATCGCAATGATCAAGACAATGGTCAGGTTTGTTTTTTTCATTTGATGTACAAGCGTTTAAGAAATATGTCTTTTAGATAGGGACCATTCCCCTAGGTATAGCCCCAATACGGTTATAGAAATAAAGTAAACCAGGTCTTTGGAGTCTAAAACCCCTCTGGAAATGGACTCAAAATGCGATTGAAGGTCCAGGGTGTCAAAGAATTGCCCCAAGCTGCCGGTGAAGTTTTGGGCCAACACCCCGAAAATGATCTGAAAGAAAAGACCGATGAGCAAGGCGGTCATAAAGGCCACGATCTGATTGGTGGTAATGCTGCTCGCAAATATGCCTATGGCCGTATAGGCGATGCTCAGTAGCAATAGTCCCAAGTAACCACAAATGGTTCCGCCGTTGTCCAGATTCCCGATATTCGCTACGGTGATCACATAGGGCAAGGTAGCGGCCAAGGCTATGCATATCAATAGGATAGATCCCAGGAACTTACCGAGAATCACCTCCCTGTCCGATACCGATTTGGTCAACAGCAGTTCCAAAGTGCCCGTCTTTCGTTCCTCGGCCAACATTTTCATGGTAATGGCGGGAATAAAAAAGAAAAGGCTCCAAGAGGCGATGTTGAAGAATACGTGGAGGTTGGCCTGTCCCACCAAAAAAATATCGTTTCCATAAAGCCAGGTGAAAAATCCGCTAAATCCCAAAAAAAGCGCTAGAATAATATAGGCGATAAGCGAATCGAAAAAGGTTGCCAGTTCTCGTTTGGCAATGGTCCAAATGGTATGCATATCTAATTTACCGTTAAGTTTCTAAAAATGTCTTCAAGTTTGGTCTCTAGGGGAGTGAGTTCGGTGAGTACCCATTTTTTCTCAACACAGAGGTTAAAAATCTTCCGTTTCGAAGATTTTTCGGCGACGCTTTGTACCTCGAACAGGTTTTCCTCCTTGTGTAGGAGGTCGGCCTCCTGTACCGTATCAAGGGCGTTCAACGATTTTAGGATCGTTTCCACATCGCCATCCTCAATACGTAATTTCAGTACCTCATTGCCTTGGGCCTGTTTCCTAAGGGTTTCGGGCGTTCCGTTCGCGACGATATTTCCCCTGTTGATGATCAAGATGCGGTCGCATGTAGCTTCTACTTCGGGCAGTATGTGCGTACTCAGGATAACGGTCTTTTCCTTGCCGAGGTCGCGGATCAGCTTTCGTATCTCAATGATCTGGTTGGGGTCGAGCCCTGTAGTGGGTTCGTCCAAAATCAATATTTCGGGGTCGTGGATCATGGCCTGGGCGAGTCCCACCCGCTGCCGGTATCCTTTGGATAGCTCCCCGATCTTTTTGTGCTTTTCGCGGTTGAGTCCGCATAACCCTATCATCTCCTTGATCCTATCGTTGATCTTGGCCTTTTCCACCCCTTGGAGGGCGGCGCAGAATTCCAAGTAATCGATGATGGGCATGTCTAGGTAGAGCGGATTGTTTTCCGGTAGGTAGCCAATATGTTGTTTAAAGTCGCTTTCGGGGTCGGTAACGCTTTTTCCGCCAATTCTAATATCGCCCTTTTCAATGCCGATATAGCCGGTGATCATTTTCATTGTGGTCGATTTTCCTGCCCCGTTGGGGCCAAGAAAGCCAAGTACCTCTCCCGTTTTAACATCAAAATTGATGTTGTTTACCGCCTTTTGCGGGCCATAGCTTTTTGTTAGGTTTTCTATTTGTATATCCATGCTCGGTCTATCATGTATTAATGTGGTTCGATAGTGATTGCAAGTTTTTCTGTGGCTTAGTTTATGGTCATATTGTTTGATATAGACGATGCCTCTGAGGATGGTATGTTAGGGTTTTCTTTTTGCCCCGGTGTAGGTTGAATTTTGACAATGCCATTTTGAAAGCGGACCGAATTGAGGTGGCGATTCAGTCTGTCGGGAAGCCGAATATGGAAATCCATTGCTCTTCGATACGCTTCACGAGGTGTGGGCGCACCGTAATAATTATGGGCCTTTTCAGGGCGTTGAAGTTTAAGGTGCAGCATCCCGTTTCTCAGCCGAAGGGAATGGGGACTATTTTTAAGAAAATTCGGAGGAACAATGACTTGTGAACCGGCACCGAACAATTTCAGTTGAATGGTTTTACTATTTAGTGAAGGAAAGTGGTTGTGCTTGTGTAGTTGGTATTTGTATAAGCTGTTTTTCTTGCGTGAATCCATATCCATTTTTTTAAATTATACTTTGTCTTAAAAAAGTATTCGTCTAAACAAACAGAGCGATGAAACGATGTGTCGGGATTCGAATGAAATCCGATACAATCCTATGCCGAGTATGGGCGATAAGAAGAGAATGTTGCCATCATCAGTAAAAATTGAATTCAAAATTTCTATTTCTGGAACGGGATATAAAGGGTAGATGGTAAAATGATATCCCAAAGAAAGAAGTTTCCGGAAGTTGCCCACCTTTTGTGCTATTTGATAATAGATGGCCTAATATATTTTTAATGGGCCAAACAGAAAACGCGGGCAAAAAATCGTCTTCGTGTTTACTAAATTGCATAGTGTCGCTATTTCAAATTCGGAATAAAAATAAAAATTAAAAAAACACACAAAAAGTTAAAAATTGTAAAAAAAAGTGTCGATTTTTCTTGTAATTAGGTGAATATTCTAACCTGAACGGGCTTTTCTATAGGTTGTAGTTTAAAATTACTTTTCTTGAACAATTTGTTATCTGCTAGGTCTTAAAAGGAGAATAGGGAAATGTGATATCAAAGGACAGACGTCTGAATTAACACTTAAAGCTAGGATGTTAGAAAGGTTTTTTACTAACTTAACTTTTTTAGGGTATAATCTGTTTATTGCCGAATGGCAAAAGGTTTTAATTATTTGTTCAACGAACAAGGAAAATGCAAGGATACTTGTTTTTATGAGAAAAACATTACTGTCATATATAGGCTTCCTGATTATGGTAAGCTTAAGTTGGGAGACTTGGTCCCAAGAAACTGTCCAAGATTTGGAGTTCAATAAAATCAAGGATGGTATTTCCCAAGTAGGTATACATACCATTACCCAAGACAATAACGGTTTTATATGGATAGGAACCCATGGATCTGGGATTTATCGTTATGATGGAATGGACTACGTTTCGTATAGGCCAAAGTTCAATGACAATAATAGGGTATTGGCCAGTAGTTTTGTCTACTGTACGTATTTGGACAAGGATAATAGGTTGTGGGTAGGTACCAATGTGGGATTGGGCCTCTATGATAGGGCAAAAGATGAGTTTCGCCATATTCCGCTCATTTCAACAACAAATCAAAACGAAGGGATTGTAGGGATAAACAGTTTACAAGGAGACGGCAATGGCCATTTATTTATAGGAACCGGTCAGCAAGGTATATTTATGATGCACCTCGATAGCCTTAAAATTGAGCGGATACCGTTCAATAATTCCAGTCCTGATTCTTTTCTTGCGGTCAACGAAATCAAAGCCAGCGACGACGGAGTGTTTTACGCGGCAACGAGTGCTGGACTTCTAGAGATAGACCTGAAAAATAAAAGGGCCGATCTTGCTCCGCTCAGAAATGGAAATGACGCCCTTACCATAACGGTGGCCATACAATCGTTGTTTTTTGATACTGAAAATACGATTTGGGCCGGTTCAATTTCTAACGGTATTTATAAAATACAGCTGGCCGATGGGCAACGGGTACCCTCGGTACAAAATTTTCAAATAACATCTAACAACATTTTTTCGGTAATTGAATCGCCATATGGGGATATTTTATGTGGCACCGAGAATGACGGATTATATCGTTTGACCAAGAATGGAGACATTATTCGCCATTACCTCTTCGATAAGAACGATGAAAAAAGTATTTTGTCCAATTCCATCTGGTCTTTGTACGTGGATAAAGATGAAAGAATCTGGATGGGCTTTTACAATAGGGGAATTGTGGTCCACGATAAGTTCCATAATAAATTCAGTGAGATCCAGAGTATCTACAATAAGCCCAATTCCTTACAGGTTAGCTCGGTAACCTCTATGGTTGCCGATGAAGAAGGTAAATTGTGGATAGCCATGGATGGTGGGGGCGTTGATGTACTCGATAAGACAACGAATACTTTTATCCATATCAATACAAGTAACAATTCGGTCTATAAAGGCTTGACCAGTGATTATATTCAGTCGCTATTTATCGATAGCCAACAGAATATTTGGGTCGGTAGTTGGGACAAAGGCTTATTTTTTTTGAAAAAGGGCTCAAATCGGTTTGTCAATTACAAATTTCCGATAGTTATGGAAAGAAAAGGCTCTGAGGCTATAATGAGTTTTGCCGAAGATTCAAAGGGAACGATTTGGATAGGATCCTTCAACCAAGGATTGTATTCGTATAAACTCGGCGGGCAAGGCGTTACCGGTTTTGATGATGCTTCGTTTCAATCGCATGACCTAGCGGGCAATTATATAAATAAGTTAAGCGTTGATTCCCAAGATGTAGTGTGGGTGGCCACGACCAACGGTCTCTTCAAATTAAAACAGAACAAAGAGGGCAACTATGAGATGCTCTTAATGAATCATTTTTTGTCAACGGAGGAGGGCTCTGAATGGAACAATTATGATATTGTGTCGCTATATACGGATGATAAGAATACCTTATGGGGAGGAACTAGGGGAATAGGGCTTTTAAAGTACAATACCACGGAAAACACCGCAATCTGGTACAATGCCTCAAATGGGCTGGGTATACCCAATGTTAATGCGATTATTGAAGATTTGCAGGGGAATTTATGGTTAGATGGTAATTCGGGGATTGCTAAGCTGGACAAGGAAACCCATGAATTTACCTATTACAACAAAAACGATGGTCTTGTTTCCAATGACTATAATAAAAATGCCGTATACAAGGATCAAGAAGGACTATTGTATTTTGGGGGCAATGAGGGAATCGATTATTTCGACCCGAACAATATCAATGTCTTGGAAACCGCACCGAAGGTATACCTCAAGAACTTGAAATTGTTCAATGAGGACGTACTGCCTTCTACAAATGAATCGCCATTAAAGAAAGTGCTCTTTCAAACGGATAGTATTACCCTGAACAGTAAGCAGTCGGTGTTTACTATCGAATATTCGGGCATCAACTTTACCGTACCCGAAGAAAATCAATACGCCTATTATTTAGAAGGCTATGAAGATGATTATAATTATGTAGGGGAGATAAGAAGTGCCACCTATACCAATCTAGATGCCGGGCATTACCTTTTTAAGGTAAAGGCCGCCAATAATGATGGGGTTTGGAGCGAGACACCGGTTACGCTTCATATTGAGGTACTGCCCCCTTGGTGGAAAACCAATTGGGCCCTCTTGGGCTATGGTCTCCTTGTGTTGGCCTTGCTCGGCCTATTAAGACGCTTTGAGAAAAAGCGGATCATAGATAAGCAACAGGTTGAAAACGAGCGTCAAAAACGATTGAGGGAAGAAGAATTACATAAAGAAAGAATACAGTTTTTTACAAATGTAGCCCATGAATTCAGTTCTCCCCTTACCTTGATCCTCAACCCTATAAAGGATATTTTGGGAGAAGAGGGCTATAGTGGGAGTGGTCGGCTAAAAACTAAGCACCTAACGATTTACAAAAATGCCGAACGCCTTATTCGCCTTATCAATGAACTATTGGATTTCAGTAAATTGGAATCGAACAAAATCAAGGTCCGTGCCCATAGGTTGAACCTTATTCCGTTTATAAGAGAGGTTTCCGGCCATTTTAAGGAAGAGGCGCTGACCAATTGTATTGATTTAAAGATCGAGTCCGATACGGACATCGTATGGCTCTGGGCCGATAGGGGTATGCTTGAAAAGATTCTATTCAACTTACTCTCGAATGCGTTCAAGGTAACACCTGACGGTGGAACGGTTCGCGTAGCTGTAAAGCAAACGGAAGATAAGGTAGAATTTACGGTGTCTGACACGGGCCCTGGGTTGGAAGAGGGGGAACTCGAAAAGCTCTTTGAGCGTTTTTACCAGGCCGAACCATTTAAAAATGGGTATTACGGCGGGGCGGGTATCGGTTTGGAACTCGTCCATAGCTTTGTGAAACTGCACAAGGGTAAGGTCGATGTTCAAAGCGAATTAGGGAAAGGAACCGTCTTTAAAGTCGTTTTTCCTTCGGGAAACAAACATTTTAAAGATTCGGAAATAATCACCGAGGGTAGTGAACTGGCATCCTTCAAACAGAATTTGATCAAATCGAGTTCGTCCCAAGAACCAAAACCGCCTGTTCGGGTCAGTAAAACGGCAAAAACCTTATTGATCGTAGAAGACGATTCAGAACTGAGGAATTACCTGAAAAACGAGTTTAAAGGCCAGTATAAGGTCTTGGTGGCCAAGAATGGCACCGAAGGTTTAGGTTTGGCCACGGAAATGCTTCCCGATGTGATCATAACCGATGTGGTCATGCCGGAAATGGACGGATTCAAATTTTGTGAAGCCATACGGACGGATGTAAAAACCAGTCATATCCCCATAATGATGCTGACGGCAAAAGCACGGGTCGATGATAAAATATCAGGTATCGGAATGGGGGCCGATGTATACTTGGGCAAACCTTTTGAAATGAAATTGGTGCGTCGGCATCTTGAACAACTGATCCATAGTAGGGAGGTCATCTATAAGAAGTATTTTAAGTCCATGGGGGAGATTCAAGATGATGCCAGTATCACATCTTTGGATAAGGCTTTTGTTGAAAAGGCCATCAATTATATTCATGATAATATGACCAGTTCCAACCTTGGGGTCGAGTCTTTGGCCTCGCATTTGAACCTAAGTAGAAGCCAGTTGTATCGAAAGACAAAGGCACTTACCAATCAAACGGCCAATGAGTTTATAAGAAACCAAAGGCTTCAAAAGGCCAAGAAACTTATAGAAAATGGTAATACCGACATGACCGATGTCTGTGCTAAGGTCGGTATTTCATCTACTACGTATTTTGCCCAGCGATTCAAAGACTACTTCGGAATTTCCCCAAAGGAAGTAAAGGGACAGAAGGCCTAGTTTGCGGCTTATCGTCTATAGGGCCCAGCCTTGGGCCGTACTCTTCTGTTGACCTATGGGGTGTAATATACTACGTTTGTCGGGAAGGTAGATGCTTTCCCTGTGTAGCCTTGAGCCTATACAGGCTATGCTTTCCCTTTGTTTATTCTTCAGTTGAATCTATGTAAAAGCGACTTCTTATAGTACGAAAAGCTCGCTCCCCAATCGTGTGTAAGGAAGCCTTAGGGCAACTTTTTTTGAATCGGGAGCACAGATCGTATTGTTGGCTCTTTCGCCACTTTACGAATGTTGCATGAATTCTTACAAATGTTGCAATATGCGCCAAATGGAGAATAATTGCAACAAATAGGAGCGAAGCGGCATCATCCCTGTTTTTATTTATTTAATTTTTTTTTAACATTTACAACATCGAATTCATAATTATCCTAACTTCAAAAGAGAATTTGAAAAAAGGTTAAGATTTATTTATGATTTCAAGTAGTTTTTCGCTTTTGCCCTTTTACAATGATCATATGAATGATTCATGAGGTGGTAATTAGAAACAAGAGACTACATTCCTAAAGAATTATATAGAGTTTATTAAGAAAATATCAACCCACACTATAGCGGTATGAAAAAACGGATTCCTTGTACAAAACGGTCTATATTTTGTTTTAATTTTTTTGAGAAGATGAGGTTATTGGTAGCGTTTATTTTGTTTTTCCCTATTGCACTTACGGCAAATGAGTATCAGCAAGAACTTATTACGGTAAGTGGAAATGTATCTGAAGCCGATACGGGGCTGCCCATTATCGGTGCAAGTATATTGCAGCAAGGAACGACCAAAGGGGTAATGACGGATTTTGATGGTAACTATAGTATTGACGTTCCCCAAGACGCGGTCTTGGTATTCAGTTATATCGGTTTTGCCAAGCAGACCGTTAATGTAGATTCCAGAACGGAAATCGATGTATTTATGGTCGTTGAGGCATCTGAGCTTGACGAGGTGGTCGTTGTAGGTTACGGAACCCAGACCAAGGAAAGTGTTGTGGGCTCCATTTCACAGGTTACCGGTGCCGATTTAATGCAATCGGGCGGGGTATCTACTGTGGGTCAAGCTTTAACGGGGCGTTTGCCCGGTGTGACCACGGTCTCTTCAACAGGTCGACCAGGGGATGAATCCCCTCAAATTTTCATCCGAGGCCAAAGTTCTTGGAACGGTGGGGGGCAACCTTTGATCTTGGTTGATGGCATTGAACGGAGTATGAATGATATAGACTCTGGTGACATAGAAAGTCTGTCCGTTTTAAAAGATGCCTCTGCCACTGCGGTATTCGGTGTAAAAGGAGCCAACGGTGTAATATTGATCACGACCAAAAGGGGGAAGGAGGGAAAGGCCCAACTTTCACTTACGGCCAGTTCCGCCATAAAGACCTTATCTAGAATTCCTGAAAAATATGATTCCTACAATAGTTTAATGGTAGCCAATGAGGCCATTGAAAGAACGGTTCCTGTTCGGGAAGAGGCTTGGAGAAATTACACCCCGGTAGATATTATTGAAAAATACCGTAATCCGGCCAATGATTTGGAAAGAAGTATCTATCCAGATGTAGATTGGGTAGATGTGATGCAAAAGGATTTTGCAACAGATTATAGATTGAATTTTTCCGTAGCGGGGGGAACAAAGTCGGTTAAATATTTTGGTGCACTTTCGTATCAGCATGTAGGCGATATTTTTGATGCGGGAAGTTTTAATAACGGACGCGATTATACGCCCAATTTCAACTATGATAGATTTAATTATAGAAGTAACATAGATTTTGATATTACGCCTACAACACGCTTGTCGGTTAACTTGTCGGGTTACTACGGTCTTCAGAATTCAAACCAAGCGGACCCACAGCTATTGTACAGCAGTATTTATTCATTGGCACCAAACCTATATACCCCTATTTATGAAGATGGTACTTACGGTAGGGCGATTACTGAAAATTTTGAACTGAGCAACCCTGCCGTAATATTAACGGCAAAAGGTTTTACAAAAAACCATAGGGTGCAGGTGAACAGTGATTTTGTCCTAGACCAGAAACTGGACTTCCTTCTTAAGGGGTTGAGTTTTACGGGCCGCCTGTCTTATGACAATAATTTTAGAGGTGGGGGCGGAGTTGTAGAGGAGAATCCCGGTGGTATGGATAACGTAGTTTATAAAATTTACGACCAAGACGGGTCCGCTCAATTGGTTTCGCCGGTTGGAACAAATCAGTTCGATTTTGTCTTGAATCCTTGGGAGCGTAACGGACTTACCATACAAGATTGGGAAACGAGCAGACGATTGTTCTATCAGCTTTCATTCAACTATAACAGAACGTTTGCAGAGAAGCATAATACGACCATATTAATGTTGATGAACAGGGAGGAATATGCCATAGGAAGCATGTTTCCCAGATATCGTGAGGACTGGGTGGCCCGGGCTACCTACAATTATGACGGACGTTATTTTATTGATGTAAACGGTGCCTACAACGGGTCGGAGAAATATGGGCCGGGCTATAAATTTGAGCTTTTCCCTTCCGTAGCCTTGGGTTGGATGGTGAGCAACGAGCCTTTTATGGAATCGGCGACTTGGTTGGACAAGTTTAAAATTAGGGGGTCTTACGGAGTTGTTGGTGATGACAGTGCCGGTGAAAGATGGGCCTACCTTTCGCAATGGTCTAGTGGCGGTAGTGCATTTATGAACAATGTGAGTCCCTACGGAACACGTTCCCCATATACCTTTAGAATGGAAAGTATTATAGGTAACCCCAATTTGCAATGGGAAACATCGGAAAAGGCCAATATAGGTTTTGAACTATCGGTACTTAAAAACAGCCTTTCCTTAGAGGTGGACCTTTTTAAGGAAGACCGGCACGATATCATCGTTCCGGCCGATTCCCGAAGTGTTCCCAGCTTCTTCGGCTTTCAGCCTGCAGATTTCAATATTGGGGAGACAACGGTTGAAGGAATTGAAATATCCTTGGACTATAAAAAACAGTTGACGCAAAATTGGGATGTATGGTCGAATTTCGCTTTTACCAAGGCAAGGGACGAAATCATCTATAAAGAAGATCCCCTTTTAAAGCAAAGCTATCAAAAGGAAGAAGGGTTTGCCATTGGGCAGCCCAGGGTCAACATCAGGGGCGATATGTTACAATCTTGGGATGATGTCTACGGTGCAACCCCTCAAGAGAACAGTCAAGAAACCAGACGCCCTGGCTATTATGATGAAATAGATTATAACGGTGACGGGGTTGTAAACAGTGATGATGCGGTTCCTTTTGGTTATACCGTAAGGCCACAGAACACCTATAACCTCACCTTGGGAACCGGGTATAAGAACTTTTCCTTTATGGTTCAGTTTTATGGGGTGAACAATGCTACCAAAAACTTTACAGATAGGACGTTCATGCTCGAGACCCCGCTTTTCTTTGAGTACAAATCCGATTATTGGAGTGTAGATAATCCCGATGGCGAGGAAGTACTTCCAGCCTGGTTGGGTACAGGTGGGGGCACCGATCCATATAGGAACTGGTATGATGCTTCTTTCGTGCGACTTAAAAATATTGAGTTGGCCTACACCTTTAAAACCGGGAAAGGAAGTAGTTATAAGGTTTATGTTAGCGGTAACGACTTGGCATACTGGTCAGACTTACCTGACGATAGACAGGATAACACAGGTTCAACGGCCTCTGAATATAGAGGTGATTACCCTACGTTCAAAAGATATAACATAGGGCTAAACATTAACTTTTAATATAGTAGACAATGCGTAAGATATTCAAACTGGTATTAGGAATATGTTTTCTGGGAATATTCGCCTCTTGTGAAGATTACCTAGATAAATCAATAGAGACGGAACTCACAGAAGAAGAAGTCTTTAAAAACTTTGATAGTGCCCAAGGTTTTGTAGAAGAAATGTACGCCATGATCGTAGATTACAGTACGGCCGCACACTGGCAACATTTTCATTGTTATGCCGAAGATGCCGTGGGTATCGATACGTGGCAATTTGATTACGCTATTGATGAGGGAAGATACTGGGAATGGCAAAGAAGTGGTCCGGGAAGTATGTTTGACGGACCGACCAATACCAATGCGGAACTACCTTTTGACAGAGCTAAATTATGGCCGAGTAGCTGGGCCGGTATTCGTAAATCAAATATTGTTATTGCCGATGCGGATAGTCTAATGACGGGGGCCAACCAGGTAGAGAAAGATGTGATTTTGGGGCAAGCCTATTTTTTTAGGGCATTTTTTCACCATGAAATCATGAAGTTTTGGGGAAGCATTCCATATATAGACCGTGTTCTTGAGGATGATTGGAAATTGGAAAGACCTGCGCAATGGTCGGAAACCGCACTTAAAATAGACGAAGATTTTCAAAGAGCTGTTGATTTACTGCCGGTTGATTGGGACGATCCCGATTTTGCGCCCGGACTAAAATCGAGAGGCGAAAATATGTTCAGGCTTACAAAAGGGGCGGCCTTGTCCTTAAAAGCAAAGAACCTTCTGTATGCAGCCAGTCCGCTCATGCAAAATAGCAGTAGTACCTATGACTATGATAAAGAATTGGCAAAGCGCGCGGCGGATACCTTTGCCGAGGTTCTTAAAATGTCAAGATACAGTTTAACCCCTTGGGACGAGTATGAAAGTGTTTTCTATTCTACGCAGGGGAGATACCCTTATTCTTCGGAATATATTTTTAGTCAGGCAGGTTCTGTTGGCTGGTTTCAAAATTTTCTGTCGACCAACTGGCAGTTGGGGGCGATTGGTCAAAATAACCTCGCTTCGTTTCCTACCCATAATTATATTGAAGACAATTTTGGTATGAGTGATGGTTTGTCCTGTGAAGATAGTCCGCTATACGACCCGGCCAATCCTTGGGAGAATAGGGATCCAAGGCTGTACAAATGGATTGTTTTGGATGGGGACCAAATGGTAGAGAACCTTGGTGCCGCCACCGGCGAAAACGAGGTGCATCGTTATGCCCAATTCTTTAGGGAAGGCGCACACCGCTATCCTAACAAAGGAAATGGAACAAGAACGGGTTACGTAGCTAAAAAATGGTTTCCAATAGGATTTAACAATTTTGATAATCAAGGTGTATTTGCATGGCGTCTGCACGTACGATTAACAGATGTGTACTTAATGTATGCCGAAGCGGCATTGGTTGCTTATGGAATCAATGGAAAACCACAAGGTTTTGAACTATCCGCACTTGATGCCATTAACAAAATTAGAGAAAGGGCAGTGCCCGATGGCAGCTTAAACGTGCGGCCTGAATACCTTACCAGCGATAACGCTTTTATGGATGAAATACGTCGGGAACGGGCGGTAGAATTATCCTATGAATCGCATCGTTGGATGGATATTAGAAGATGGAAATTAGGAACTCAAGAAAAGTACAAGCTTAAAACTGAGATAATTTTTGACCGGAATGCCGAAGGCAAACCCATAAATTTTGTAG
Organism: Zobellia galactanivorans; assembly: GCF_000973105.1. NCBI lineage: Bacteria > Pseudomonadati > Bacteroidota > Flavobacteriia > Flavobacteriales > Flavobacteriaceae > Zobellia > Zobellia galactanivorans. The sequence goes on along the minus strand of NC_015844.1, from coordinate 257,878 downwards.
AAAGGGTCTTAAGAACCAAGGTTTTTGAGGATAAGCACTATTGGTTGCCCTTCCCTAAAAACGATACAGAAATATATGAAGGTTTCCCACAAAACCCAGGTTGGTAATTAAAACTGTTTTCACCACTAGACAATACCATATTTTATGATACGATTGAATATACTTACAAAACTCCTGCTCGGTGGATCCCTCTGTATGCTATGCAGCCTATCGGTAACGGCGCAAACAATAGATTCGACCAGTACGGTTATTTTAGAGAACGCACCTAATGGGTTGGAGTCCTATTTAAATGAAGATATAAACTTAGGTTTCCACACCGCGGAAAAACAAGATATTGTAGGGTCTTCGTCTACCGTAAAACCGGGTGACTTTTTAAAGTATGATACAACGCAATGGGTACGCGATGCCCTTGGGGGAAGGCTAACGGGTTTATCGGGAGGTAGCAGTGTCCGCGGATTAGGAGAGGCCTTGATCGTGGTTGATGGCATCCCGGGTCGTAGTATTGACCTATTGAATATGGAGGAAATAGAGGAGATAACCATATTAAAAGATGCAAATGTTTCCGCCCTCTATGGTTCCATGGCCAGAAACGGGGTCATAGTGGTAACCACAAAACGAGGTTCCACTCAAAAACAGTTTAATATTAGTGCCAGTACAGGGGTAAGGTTGCCTATTCGTATGCCCAATTATTTGAACTCGGCAGATTATATGGAGTATTTTAACGAGGCCCGTGTCAACGACGGTTTGGGCGAACTATATTCTGCGGAACAAATACAAAACCACAGAAGCGGTACTAATCCGTATAGATATCCAAATGTTGATTTTTATGACGATGGAAATTTTAACCCATTAACACCTTATTCCAATGTAACCGCAGATTTTGCGGGGGGCTCTGAAAATACCAAGTTCTATATTAACTTAGGGTTTAAGTCAGACGGTAGTTTTCAGTCGGTAAATCCTGAAAATGACAAAGGAGCCAAACGGTTCAATGTACGGGGTAATATAGATTTTAAAGTAAACGATTGGATCAAAAGTAGCTTAGATGTTGTGGCTATTATTGATAAGAATAAAACATCGCTTAGTAATATTTACGCTTCGGGAGGCCTTATTAGACCTAACTTGTATTCCCCATTATTGCCCATAAGTGAGATAGATTTTTCGGCAAATCCTGAATTACGCGGCATTGTTGATGCGGCCAACCAGTATGATGGCTTTCTTCTCGGAGGGAACCAAGTGTATAACGGGGGGGCCATAGCTAGTATTTATGCAGGGGGCTACCAAACGAACATGACCCGTATGAGTCAGGTGAACAATGCTATAGATTTCGACTTGAGTGCCATTACCAAAGGGCTGTCGGCAAAAAGCTACGTGAGTTTTGATTTTTACAACATTTATAACTTAAGTGTTCAGAATAAGTATGCGGTGTATCAACCGACTTGGAACGATCAAAATAAAATTGTCGATTTGGTCAACGTAAGGGATAATGACCTTAAGGACCAGGTTGAAAGTGTGAACACCAACGTTTTTGCCATCAGATATGGTTTTTATGGTCTTTTGAACTATGAAAAACAAATTAAGGACAACCATTTTATCGATGCATCACTAATCGGATTTGCCAATAATACCTATGTAAAGGATGAAAAACAGTCCGCTAAAAACAGCCATGTAGCGCTTAGCCTTAATTACAATTACAAGAAAAAATTATACGCCAATCTAAGCGGGGCCTACGTGAACTCCGTAAAATTGGCCGATGGCAATAGAGGTAAATTTGCCCCGTCCTTGGGCTTGGCATATGTATTGTCAGAAGAGTCTTCTTTAAAAGAATCGTCTTGGTTAGATTATCTGAAGATAAGATCATCCATTGGTGTGATATATACAGACCTAGGTATTCAAGATTATTTTCTGTATGATGCCATTTATGAGCAAAACGGAGGGGGATACAATTGGGGTGATACCAATGGTGCGGGTTACTACAATGCATCTACAAAAATCTTACGGGGTCAGAATTTAGGTTTGGATTTCGAGAAAAGAACGGATTACACCTTAGGTTTTGAAGCATTAATGTTCAAAAAACTTTGGTTAGAGGCCAATGTTTTTCAGTCCATCATGGGAGAAAAAGTAATTAGGGCCTCTACCTTATACCCTGATTATTACAGCTCGTTTAGACCTTACAGTAACTTTAACGAGGATCAGTATTCAGGTTTTGAGGTCGGTGTAAACTACCACACAAAAACGGAGAACTCTACTTTTGATATAGGGGCTAGGGCATTGTACACCAAATCAAAGAGAACAAAGGTAGATGAGGTTTACGAAGACGAATATCAAAATAGAAAAGGCACGCCTGTAGATGCCATCTGGGGTCTTGAGTCTTTAGGATTGTTCGGTGTGGACGATTTTAATGAAGATGGTAGCTTAAAAGGCGATTTGCCAACACAATACGGTACGGTACGACCTGGTGATATTAAATATAAGAACCAAAACGGAGACGATGTTATAAACGATCAAGACATGGTGCAAATTGGATTGTACGGAGCGCCTTGGAGTTTTGGGTCTGATTTTACGTGGTCTTACAAGGCATTTACTTTGTTCGCTCTCTTTACTGCGGAAGTAGGTAGGGACGGCATTTTGTCCGGAGATTATTACAGACCACAGGGAGACGCGAAGTACTCCGAAGTGGTAAAGGGCAGATGGACCGAAGCTACAGCTGATACAGCTACGTTCCCAAGACTATCTTCCATTGGTAACACGAACAATTTTGATAAGACCTCTACCTATTGGATGTACAGTAATGACAACTTTAGAATACAGCGAGTGCAGTTAACATTTGACCTACCTTCCCAATTGGTAGACAAATTGAATATGAAGGATATCAATCTTTTTACTTCAGTGTCTAATTTGGCGGAATTTTCGAAAAACAAGGATATTAGGGAATTACAGCTAGGTTTTGATCCAATGTTCCGCTATTTCTCTTTTGGGGCAAGAATGAAGTTTTAATGTGAAAAATAAAATTGAAATGAAGAACATACTAAAAAATATAACCCTTTTCACGTTATTTTCATCAATTATGGCGTGTAGCTTGGTGGAACCCGTTGATGAAAATTTGTTAGGGGAAGACCGTCTGAATTTTGATCCTGCATTTGCCGAGGGGGTATTGCTCAATGCATATGAGGGACTGGTGAATCAGCTCTATTTTAATGATGCCGCAACGGATGATGCCGTAAACAACTTCTTGAGTAGCTACCGTAGGATGGCAACCGGCGAATGGAACGCCCAAAACCCTTTTACAAATAAGTGGGGTATGTATGAGCAGGTGCTCTATGCCAATAAGTTCATCACCCTGATAGATCAGGTAGAATGGAAGAGGGACGAAGAGACCAATGAGCTTTTTAAGCAACGCTTATATGGCGAAGCGGTTGCCCTTAGGGCCCTTAGACATTTTTGGATTTTACAGGAACACGGGGGGCGTGGTGTTTCAGGACAATTATTGGGTATACCATATATTTCCGAGTTCCTTGAATTTGATGCCGATTTCAACACGCCTAGGTTGGGTTTTGAAGAAACGGTTTCCAGAATTGTGGCCGATTTTGATGAGGCACTCGAATATTTACCAATGGATTATGATGGTGATTTGGCAAAAAGACCTTCCAGATATAACGATACAAATGACGATACATACCAATTTGTTTTCGGTAAAGATCAAGACGGTAGAATAAACGGCAGGATTATCAAAGCTTTTAAGGCCAAGTTGTATCTGTTGGCGGCCAGTCCTGCTTTTATGAACGGACAAGGCGGGTACTATCAAGAAGCTGCTGATCTTCTTGCGGAACTTTTAAATGATATCGGTGGCCTTGGCGGACTTGACCCCAATGGGTATTATAACTTCTATGAATTTCCGGTAGGTACGCGAAATTTTCCAGAAGTACTTTGGAGAAGCAATGCTTCTACTGATATGACTTGGGTAGAAAGCCAGCATTTCCCTCCTTCTCTTAATGGAGAAGGCAGGCTGAATCCATCTCAAAATTTAGTGGAAGCTTTTCCAATGTTAGACGGTTTTCCTTTTTCGGAAGCCCATCCTGACTATAACCCGGAGAATCCTTTTGAAAATAGGGATATGAGATTGCAGCGCTACATACTCTATAACGGCAATGATCTAAATGGAAGAGTGGTAAGCATTACTAACGATGGAGGTGTTGACGGTATTGATCAGATTTCCCAACGTTCAACACGATCAGGGTATTATTTAAAAAAATTATTGGATCAAAAAGTGGTAATAAGTGCTGATGGTTCAATTTCCAGTTCAGAAAAAATAAACGTTTATGTACGGTATACGGATCTGTTCCTTATGCTGGCCGAAGCAGCTAATGAATTGGGAGGCCCAGACCAAATGGTAGGTGGTATGTCCGCTAGAAATATCATTGGGGCCATAAGGCAAAGAGCGGGTATTGGCCTTGATAATTCAGATGCCTATTTGAGTAGTATTAGCTCTCAAGAAGACATGAGGAATTTAATCCGTAACGAGCGTCGTTTGGAACTTTGTTTCGAAGGACATCGTTTGTACGATTTAAGAAGGTGGAATCTTTTCGATCAAACCCCGGATGCCAAAGGATTGCAATTTGATGGAACTAATTATGAAAGTTTCACGGTAGAACCAAGGCTCTATAATGCGAATGCCAACTATGCGCCTATTCCACAAAACGAAGTGGTAAGGTTCAATTTAATTGAGCAAAACCAAGGTTGGTAGGGGTATTTTTAAAAGATATAAATTTAAGCTTCGGCCAAAATGTTAATTTAATTTTTTCATTTTATGAACACAAGATATTTTATTGGTATACTTTCAGTCTTATTCTTGGTATCGTGTAGCAATACAGAACCTGAATTTGATGATTTTGATACGCAAACCGTCTATTTTCCATACCAAACGCCTGCCAGAACATTAATTCTTGGTAATTATGATCAAGGAATCAACGAGGAGGATAATGCCTATCGTTTTGAAATTACGGCCTTGATGACCGGTGTTTATTCGAACGATGAAGAAAGAAAAATTTATTTTGAAGTAGATAACAGCCTATTGGCTAACGTGGCCAATGTAAAGCCCCTACCAGCGGATTACTACACTTTTGAAAGCATAAGTCCGGTAACCATTGCTTCCGGTGATACCAAGGCTCGCATACAAGTGCAGTTGTACGACAATTTTTTCAACGATACCTTATCTTTTGGAAAGGTCAATACGACGAATTATGTCATCCCCCTTAGAATTACCCAGGCCGATAATATCGACAGCGTGCTTTCGGGCCGTAGCTTTGATAACGTGACCAATCCCGATAGGGCCAATGCTGCGCATTGGGATATTCTTCCTAAAGATTATACCCTTTTCGGTATTAAATACATGAACCGATTTCATGGCAACTACCTGCGAAGGGGTAGGGATATGATTACCACCGGTACACCGATATTGGGTAGGGAGTATAATGCGGAATTTACCATTGATGATGAAATCGCCTTTGTTGAAACCAGCGGATTCAATAAAGTGCACCTAGAGAATATCATTGGGCGAGGCGAAAACTCCAGCCCCGGTAACGTAGCATTGGAACTTTCCTTCGATGATGATACCTGTTCTATTTCCAGCTATAAAGACGACCCCTACAACGTAAGTGGTACCGGTAAATTTGTCGAAGGTGGGGATACTTGGGGAGGAAAACCAAGAGATGTCATTTATTTGGATTATACCTATACGGATGTCGACAATTCAGAAACACATGCAGTTAAGGATACCTTGGTCATCAGGGATAGAACGGCGGTTTTTGAAGAGTTTGAAATTGAACTAAAATAAAATTGGAAAATGAAACATATTCTAAATTTTACACATAACAGAGTCGCGGCCTTACTGATGGTCATGGCCATCATGGTATTTTCTTCGTGCAATAACGACGATGACGGGGCAGAGGAGGTATCATCAAGCGTACGCATGAAAACCTTGCCGAAAGTGGCCTATGTATTGGGCGAGCAGCTCGACCTTTCCGATCTTGTTATTTCCATGCAAAAGAATGGCAGTATGGTAGATGTTCCCTTTGCTTCCTTTGGGGCCGAAAATATCACTACCGACCCTGCAAATGGTACCGTACTTGATTTTTCACATCAACAGCTTACCATAACCATTGGAGACTCCGGAAAAGGCTTGATACAGGCCATCAGCGTTACCAATAACGTCGTCGAACTTGAAGTGAAAACGAAGGCTAAAGCGAATTATGTAGACGGTCAAAAAATTGATTTGACCGGTATGGTCGTAACCTTGGTAATGGAAGACGGAACCAAGGAAGATGTGGCATTCGATGATTTTGGTACGGAAATTCAAACGGTTCCAATGAATGGTGATATCGTTTCCGTAGACGATTCTGAAGTTATGGTAAGCTATGTGTCTACCAAGGCAAAGGTTGCACAAGACATAGAAGTGGTTCCGTTTGCGCCTTTAAGTGGCGTTGTTACAACACCACCGACCATAAGCGAATACGAAATCGGGGAAAGGCTTGATTTGGAAGGTATGGTTTTGACCTTTACTATGTCAGACGGTCAAGAGGTGGTTGTTCCCTTCGAAAATTTTGAAGCCTTTGAACTTACGGCCACTCCCGCCAATGAAACGAAACTGATAGCTACCGATAGCGAGGTTCAGGTTTCGCATGCAACGGGACTTTCCTTAGCGGTTCCTATTACGGTCAATCCTCTTGATGTAACCGGAATGGCCATAGAAACGAAACCGGAGAAAACCTTGTATAAAGACGGGGAGGTAATAGCCCTTAAAGGCTTGACCCTAAGGTTGTCGATAAACGGGAAGGAAGATCTTATCGTTTCGAGTGAGGATTTTGCTATCTATGAGATTGTTACCACACCCGCCGAAGGGGAAGTATATGTAGATGGCACCACCGAAATAGTGGTTACTTATCCAGATTTTGTCGATACCGTTTCCATACCGCTAGGTTCCGAAACAATTTATGAGTCCGATTTTACAGGAGGACTCGATGGTTGGAGCGCCAATCAAAATGGTGGCGGCTCGGTAAACATCTCCGCGGAAGAGGGAGTTCTTGTAGCCCAAGACATTGTGCCAGGGGCCAATCCATGGGATGTTCAGTTGTTCAAGCCTTCCATAATATTGGAAAAAGGAGCCAAGTATAAACTTACCACGGTAGTAAAAGCCTATCCTGGCCAAGGAGACTTCTGGTTTACCCTATCGGTAGGCGACGGTACAGGAAGGGACGGCTGGCAAGCATACGACGGTGGTGGCGGTATATGGTTGGCCGGTGATACCGAGTACCAGACTTATGAAAAGGAGTTTACCATGGGTAGCGAAACCACAACTGGAGGCCGGGTCTTATTGGATATCGGAAACCAGACCAACGGTATAATGGTACAGTACGTGAAGTTAGAAAAATTATAGTCTTTTAGTTGAGTAGTTAGTGTAACCTTTCGATCGGAGTAAAGCAACTATTACGGTCGAGAGTTACGGAAAAAAGGCCGGTTGATTACCACAATTGACCGGCCTTAATTATGCCCTTATGTTCCTAAGGTAACACGGGAACAACGCAATTTGAATTCATACAGAAAACCAATGGAGGCCTCTCTTTCTGGTCTCCCTAAACCCCTAAAATTTATATCGCATGAGAAAAACAGTTCTAATTTTTATGGTGCTTAGTGTAAACTTCAGTCTTTTTACGTCTTGTGGCGAAAAGGAGCATTCAGATGGGGCTCATGTCTCGGGTGATCCTGACATACGCGAAATGTCAAAAGAAGAAGGGAATGAAGAAGATGGGGAGGATGACGGCAATATGAGGGAGATAGCCCCTAAGGAATTCGTTCTTGACATGGGGGCCGGTTGGAACTTGGGCAATGCAATGGATACCTATAACAGTGACGAGACGGCTTGGGGAAACCCCTTGACCACTAAGGCCATGATCGATGAAATTGCCAAAATGGGATTTAAAACCTTACGTTTACCGGTTACTTGGAAGTTTCATATAGGGGAGGGCCCAGACTATCTTATTGAAGCAAATTGGTTGGATAAGGTCGAGGCCATTGCCAATTTTGCCCTCGAAAATGAGATGTATGTGATCATAAATATACACCATGATGAAACATGGATCCTTCCTACCTATGAAAAGGCCGATGAAGTAAAAGATGAACTTTCGAAGGTATGGACGCAAATAGCCAATAGGTTCAAGACTTACGGCGATTACCTTATTTTTGAAACCCTAAATGAACCGAGACATAAGGGTACGCCCGAGGAATGGAAAGGAGGTACACAAGAAGGCCGTGATGCCGTCAATCAATATCACCAGGTCAGTGTCGATGCCATTCGGGCCACGGGGGGCAATAATGCAAAGCGAAAAATAATGGTGTCTACCTATGCTGCAAGTACCGCTTCAAATGCTTTGAACGACTATCTTGTACCCAATGGGGATAAAAATGTTATTGTATCGGTGCATAGCTATTTCCCTTATCAGTTTTGTTTGGATGGAACGGACTCCACTTGGGGAACCGAAGCCGACAAAACCGCCTTACTTGCGGAGTTGGATAAAATCCGTGATAAATTCATCGTCGAAGATAATAGGGCCGTGGTCATGGGGGAGTGGGGCTCAACCTTCAGTGATAATCCCGAAGACCGCTTGGCCCATGCCGAATTCTATGCCAGGGCCTGCGCCGAAAGGGGCATTTGTCCCATTTGGTGGGATAACGGGAATGTTGATGAGTTCGGTATTTTTAATAGAAATACCCTTGAGTGGAATTACCCTGAAATTGCCGAGGCCATTGTTAAGGAAACGACTGAGGCCCGTTCAAAGGCAAAAACGGAATAGTAGATTTTCGAACCTATGAAATATTAGGGGCGTGGCCAGCCCCTGCGTTTTTAAAGCTAGATACTTGAAATGTAATTTTCTAGGTTTTGTGAGCGCTCTAACCCCATTTTTTTTCGAATTCTAGAACGTGAGACGTGAACGCTATGGGGTTCTATATTTAAGATCCGGGCCATGTCTTTGGTCGTTAGGTTCAGTTTTATAAGCGCACAGTGCTTTTGTTCGGTAGAACTCAGGCTTGGGTGATGTTCTTTTAGTTTATCGTAGAAAGCGGAGTTGACCTGTGTAAATTGAAGGTTGAATTCGTTCCACAGGTCGTTAGATCCCTTTTTGTATTTGCTGAAAAGCGACTTGTAGCGGGGCGAGCCTTCTTTTTTCAACATATCGAGTAGCTCATCGATGGCACTGTCTTTGTCTATGAGTTGAAGGGCATAAGAGGTGAGTTGTTTGCTTTTAATCTCAATCTCGTTTTTGCTTCGTTCACTTATAAGTTTAGTGTGCAATTCCGCTTCTTTTTGGCGTAAAACGGTTTTTTTCAGTTTGAGCCTAGTACGTACCACAATAAAGATTACGATCCCGAGCAAAACCAAGAGCCCCATGATAATCTGAAGCCGGCGTTGTATCTGGAAGTTTTTCTCTATGATGATGTTTTTTTGCTCTAAAAGGGCATCCTTTTTTGAAATGGACTTGAGGTAGGTGTCCTTAATTTGAAAAAGTTCACTGTTCGTCTGGTTTTTTGCCTGTAGGATTTGGTCGGCGGTACGGGTCGATTCAATGAGATAGTCGTAGGCCAAGTCCTTTTCCCCGCTCATGGAATATACTTCTGCGATCTTACGTAGTACTTCGGCTTCTAAATCGTTTCTAAACCCGTGGTCACGGCTCAGCGATAAACTTTCATTGTAGAAATAGAGCGCACTATCCTTTTGGCCAAGGTCTTTTTTTAAATCGCCCAGGTACATAGAGATATTGGGGCGGTAGTTCGCTTGTTTGTCTAGCGTATGCTTGCGTGAAAGATGTAAATAAGTGCTTGCCTTGCCGTACTGTTTGAGTTCTTGCATGATTTTTCCTCGCTCGGCATCCCAGAAGGGCATCTCTACACTTTTTTCGAGCTTGACCGATGGGTTGATAAAGCAAGAGTCTAAGTACTGCATGGCTTTATGGTGATTCCCCGATTTGCGCTGCCGTACGGCCATGTACATATAACTGGAAATCAGATGTTTTACCTGGGTGGAATCGAGAACGTATATTTCCTTTGCGATTTTTAGGGACTCTCCTAAATGTAAGACCGATTGTTCGTTCATATTGAACTCATCGTAAAGACGGGCCAGGTCAATACGTATTCGCACTTTCTGCGCCTTGTTTTTAGAAAAATCGCTTAAGTACTTGGCCTGCCATAGGTGATCGAATGATCGACTGAATTTTCCTTTCTTCTTTTGAATTTCCGACATGCCCAAGAGACAGTGTACTATATGTACCGTGTCTCTTTTTTTTTCAAAATAGGCTTTGGAAACATCGAACATGTGATAAGATTTATCGGGAAACAGCTTCGATTTGGTTACGGCCTTCTTTATTTGGTTTGTATAGTAGGATGTGCTGTCTTGTATATGGTTTTTATGCGCCTTGTTTTGACAAAACAGGCCCGTATGAATGTAGAAGAATAATATAAAAATATGTAAATATCTGAAATACAGTTTCATGTGGGGTTTTAAGCTTACTGGAATCAAGATATTAAATATTAAAGGGAATATCGTCTTTATGAGGGCGTAATTATCTTTTGTATAATATTTGTAAAGTATCTTTTTTAAGCTTTGTTGTTTTCTATGGCTAGTTTTGAGGGGTCGGGGGCGACTTGGAAAAGCGATGTGACATTAATGGGCAAAAGCTAAAAATAATTCTTTTCAATACATATGGAAAAATTTAAACGGATAACGAACAAAGGGATAAAGGGCGTATTCTTATTAGGGATGGCGCTTTTTCTGGGGAATGGATTTTCACAAGAGGTAAAACCGCCTAACGTGATTTTGGTAATGACCGATGATCAAGGGATAGGTGATTTGGCCTGCCATGGTAACCCGTGGATAAAGACCCCGAATATCGATAAGTTTTATAAACAGGCCGTACGCCTGACCGATTTTCATGTAAGTCCTATGTGCACTCCTACACGGGCGGCGCTTATGACCGGAAGATACCCCGTCAATAACGGTACATGGGCCACATATAAGGGACGTGATGCCTTGGCGGAAAATGCACTTACCATGGCCGATGTGTTTAAAAGGAACGGTTATAAAACGGCAATGTTCGGCAAGTGGCATTTGGGCGATAACTACCCCTCAAGGCCTACCGATAGTGGTTTTGACGTAGCGGTCCACCATAAGGCCGGAGGTGTGGGCGAGTTGTCCGATTATTGGGGGAATAGTTACAACGACGATGTGTACTACGTTAACAATGAGCCTAAACAGTTTTCAGGCTATTGTACCGATGTATGGTTTCAAGAAGCCATGAAGTTTATCGATAAGAACAAAGAAGCGCCTTTCTTTTTGTACTTGCCTACCAATGCGCCCCATAGTCCGTTTATCGTCGCGGAAAAATATGCAGCGCCTTACCGACATTTGGTAGGCGATAAAATAGTAGGTGCCGAATTCTATGGAATGATTACCAATATTGATGAGAATTTCGGAAAACTCGAAGCCTATCTGAAAAAACAAAAATTGGCCGACAATACCATACTGATCTATATGACCGATAACGGTTCGGGAGGCGGTGTGAGTGATGACGGTAAACTGGGTTTTAATAAAGGTTTTAGGGGAAAAAAGGGACAGCGTTACGAAGGAGGTCATCGGGTACCCTTTTTTATACGTTGGAAAGACGGTAAGATAAAAGGAGGGAAAGACTTGAACGAATTAACGGCGCATGTAGACCTGATTCCCACCTTGGCCGGTCTCTGTGGTCTTGAAATTCCCGAAAGAATGAAGTTGGACGGAATCGATTTTTCTCCACTATTGCTCAAAAACGGAAAGCTCGATGAGAAAAGAACGGTCTTTGTACACCACCGTCAAGATTGGCGTAGCCCACACGATACCGATGAAACCGCGATACTCAACAAGAAATGGCGGCTGGTAAACGGAACGAATTTATACGACATAGGGAAGGACCCGCATCAAGACCATGATGTGGCCTCAAAAAACAATAAAGTAGTAGAAGGTTTATTGGCTCAAAACGAAGCATTTTTGAACAGGGCCAAATCGGGGAATGAATACCAAGAGTTTCCGGTGAGTATTGTCGGTAACGATAACCAGAAAGAAATTAAACTGACCATTCAGCACGCCATTGGAGAAGATGGGGGTATCTGGAAACCGGAGCAGGTGGCATCGGGAATCAAGAACAGGAACAATACCCATCCTATTAAAGTCGAAAAAGCGGGGCAGTATAAAATTTCTTGTATGCGTTGGCCCAAAGAATGTTCCGGGCCCATTTGGGGCATTCCTGAAAAGAACCCTAAAAACCAATATGACTACAAAAGCATGCATCCTGAAAAAGTACGGATCCAAATTGCCAATCAAATCCAAGAGCGGTCCATTGATGCCGGAGCCCACAGTGTAGATTTTATCTTGAACCTTCAAGAAGGAAAGACCATGTTGGTCAACGACTTTATGGAGGGAGGGGAGACCTATGGGGTATACTACACCTATGTTGAATATTTAGGAAAATAGAAAAGACAATAAAACCATAACCAGACCAAGCCATGAAAAACATCACTACAATCGTTGCCCTACTTTTTTTGTTGGGAGCATGTCAAGATCAGTCCGAGAAAAAACCATACGTAGAACAGCAAGCCGATCAAAGGGGCTTCCCTTTTATATTGCCTAGCGAAAAACCCAACCGAAAGATGAGTGCCGCAATGGAACGAATCTATACCGACTACGAAGCACCGCAGCCACAGCATAACGAGCTTTTTAGCCAATTTAAATATACTGAGCTCAAAGGTTTCGATTACAACGGAAACGATGGTACGATTACAAGAAGGGATCCTTCCAAAATACTCTTGCACAAGGGGAAGTATTACGTGTGGTACACGTATAGAAATACTTCTACGCCACCGCGGGGGGCAGATGAGAGTAATGATACCATTCCCTCTTCCGACTGGGACCTGTCCGAAATTTGGTATGCTACGTCTTCCGATGGTTTTACTTGGGAAGAACAAGGGGTGGCCATAAAAAGACCTAAAAAACCCTTGGTAGGATGGCGGTCGGTAACGACTACCGATATTTTGGAGTGGAAGGGCAAATATTACCTGTATTACCAAGGCTTTATGGAGGCGAGCGGAAAAAGAGGGGATGATTGCCCTGTTGCCGTTTCCTATGCCGATTCGCCCGATGGCCCATGGACCCCGTATAATAAGGTAGTGATCCCGAACGGGGGAGAAGGGGAGTGGGACCAATATTCCATTCACGATCCGTATCCCCTTGTTCACAATGGTAAAATCTATATTTATTATAAATCCGATTTTGGTGAAAAACCCGACAAGGTACGTATGCAAGGACTCGCTATTGCTGATGATCCCTTGGGGCCTTTTACAAAGCATCCCCTGAATCCCTTAATAACTTCGGGGCATGAGACTTCATTGTTTCCCTTCAGGGAAGGGGTTGCGGCTTTGGTCTATAAAGACGGTCCCGAACACAATACCGTACAATATGCCGAAGATTGGGTAAATTTTGAAATTGCCTCCATTACCGAGTTGATGCCCTATGCAGGCGCTCCCTATGTGCCGGATGCCTTTACCGATACCGATTATGGCAGGGGCGTTACTTGGGGCCTTGCCCACTTTATCAATTTAGGGGGCAAAGGCAAATACCATTCAAAACTCGTTCGTTTCGACTGTGACCTGAGCCTTGATCTAGATGACCCCGAAATGAAGGAACACCGGGTAAATCACCGGCCCGATGTCTATTACAGACAAGGCTTGAGTGCCAAACAGGTGGAACGCCTACAGTCCGAGGTCCTGAAATAGAAATTGAGTTTTAAAATCAACGGAAGAGGGCATTTAGCGATGCTCTTTTTGGTTTCAAGACTTTAAGGAAGAAAGCTTTCAGAACGCTTAAAGTGGCCCAGTTTCTACATTTCATCTTAAAATAACGACTCGTCTATAGGTATCTAGGCATTCACATGTAGATAAACGCTGTTTATCGAAAACTATAAGTTTTTTCTGACTCTGTACCCTAATTTTGGGGTATTGAAATACGGGCGATATATGTCTGATAGGAAGTTTGAGAAGGCCGTTTATCGCTGTTTATGATAGAACGAAATAAATGTTCCCCCTTTTTGAAAAAGCACGGATCGGCCTAGATGAAAATATCGTTCGTATTTTATTATTTCTTTCGAAAATAGGAATCGCGTCTGCACCTATTGTCTTTTTTAAGGACTTCATCTGATGAAAGTTCTTTTTCTTTTACTCCCCGTTTTTTCCTTCATTTTTTTTATTTGGTACTTAGTGGTAATTTTAGCCCTTGTTCCCAATTGGTAATTTAGATACATCTAATGTCGTTTTATAGTGATTTGGTCGACATCGGCTCCCGTTTTATAGGCAAGCATAAATTATTGAAATACGGTTTTAACCTTTCGCCTATGTACCGTCGTAGCACGGCAAGGGTGAAAGCGGTTTCGTCCGATTTGCGAAAGGTGACGGTGAAATTGCCTATTGGGTATAAAAACCGGAATTATGTAAACACTATATTCGGAGGAAGTATGTTCTCGGCCGTTGATCCCATACCCATGGTTCAGCTCATTAACATACTTGGCGACGATTATGTGGTTTGGGACAAGTCTGCCGCAATTTACTTTAAAAGGCCTGCCAAAGAAGACCTCTATGCCGATTTTGAATACAGTTGGGAGGAAGTAGAGAAAATCAAGCAAAGGGTAGCGCAAGAAGATGCGATCGACATTGTAAAGACGACTTACTTGATGAACAAGGCTCGTGATATTGTCTTCTGTGAAGTGAAAAAGACCATTTATGTAGCCGACAAGGCATTTTATAAGAAGAAAAGGGCGTTGGCGGAAGCGAAGAAAAAAGAAGTAAATTAGTTTTGCTCCTTCTCTTTTTCTTCGTTGAGTTGTTTAATAAAGTATGAGGGGAGAATACCCAAACGTTTTTTGAAAGCCGAATAAAAGGTGTTTTGGTTGTTGAATCCACATACACTGGCAATATAACTTAGCTTACTATTTCTGAAATCTTCATCTTCGACCAAACGTTTGAGAAGGTAGTTTATTCTTAACTCGTTGATATAGTTGTTGAAATTCGATTTTTTTTCATGGTTGATTACCTGTGACAAGTATTTTTGATTGGTCTGTAGTTCTTCCGACAACGATGAAAGGCTGCATTTTTGATTTAGAAAATCGTTGTTTTTTTCGAATTTTTTCAGCTTTATTAATATGATTTCCTTGATATCTTCATCAATATATTCATGGGAACGAAATCTTTTGGGGACGGTTTCTTTTGGTTTGTCGGAATGGTGAGCCTTGTTCTGTTGGTGTATCTTTTCTTGTATGAGCTCTTTGGTCCTATAAAACAAGAGCCGGTTTTTCTTTCTTACCTTAAAATACGAATATGTGGCGATACCACCAGATATAAGGGTCAGCGTTAGTACAAGGAGTATAAATACATAGCGTTCTTCTTGGTTTTTGGTACGTATTTCAAGTATTTCCTTTTCTTTGGAAATTTCGTTGATTCTTCTGCTTGCCTCTAGAATTTGTATTCTCTGGTTGGTTTCTAAGGAAAAAAGCGAATCGCGAACGGCCCAATGAATGGCCGAGAAAGACTGTCCCAGTTCTACATTTCCTTTGGCTTGGTGAAGCTTTGCCAATTTATAGCTCACGTCTTTGACCACATCAAAGGCATTGATTTTTCTCGCCGTTCCATAGCTTGCCGTATAACTTTTTATGGCCGCTGTAGTATCGGCCCTTTTAAGGCTG
This sequence comes from Zobellia galactanivorans, assembly GCF_000973105.1. Taxonomy (NCBI): domain Bacteria; kingdom Pseudomonadati; phylum Bacteroidota; class Flavobacteriia; order Flavobacteriales; family Flavobacteriaceae; genus Zobellia; species Zobellia galactanivorans. The sequence continues at coordinate 242,072 of NC_015844.1, read as the reverse complement.
AGTTCGGCCCTCAGGATATAGGCCCTAGGAAGCCTGAACCTGTATTCGTTTTCATTGATAAGTTCGAACACCCTATTGAGATACTGTTCGGCAAGTGCAAATTCGCCTTGTTCTATGTATATACTTGCGATATTCATAAATACGGCACTCTCAATATAGCCTCCAGGGGCCGGTAATTTTTGTTTTAGCTTTAGATAGAAGGTGTAGATTTCGGAGGCGGGTCGACTACCTTGTAAAACATGGACCATTCTGGCCATCTCGTCTATCTTGGGTAAAATATTTTGTGTCCGTTTTAAGGCCAAGGAATGATCGATGCCCTTGAGGCAATTTTCAAGCGCCTTTTCATATTGCCCCAATCTTAAATATAGATGGGAAATCGAAGAGTAGGCCTTCATCAAAACATAAGGGTTTTCTATTGCTTCCCCATAGCGTAGATTTTTTAAAGAGGTGTCGAGAGCCAAATCATATGCTCCACGCTCGGTGTGGATATATGATTTTAGCGCACTGTTGTCAGCAATGATTTTAGGGTATTGATCCATTAGCTTTTCTGAATCTAAACGGTCCAATAATTCAGATGCCTGGTCAAACTTACCTTGCATGAAATATATAAATGCTTGATGGGTAATCGACTGCAGATAACCTTCCGTATAAGCTATTTCTTTAGAAAGTTCAAGAGACTCGTTATTATAGTCTTCTGCAAGTTCGGGTGATTTGTAGATGTAAAAGTTATATAATTTAAAGCAGGCCTGAACCTTTTCCTTTCCTTTGGTCCTTGACCGTTCGTCTAAAAGTCCCTTTTCGTCAAAAACAATATTTCCCTGCGCCAATTGCTTGTCTACCAGTTTTTCAAGACGTATGAGGTAAGCTTGAACATCTCGGGTAGTATAGGGCTGTCCTACCATTGGTAAAGAGACCAAAATAAACAGAACGATAACAATTCGCTTAAGATTCATAAAGTATTTGGGTTTCGGTAAAATGACATCGGATAAATGGCTAGCCGAGTATATTTTCCTAGGGCTAAGATAAAGGAGTTTGTAGGAATAGAATTTTAAGGAAGCATAAATCTACGATCAATTGCCACTGTGGGATGTATTTCGTCGAATATCTAGTTTTTGATGAAACATATAGTTTCCGGAAATATAAAATTCATGAATTTTCTAACGAATTAACTAGGCCTTTCCTACGTTAACAATTCTTTTCGAATATTTTGGTTGACTGGTTACTTTGGCCAGCTTTCTCAAAAAAAATACTTAACCCTTATGTATAAGTGCCTATGAAGAAAACCCTTTAACTCAATTTCAATCTACTACTGGTTCTCTTTTTAAAGAGGGCATCTTAACTAACTAATCTGATTGTACCATGAAAAAACATGCAAAAACAAAATGTACAGGATGCACTTTGTTCAAAAGCTCCTTGTCGTTACAAATTCTATTTTTCATTATTCTAGTTCCCAATCTTTCAATTTCGGCGGTATCTCAACCGAAATCATTTCTGTCCCTTTCAACAAACACTCCTGATCTATTAGAACACTCTATCTCTAAAAACCTTAGTATCGCTAGCGCCCAACAATCGGAAGTTAGGGGAACCGTTGTTGACGAAGATGGTACGCCCTTACCGGGAGCCAATATTTTGGAAAAGGGAACAACCAACGGTGTGGTTACCGATTTTGATGGAAACTTCACTTTAAATGTAGAAAGTGAAAATGCCGTGATTGTGGCTTCATACATTGGTTTTAAATCAAAAGAAGTAAAGGTTTCGTTCAGCTCCTCCCTACAGATACAACTTGCTTTGGATGCTTCAAAACTTGAGGAAGTCGTTGTGGTGGGCTATGGGGTTCAAAGAAAATCCGATGTTACGGGATCTGTAGCCAGTGTTGATGGCGATGCCATTCTGAAAAGGCCGGTGGGCAATGCCCTTCAGGGTCTTCAAGGCCGAGTTGCAGGTGCTAATGTATATTTGAATTCAGGTAACCCTACTGCCGCCCCTAGAATTATTATTAGGGGATTGGGAACCATCAACTCAAGTTCCGACCCTCTCTTTGTAGTCGATGGAGTGGTAATGGAAGATATTCAGTTCCTGAACCCGAACAACGTAGAAAGTATGGAGGTCCTTAAGGATGCCTCTTCAACATCTATATATGGGGCCAGGGGAGCCAATGGCGTAATTTTGGTTACTACTAAAAGGGGCGCTAAAACCGAAGGTGTTACCGTATCGTATGACAGTTACTTGAGTTTGGGCCATCTGCGAAAAAAACTAGACCTTTTAAATTCGGAAGAATGGTTGCAAGTAGTAAAGACAGGCTTCGCAAATGCCCCGAAATACCGACCGGGTACCGACGCCCCCGAATTTACTACAGACGACCCCCGCCTGTTCGACAGCAGTGGCAAACCGCTGTACGACACCGATTGGCAAGATGAGGCTACGCGAACGGCCGTTACCCATAACCACCAATTGGCGGTGCAACAGAATAATGGAAAGTCGTCGGTGGGAGCCTTTTTTAATTTTTCCGATGTCGAGGGGATTATGCTCAATAATGATTTGGAAAGATGGAACGGCAAGCTTACCTACGATACCCAAGTGAGGGATTGGCTTTCTTTTGGTGCCAATGTTTTAGTGAATTATACCATTGAAAATGAATTTTCAGATGGAGGAGGCGGGCAAGTGCCAAGAAGAACGATGATTGAAATGCCCCCGATTTTTCCAGTGCGCTTTCCCGACGGTACTTATTCAAATAGCCGTTCGATTACCGATCCGTACAATGTTGAAGCCATGGCAAATCCGGTACACGTATTGGAGACCCAAGTACAACGGAACCTTAGAAACCAGATTTTCGGGAATGTCTACTTTCAGTTCCATCTTGCGGACGGACTCGATTTTAAAACACAGTTCGGTATCGATAAACAAGATCGTACGTTTCAGGATTTTTCACCCAATGACCTGATCAATACATCGGCTCCCTTGGGCCGCGCCAGTGTGGCAGAGGAAAAGGTACTTTATTGGCAGCAGGAAAATTTCTTGTCATATAATAAAAGTTTAGGCGACTCACGTATAAACGCCGTACTTGGGGCGAGTTGGCAAAAGCGAAGCTATTTTGGTTTTAGTGCCCGATCGGAAGGTTTTCCCGACAATTCGCTTTCTTTTTACCGATTGCAATCAGGTAGTGTTTTTGGCGAACCCCAATCAGGGTATAACGACTGGTCCATCAACTCTTATTTTATGAGGGCGGGATACACCTATAAAGATCGCTATCTCTTAACTCTAACAGGTAGGGCCGATGGGTCTTCTCGGTTTGGGGCCAATAATAAGTATGGCTTCTTTCCTTCCATAGGTATGGGATGGGTGGTTTCCGAGGAAAAGTTTTTGGAAAACAACACTTTCTTGAATCAATTAAAGCTGAGAACAAGCTATGGGGTAACGGGTAATACCGAAATCAGTCCGTATTCTACCTTGGCTACCATTTCTTCGGGTACGGCTCTGGTCAACGGGCAAAGGGTAAACGATAGCTTTGTGAGTCGTATACCTAACCCCGATGTGGGCTGGGAGACGACTACCCAATTCGATGTTGGTATGGAAATGAGTACCAATACAAACCCGCAGATAAGCCTAGAACTTGATTATTATTACAAATTGACCGAAGACCTGTTGCTCGATAGGCCGATACCGCGCTCCTCAGGTTTTGGAAGTATTCGAGATAATATAGGTTCTATTTCGAATAGGGGAGCCGAAGTCGCTTTAAGTTCGGCATATTCTAAAAACGATTTCTTTTGGGAGTCCGTATTCAATCTCAACTACAATAAAAATAGGATTGAAAAATTAGGGGCGAACGATGAAGATATTTTTCCAGGCCCTAGTTTTGTATCGGGGAGTAATACCATCTTAAGGGTAGGGGAGCCGGTAGCTTCTTTCTGGGGATTGGAACGTCTGGGAATCTGGGGAACCGATGAGGCTGACGCGGCCGCTGAAGTTGGGGCTTTGCCCGGTGAAGCCAAACGATCGGCCGAGCGTACGATTATAGGGAACGGATTGCCCACATGGACAGGTAGCTTTATCAATAACTTTAAAATGGGCCGTTTCGACTTTTCGGTCGACCTTCAGTTTGTGTATGATGTAGACATTCTTCAGCAAGCCTTGCATTCTACCGAAGATCGATCAGGAATCGCCAATGGCCTACGTACGATACTGACCGAAGGGTGGACCCCTGAGAACCAAAATACGCAGGTACAGGAAATCAGAAACCAAGGTACATCCGGACAAAATAGTCAAGTTGACAGCCGTTGGGTCGCCGATGGGTCGTACTTGCGAGGCAATCTGTTTGTCTTGGGGTATACCCTTCCCGATAAATTTTTGGGCTCATACGGCATTAAGAACTTCAGGGTTTATGGAAGTGTAGATAACGCTTTTGTGGTACAGTCGAAAGACTTTCAGGGCTATGATCCCGAAGGCTCTTCCAACACCAGCCAGTTCGGTCAAAATATATTCTTTTTTCAATATCCAAGGCCTAGGACTTTTACCCTTGGGTTTAATCTTAAATTTTAATGGCTATGAAATACTATAAAATATTCGGTTTTTTAAGTTTAGTTCTGGCGGTGGTATCTTGTTCTGATTTTTTGGAGGAAGAGCCTAGGGATTCGTTAAGTGTTGACCAATACTTCTCTGAACCTGGTCAAGCGGAGAGTGCCGTGAATTATTTATACCAGAACGGTGTGCCGCAGATGTACCTCAGTGGAGGGGTGTTCAACGGTACCCGGGTCATGTACCTACAGTATCTGTCCGGTTTTTTCGATAATGAGTTTAACGGTCAGGAGCGTCAAGTGAATTTGGCCCAGCAATTGGCAATAACCCCCAATAATGTTGATAATGATTTAAATGGAATGTGGGAAGGACTCTACCGGGGGATTGCAGGAGCCAATTTGGCCATTGCCAATATACCGGAAACCCCTGGGCTATCTGAAGGGGAAAAGAAGAACCTGATAGCACAAGCCAGTTTTTTTAGGGGGTTCGCCTATTTCTATCTCGTTCGAATTTTTGGAGATGTACCATTGATAACCGAACCCGTCGGCGGATTGGATGAGATTTTTGTGGAACGTACTGCCATAGCGGATATATACGATCAGATTCTGGCCGATTTTAGTGTGGCTACTGTTGAAGGAAGCTTGCCCAATGGCAATATGGTGGATAACAATTACCGAATTACCCGGGAAACGGCCTTAATGGTATTGTCCGATATATATTTGACCATGAGCGGGGCTCCCCTGTCAAGTGACAATTATGCCAAAGCCGCTACAACTGCCCGTCAAGTAATCAATAGCGGGGCCTTTTCGCTTACATCGCACGATACCGACACCGAGGGCAATGTAATTTTAGGGAATAGTGCCTACAATAAAATAAGAAAGGAACAGGCCCTGGACAAGGAGTACATTTATCAAATTGAGTACGAAGCGGGGATACGTACTTCACCTTATCCGCAGTGGTCATTTCCGGCATCGGTCAGTGGGAGTGTGGGATCGGCCTATGGAAATATTCAAAATGCCTATGGTCCGCGACCCGAATTGTACGCACAGTATGATACGGAATTGGATTTAAGGGCCCAGGAAAAACAATATTTTCATAGTTCTTTTGTAACCGGGGCCGGTGAGACCATTACGTTTCCGGTAACGCCTCATATATGGCTCGATGAAGAAGCTTTCTTTTCAACTTCGCAATCGTCTAAAAATTTGAGGGCGTATAGTTATCCTGAAGCCCTGTTGGTTGCGGCAGAGGCAATTGCTCAATCGGAAGGGGTTACGGCCGAAGCGATCGATTATTTGACCCAAGTCAGGGCACGGGCCTATTGGACGACCGATATAGAAACGATTCGAGCCGAATTGACCGGACTTTCCGTTACCGATTTTGTTGAAGAAGTGTGGAAAGAAAGAAACAGGGAGCTTATATTCGATTTTAAGCTTTGGTTCGATATGGTTAGGACTAGAAAATATCCTGTCAATACCGATGGGGAAACCACTTTTGTCGATTTGGTAGGGCGGCAAAATACTTTTGGAAAAACCTTTGAAGAAAAACATTTATTACTGCCAATTGCTGAATCTGAAATTCAACGAAACCCAAATCTGACCCAGAATGTTGGTTATTAGACTTAATTGCTAGGTTAGGAAAAAGCCCCCAAAGTGGGGGCTTTTTTACTTAATAGGGTAAATCGGTTTCTGTTATTATGGTTTATGTCAAAAGATTTCCATTTTCGTCCCATTCGGCAATGTCGTTCCTTTTGCTTTGGTCGACACATTTGGCGATCCATTCGGGATCGTATTCCACGCCGATACGCAAGATAATCTACACTGCCAATGCCGTGAAGGGCTTTCTCCGACTGTTGTAAGGCAACCAAGCCAAAGAGGCCTTTACGAACGATATGGCATTGCTCAACCGGTCTATCTGGCCACCGGAAGCATCGAGAAGAAATGGGCCTAGTCCTTCCAAAATTGGAGTCCTATGGTCTGGTAACTTTATATTAAATTTGACTGAGTTTAATTTATAGATCCCGATAGATTATAGCCAATTGTATATATATTAGAGGATATCTAACCTGATTTTTTTGAAGAGGAAATTTTAATTACATATGCATAGTCACAAGGTGCTTTTTCAGGAAGGGATACCACCAAGCCGTTTGCTGTTCTTTTCCATTTTAAATTGCCTTTATGCCCTAAAAGGCTGACATTTCCAATGTCACCAAACCAAAGAATTTCGTTTTTTGAAAGTGATGTTATGGATATTTCTTTTTTGCTTTCCGGATACTTCATCAAAATGGCATATAACACATTTCCCTTGGTTGTAAACCTAAAGTCTTTGGATGAATAATCTATGGATTCATGTTCAATATCCTTTTCACCCTCTATTCTAGAAGGTCCTTCTCCGAATTTTATCCAGGGCCTTGTTCCATGGATGCCTTCTGAATTTATAGCCATCCATTGGGTCATTTCTTTTAAAAATTGATAAGCGTATGGGTGAATTTCTCCATTTGCGGATTGTGTAATATTAAGAAGCATATTACCATTTTTACTAACAATATCTGCAAGTGTGTGTATTACGTCTTGTGTAGGTAAATAGTCTTCTTTTTCTTTTTCAAGATAAAACCATCCATCAAAGCCAATATCCGTTTGCCACGGTAATTTGCGGACTTCACTACTATGCGTATTCTCAAAGTCCAGCATAAACATTTGTTGTTCCTCATCGGTCAAATGTTTTGCATTTACTACCGCTTGGTTTATCCCCTTGTTCCATTTTTGAGACATATTATAAAAGTCGGCTATCAATTTGGTACCACGTGCTTTTCCTGCTGGGAAATGCCCACTATCAAAATAAATAAGTTCTGGATGGTATTGGTCCAGAACATCATACACCCTACCTATAAAATTATCCAAAAAAGCGTCGGATGGTGGTTCCCCTTCCTCCACAACTTCTTCAGCATATTTAACATTTGCAGGTAGTTTAGGCTTATGTGGCTGCCCATATAAGTCACGAGGGTCATAACCTTCCCACCATTTTCCTTTACCATCTTCTTTTGTTTGCCAGCCGTCATACGGTACTCCTTGGAAAGGACCCTTGTGGTCGGACAATCTGGAAGATTCAAAAAAGGTCCAAGCAGCTTCGCCATGAAAAGAAACCCCAAAAGGCATTCCATTTTTTTTGGCAGCATCTTGCCATTCTTTTACAATATCTCGTTTAGGGCCCATATTAACGGAATTCCACGGTTGCAATTTGGAGTTCCACATATCAAAATTGTCATGATGTTGTCCCATGGATACAAAATATCTAGCACCAGCTTTTTGATACAATTCCATCAATTTTTCAGGGTTCCATTTCTCCGCGGTGAATAAAGGGATTAAATCTTTATATCCAAATTCTGATGGATGTCCATATCGCTTTGTATGGGATTCATTGACATCAAATTTTTCTCCCCAATCCAGTACTCCCTGTAAATACATGAACCGTGCATACCAATCTCCCCTTTCTGGCACTGACTGAGGGCCCCAATGTGACCAAATACCAAATTTTGCATCTCTAAACCATTCTGGGGTAGTGTACTGTTTTAGTGATTCGTAGGTAGGTTTAAAATCGATCTCTTGTGCGAAGGCTGATTTTGGACCTATCAAAGCTTGCACTAGTAGCAAAGCAAATAGGTGATATTTTGAGTTCATATTTTTTTGAGATTCTTGGATTAAATGGTAATTAATAAGTTATTTGATAGGTACATTGGTCTTTGTCATAAATTCCCAGTGTATTTCTCCATATGTCCAAGAACTATTATTTTGAAGGTCTTTTATCTGTCCGACACCTTTATCCGCTTTAAGCAGTTTTGTTGTATACTTTCCTTTTTCAAAATCATAACTTTTACCATCATCATCATATAGAATGAACTCTGCAGGGGCATTACCATACACTCTAAGCGTTAGGGGAGTGCCTTCTTTCCATTCAGATGTTTGCCTTATTGGCGGAATCATTGGAATAATGCCTCCATCGCGCACAAACAAAGGAATTTGGTTTACAGGGGGAGCTACGGTAATCACTTCGCCATCTCCCATGAAGCTACCCGTGTAAAAATTGAACCAGCGCCCTTTTGGTAATATTACTTCCCGTTCTTTCATGCCTGTAAACATTGGGGCTACCATAATATTATCTCCCATCATGTATTGGGTAAGGTTTTCTTTTAATAAAGCTTGCTGGTACGGATTGTCTGTATGATCTAATTCTTTTTTTATTAGTTTACGTTCGCTATTATAACTGTCTTCTAAAGCCATTGCCCTAAAAGGGGGAATTCCTTCAAAATAGTAACGTGAAAACGAACTATAGAGATATGGAAGCAATTGCATTCTTAAGTACGCAATTTCCTGACATGCCTCGTATACTTCAGGGAAGGACCAAGGTTTGGTGCCCGAGCCCCAAGCGTTGATCATTGCCATGGGAGATAAACAACTGGTCTGCATTCTTCTGAGCCATTCTTCCGCGGAATCGGACTCCCTAACCTCTGGTTCCCATAGCACACCATTAAAACCAGAATTGGCCAAACCCGCAATAAAATCTTGATGGGCATATTGATCATTGTACAAAGCATAGGGCATAGCTACACCACCTGCATTATTGGCTCTTGCCAGCCCATAGGTACGGGTATTTTGTTTTCTATAAAGATCGGTGACCATATCCATAAATTTAAGCCCATAGGTTTGCCGTGTTTGTTCTGCAGAAACACCTGAAGGGAATGTGGCAACATCTGGCCATAGCCAATAATCGAATCCGTCTACCTCATCTACTTTAAAACCGCTGATACCAAGGGATATCTGGTTTTTCATTATATGGTCACCGTAAATGTTCCTGGCTTCTTCCATATTAAGATCAGGAACAATTCCACCCCATACCTTATGGGAACCGCTTAAAGGCATGAGCTTATCGTACATGGAAGATGATGGAGATACATATGGATTGCACCAAAGGTTAAGTTTGACGCTTTCATTGTCCACTTGGTTTATGAATTGGGAGGGATTCGGAAACCTTTCTGCGTCCCACTCAAAGGTACAAGGGTAAGATTTACTATGCCATCCTGGTTCTAATCCAATTACATCCAACGGGAAGTTCTTTTCCTTAAAATCACTAATTTCTTTCATTACTTCCTTGTTGTTATATAATGTTGGCGTGCGTTGCCAAAAACCCAATCCCCATTTTGGGGGGATAACACCACCTCCAAAGAAAAGATTAAATCTCTGGACAACTTTCATTGGCGTTTCCCCTTCAAAAACAAGAATTTCTGCTTTGTCTGATGGTATAAGAATCTCCACCGCATTGGAATATGGGTTTGACTCCCAGTTGGGGTCAGTGTTTCTGTCCCTAGGTTTAGGAGCATCAGGATTGTCTTTTTTTACACCGGTGCCCACATAAACATCTATATACTGAGCAGAGTTTATAAAGACCCCATACCCTAGTGATGAAACATAAAATGGAACAGGTGCATGTGTTCTACCATCATCTCTATGGTTATAATGATCTACATGTAAGCGTTTCACTTTACCCACTTGATCAAGACTTTTAAAGTTTAGCCCTAGTCCATATATTTGTTCCTCCTTTTTTAACGGAAGACTTATATAAGTTTTACCATTTATTACCTTTATTTCAATTGAAGACTTATCTAGGGGGAAGCCTGAGTTGCCAAGTTTCTTGATAGCTTCTACCTTTGGTGCAACCGGGGCTTGGTCAATAAAGTTATAAGTTTCACCTTTGTTTATTACGGTTTTCCAGATGCCAGGTAAAGTCTCCTGCCAATTAGCCTTTACGAGGTCATTGCTTAGTGGTTTTTCTGTATTGGTACATGAAAGTAGAACGATTAAAAAAGTAAGGGGCAGGAAAAATTTTATCATAGAATGTAAATGTATGAAGATATTTCTAATATCTTTCTTTCCTTAATTAAAGGAAGTAAAGGGTGTTGACTAATTTTGGATTTGAATCGCAAAGAAGCATATGTTGATTTATTGATTAAAATTCATCACCTGCACACACCATATACTCAATTGTTCTATACTACTACATGATGCCGAATTTATTAAAAGCATCGACTGTACTCATACCTTCTTCCAAAGCTTTTTTAACCTCTTGTTCTCCACGGGCTTTTTCAATTGCTCCTGTAAATACATCTTTTTCTAGTTCCTTTGGAATTATAAGCACTCCATCTCTATCTCCGTATACAATATCACCTGGATTGATTTTGATTCCATTGATTTCGATTGCGGAAGCAAAATCCATAACTTTGCCTCGTGGACCTTGGTCCTGAGCATACGTGCCTGTAGAAAAAGTTGGGAAATTTAGTTTTTCTATCTCATTTGTGTCCCTGGAATATCCGTTGACTACTGCCCCGGCAGCACCAAGTTTCATGGCTCTCGTACTCATAAGTCCCCCCCAGAGTGCGTAAGGCGAGGTTGCTCCCGTGCAGATATAGACCTCATTCTTTTTTAAATTGTCCAAAGCTTCGAACATCAATCCAAAAGGTTTATTCATTAAAGGGTTATTTCTTGATTCGGTAGTTTCGGCAAATACATCCGCCTCTAAGACGGGCATGGCCCTACCTATGATGACCATATCATCTTTAACAGGTTTAAGGTTTGGCGGGAGAAATTGATGCACAGAACCAATCTTGTCTAAAATATCGCCTACTAAAGCCGTAAATAGTTCTCTTTTTGCAATTTCAAATAATTCTTCGTCTGTTTTCCACATAATTTTTTACTTACTGGATATTTTAATTTTTATAGGGTTTCTTTTTTTTGCAGCTTCCTTTTTGACATAATTATCCCAGTCTTCTGGAGTGTCGAAATCACCACTTTTTTTCCATCCGAAACCGGACCAATATTTAACTGTATTGTTTAATATCCGCGAATGGATTCCAACGTTATTTTTGCTTTCGTCTTCATGGATTATACTTTTCAAGGATACTTTCGATATGTTGTCGGGATTTGTCAAGACAGCCGTTCCCAAATATGAATCCCCCATGGGTTCCCAGTAAGATACCCAACCTTCTCCCATGCTTGAATTGATCTTACCTTTTCCGTCGTGTAAGGCAAGCCCCATGAACATCTCATTTATCATGGTTTCCTGGCTCTTATAAAACACTTCACATTGGTACAGTTGAGTACCTAGGTCTATGGTAATTCGTTTGGTTTCATTTATAGGGTCTCCCCCGACCATGATAGGGGCATATTCCAATTCAAAAATGCTTCTGATAGGGCCGTTGGCTAAAATTTTCCAGTTTACAAAATTCTTGCTTAGTATGGTTTTTCCTTTATAAACAAGTGCCGTACCACCACAACCTCTGGTCGTTCCTACGTGGTAATTATCAAGTCCTTCACCGTGGTCTTCATGATACGACTTACCTTTTTTGTCATTTTTGTACCATTTATTAATAATTGGGTACTCTACACGTTTGGTCCAACAATCTATACCACTGGAAATAAGACCTGAAGCATTGCCCTCTTCAAAAAGTTCTTGACACTTCGGACCATAACTTCTGAAGGCTACTTTATCGTTTTCCCATGCAAAATCATCCATTCTTTCAGGAACAATTCTACAATATGTGGTTAAAGAACTATCTGCTTTTTCCGTAAAACCCTTATTACGACTTAATGTGAAGGCTCTTTTCTCTCGAGCATTTATGTTTGTCATGAAAATCAGGTAATCGTCAATATCGTCAGAGTCTTTATCTACATATTGTAGTTGTCGTGGTTTTCCCGACTCATCGGTTAATGTGTATTTACCTATTTCCTTTTGTTCTGGAAGATCTTTTAACCAAACTTCCACGATTTCGCGGGTTCTTGGAATATCGGTGTCGTTCATTACCAATATTTCATAGCTCGGCTCTCTTTCAGAACAAGAAATACCTAGAAAAAGAAGAAGTAGAAGAGAAAGATTTTTGGTTGAACGAATCATATTGTAATTATTATATAATTGGGTATCCACAAAAGAAATTAATTATTGATTAAAAGAATGCCTGTATATTGATCAATATTTTATGAATATTTGCATGTGCTTAATAAATATTCGATATTTAGTCAATATTCAATTAAAAATGATCAAACCAAAGTTTCTCTCGTCACTCCGAACTCCAAATGAAGCGGTTTCGGTAAACTATATTGAAACCGCCCATTTTACAAATCCTTTACACTACCATAAAGAATTGGAATTGGCCTATATAATCGAGGGATATGGCACGAGGTATGTGGGCAGTAGTATTAAATCTTATAAAAAGGGAGATTTGGTTTTGGTCGGTGAAGAGCTCACACACGTTTGGATCAGTCATGACGATTTCTATCAAGAGAATACAAAACAACTGACCAAAGCCATTGTAGTTAAGTTTAATACGGACTTTGCCGGCAAAGACTTGCTTAACCTTCGGGAATCACACGGGTTAAGAAAAGTTTTTTATGACGCTTTGGGAGGTGTGAGGGTCAAGGGTGAAGAAAACCGGGTCATTGCCATAATTTTACATGAAATGCTTCATCAATCATCTTTTAACCAGATATTATCATTATTGCGAATACTTTCCATAATGTCCGAATCAAAAAATGCATACATCTTGTCTCCCTTCGATCATCATAAATCGTCAGACCCTAAAGAGAAGGATAGGATGAATAAAATAATACAGTTCACCATGTTGCACTTCAGAAGAAAAATTCGATTGGAAGAAATTGCAGAGGTGGCCAACTTGTCCAAAAGTGCGTTTTGCCGGTACTTTAAGAACACTGTTAAGAAAAGTTACAATGATTTCTTATTTGAAGTGAGGGTTCAATATGCTTGTAAAATATTACTGGAAGAAAAGTTGAGTATGATTCAGGTTTGTTATGATTCGGGATTTAATAATCCTTCTGCTTTTTCACAAATATTTAAAAGAATTAAAGGTATTTCTCCGAGCCAATATAGAAAGCAGAACCGTATAACCAGGGTATGATTCGCCCTACCTTCTCTACTTCGCCTTATGCAATAGGTTTATAGAAAACCATCATTTTTTTCCCCTGATTTCCCAAATACATTTCTGCTCGCAAAGAAATAATAGGGACATAATGAAGCTGTAAATATTCATATATTGATAAAATATTGTTATATAAGCATCATATTGCAAATATTTATATAGCATCAATCAAAATCAGTACAATCTTCCAGTTCTATACTTCTAAGTTTGCCTTAAATAAATTACCAAATAATCAATTTATTGACTGAGTTTATAGTGATTTAACAACAGAACAAGGCTTCTATTGTTGATGTATTGTATGGGTCAATAGTTTTATTTAACAAACCAAACAGAAGCATTATGAGAACAAAAATTACTTTCATTCGTGACCCTAAGCTTTTAGCAAAGCAGGTTTTTACTATTTTCTTCTTGATGTTGTTTTCGTCTCAGATATATGCTGCGGCAATAGGGAAGACCACATCCTTATTAAAAAAAGAAACTTTTAATTATCAAGCGAGTGTTTCGGGAACAATTGTCGACGAGGCAAGTCAACCCCTTCCGGGCGTTTCCATAGTTATCAAGGGGACTTCCACGGGGGTATCCACTGATTTTGATGGCAATTATTCATTGATCGTAGACAAAAGCGATGTTTTATTAATCAGTTATATAGGATTTGTATCCCAAGAAATCACAGTTGGTGACCAGTCAACGATCAATGTGGTTATGGTTGAAGATGTATCAAAATTAGATGAAGTAGTGGTTGTAGGGTACGGTACCCAGAAAAAATCTGATTTGACTGGATCAGTGGCGAGTGCCGATCTTCAGGCTTTTGAAGATCAACCGAACGTCAATATTCTTCAATCACTTCAAGGTTCCGTTGCGGGACTTAATATTGGGGCCGTAAGTTCCGCCGGGGAGAATCCAAATATACAAGTGAGGGGGAGAAATACCTTTGCCGTTGATGATGATGGCAACCTAACCGGAAGTGACCCTTTGATTGTTCTTGATGGGGTTATATATAGAGGAAGTTTAGCAGACATTAATCCTGCCGATATTGGTACTATTGACGTATTAAAAGATGCCAGTTCACAAGCGATTTATGGTTCTCAGGCTGCTAACGGAGTAATATTGATTACTTCAAAAAGCGGAAAAACCAATCGAAAACCTGTAATTAATTTTTCAAGTTTTTATTCTGTAGAGACTCCGACCAATACTTTAACCCCCGTGAGTAGAGACGGGTTTCTAGAACATTACAACAAAATCTTCTATGAAGAGGCCTATTTGGCACCTGAGTATACACAGCTAGATCCTACTTTTGATCCATCGGCAAGATTTCCATATCAGTCTATATTAGATGGTTTTAATAATGGAACGAATACAGATTGGTTAGATGTGGTGTCACAATCGGCTCATACACAAAATACAAATATCAGTATGGCAGGTAATTCCGGTAAAACCTCTTATTTTTTGTCTTCTGGTTATATAGATCAAAAAGGTTGGTTGCTGAACGATCAATTTGACAGGTTGAGTTTGCGGGCCAATTTTGATACCAAGGTAAGAGATTGGTTAACCATAGGCATGCAGACTTTTGCTTCATTTGGAGATTATTCAGGTCTTGAGGCGGACTTAAGAAGAGGATATATGTATTCCCCACTAATTGCTCCGTTCAATGAAGACGGTAGTATAGCTACGGATCCTATAGGTGTTGAACGCAGTCCTTTACTCAGAACGGCAATTGATCAACTGGATAAACGATTGAATTTATTCGGCAACTTTTATGCACAGGTGCAATTGCCCATTAAAGGCTTGTCCTATCGCATTAACCACGCTATCAACTATAGAACGCAAAGAGATTTTAGATTTGACCCCATTGCTAATAATTTTGCTGGGGCGGCTTCTAAAGAAAATATTTATCGAGAGGATAGAACAACGGATAATCTATTGACATATAAGCAAACCTTTAACGAAAAACACGATTTAGATGTTACGCTCTTGTATGGTTTTGAAGAAAGGAATGGGGAAAGTACCATTGCGCAATCTGGAAATTTTTTAAATCAAGCCTTGGGGGTCAATAGCTTGGAATCAGGGGATGTTGATCTACAACTTGCTGAATCCGATGCCTTTGATGAACGCAGTATTTACCAAATGGCTCGCCTGAATTACCGATATAACAATAAATACCTATTGACCTTTACCACCCGACGTGATGGGTTCTCTGGATTCGGTTCCGATAAAAAATTCGGAATATTTCCTTCTTTAGGATTAGCATGGACTATTAGCAATGAAAAGTTCATTGCCGATGCTATGCCAGGTATAACTAATTTAAAGTTAAGGGCAACGTACGGACAAACAGGTAACCGTACAGTTGGCAGATACCGAACACTTGCACGAGTAGATGCAGGTTTTCAATATGTATTCGGAGACGGTTCAGGGCCCGCTTACGGTCAAAATATTAGCTCTCTTGCGAATAATAGCCTTAGTTGGGAAACCACAACAGGTCTCAACTTAGGATTGGATTTTGGCTTTCTTGATGGTAAAATTAATGGTAGTGTCAACTACTATGATACAATAACAGAAGATATCTTGTTCGATATTAACCTTCCGCGAATCACTGGTTTTGAGACTATACCTACTAATTTGGGAGAAGTGGCCAACAATGGCCTAGAGGCCTCCGTGACTTCTATAAACGTACAAACCGATAATTTTACTTGGACCAGTACATTGAATTTTTCAACAAATAGCAATGAGATTATTACCATATTAGGACGGGACGATGACAATGACGGTGTAGAGGATGATTTGATTACCACTCGAGGTAGACTAATACCGGGGCAGTCGATTCAAACTATTTACGATTATGTCGATACAGGGGTTATTTATCAATTAAACGATAATATACCAGATGGGTACAACCCTGGAAACCGGATTTTTGAAGATTTAGATGGTGATGGATTGATATCCGCCGATAAGGACCGTAAGGTTCTAGGCCGTGCAGAAGAGGCTTATCGTTTTAGTATCTATAATGAATTCAATTATAAAAATTTTACTTTCAGTGCCTTCATCAATTCTATACAGGGAGGAAAAGATGGTTATTTGGGTAGAGTATCACCAACCTCAAGTATAGGTATATTAAGACACGATAATGCGAGCACGTATAATACTTTTAAAGAGTTTGATGCTTGGTCTCCTGCCAATCCCAAGGGTATACATTCCGGAGTCTTATTTGATGACCCGATTGCGGCACAACGCTACGCCGACCGTAGTTTTGTTCGCCTTCAAGATGTGCGGTTAGCCTATAACTTTCCTGATAAAATCGTAGAAAAACTTGCCATTTCCAAGCTGCGTTTGTTTTTAACCGGCAAAAATTTACATACTTGGACCGATTGGATCGGTACAGATCCAGAAATCAACGGCAACGCTTTTGATCTAAATCAGGCACCGGTAATGAAGAGTTATTCCCTAGGTCTTAATCTAACTTTTTAAATCTATAATTATGAAATCATATAACTATTTTATTTTGACTTGCCTTCTAATACTATTAGGAGCATGTGATGAAGACCAATTAATAGAAGTCCCTTCAGATTTTTTAAGTCCTGAGATTTCTTATGTCTCCCCTGCCGATATAGAGGCCGCTTTGGTTTCGAATTATGGTAGGATGAGAGCCTTGAACCAAGGAACCAACAATAACTTGATGCATTCGGGAACAGACTTGTGCATGTGGGCACGGAGCCCTGAAATACAGGGGCTTGGAGATTATCGAACCGGTTTGATCCCTTCCTCTGACGTGGCACTGGAGTTTTGGAACCGGTATTACAAGATCATTTTCAATTCGAATGCCATTTTGACGAGAATCGAGGCTATTGAGTACGAAGACCAAGCGGAAAAGAATTTACACATCGCCGAAGCGAGGTGGTTTCGTGGTTTTGCCTATCGATCTTTAGGTTTTCTCTACGGAGGAGTACCTATCGTTTTGGAGGAAATTTCATCGCCAAGGCGAGATTTTGAAAGGTCTTCTATAGATGAAACATTAGATCAGGCTATCCAGGATCTAGAATTTGCGGCACTGAACTTGCCCGGTGTTAGTGAAGTTAAGGCAGATGGTAGATTGAACAATGCTGCCGCAAACCATTATTTGGCGGAGTTGTACCTTGCCAAAGGGCAACCGGATCAAGCCGTATCAGCTGCTTCTACGGTAATCAGTGACCCAAATATAAATCTAATGACTTCCCGTTTTGGTAATAGGGCTACTGATGAAGGCGATCCTTATTGGGATTTATTTCAAAGGTTCAATCAAAACCGTAGCTCGGGAAATCAAGAGGGTATTTTAGTATTACAGGAAGAATTTAACATCCCAGGTAATACCCAGATTGCCGTTACCAATGGTGATAATAATTTTAGGTACGAACGGCATTATGGGAGTTTGTACTGGTTTTTAAATGGTCCGGACGGTGTTGGCGCATTCTTGGGGCCTACCTCACGAAATCTAGGAAGACCTGTTGGCTTTGTAAGACCAACTCCTTATTTCACCCATACCGTATGGGGTTGGGATAGTGTCACACAAACGTTTGATCCCGACAACAGAAATAACAATCGGAACATCCAAAGGGATTGGGTGGTCGATAATCCTCAGTCTGCTTTTTTTGGTCAAAAAATAAGCGATTTTCCCCAGTCTTGGTTCGACAATCTTACAGCACAGGATACGCTGCGCGATTATTACCCGAACATTACCAAAATCTCTACCCCTAATGACCATCCTGTTGAAATTTTGGTAGATGTGACAACGGGACAAGTGGCCAATACAGCTGGCCAAACTTTCACGGATTGGTACCAGATCAGAGTGGCCGAAACGTATTTACTCCGTGCAGAAGCGTATCTTGCCCTTGGTAACACTGCCGCAGCTGCCGACGATATCAATATATTGAGAAATCGGGCGCAAGCCACCCCTGTAGAGGCAGACGAAGTGGATATGAATTATATCTTAGACGAGCGTATGCGTGAATTGAATATTGAAGAGAACAGAAGAATGACGCTTAGTAGATTAAACCTTTTGTTCGAAAGAACCGTTTTGGGCAATCCTTTTTCCGGCCTTACCGTTCAACCGTTCAACAATCTGTTCCCCATTCCATTTGCCGAAATAGAACTCAATACTTTAGGTAAACTAGAGCAAAACCCTGGATACGTTAATTAAAAACCTTTGTTTAGTTGAAGGATTTTTGATTGCCACTAAATCCGACCGTAGTAATTAAGAGAAGATACTATTCTACCTAATTGCCCATAATTCAATTTGAAATATCACATAACCTATAAGAAAACAAATTACCAATGAAAAAATACACAATACTTCTTTTTTTGGCTGTTGTACTAAGCCCGAGTTTAAAAGCGCAATCCATTTATAATCAATCCTCAATAAAAGAATTGATGGATAGGACAAATGAATACCAGTTAAAAAATCCTTGGAAAGCTTTTGATGACAATTGGATACGGGGAACCTATTATACCGGGGTTATGGCAAGTTATTTAGCAACGGGTGACGACACGTATTTGGCACAGTCCAACCAGCTATGTGAAGATTTGAATTGGACCCTGCCAACCCTGCCACCAGACCATGAGGCTAGCGGTGTGAATTTATTGACCATAGGTCAAACCATGTTGCAATCTTATATGGTAGAGCCTGAGAAAAGTAAGATAAGGGGAATTGTCCAACACTTGGAAAACCCTGGAATAAAAAACCCCGTAGCGAACCCTGATGAATGGTATTTTGAAGGAGGAAGACGTTATGTGGATGGTCTATTCACCGGCCCGCCAGCATTGGCCATGCTATATTCAGTTACCGGTGACGAAAAATACTTGCAGTGGATGGAATCCTGCTTTTGGGATGTGTATGGTAAATTATATGATACGGATGAGCATTTATTCTATCGAGATAAACGGTTTTTTCCTGAAAATATCGACGCACGAAAAAACGACCCTAAATGGAAAGGTAACGAACAGGTTACCGCCAATGGAAAAAAAGTGATATGGTCAAGGGGTAATGGGTGGGCAATAGCCGGTATTGCACGTATACTTGAATACCTACCTATGGAGCATGCAAGTTATAATAGATACGAGCTGTTATTGAAAGATATGGCCTATGCCCTAAAAGACAAACAAACTCAAGAAGGGTTTTGGTATCCAAATCTTGCAGACCCGGAATATGCGCCCTTCAAGGAAACTAGTGGTACCAGCTTCTTTATTTATGGGCTTGCGTACGGTATAAACAATGGAATACTTGATAAAGATGAGTTTGTTCCTGTAGTGAAGAAGGCTTGGAAATCCGTTACGGATGAAGTTAGTAAAGAAGGTAAGGTTCAATGGGGGCAATTGGTAGGTGATAGGCCGGTAAATTTGTCAAAAGATGATTCTCATGAATATGTAACAGGCACATTTTTGTTAGCAGCAAGTGAGATGTATAAAATGAATTTGAACGACAACTAATACAAGCATGGCGAATATAGAATATCAAGAACGCTTTACATCGCACCCGAGCGACGTAAAATCATATGACACCGAAGAATTAAGAGAACATTTTTTAATCAAAAATTTATTTGAAAAAGATAAAATAACCCTTATATACTCACATTATGATCGATTTATTTCAGGAGGAGCGGTGCCTATTGATGAAGTATTGGAATTAGCTACGATAGAACCTTTAAAAGCTCAAAATTTTTGTGACCGTAGAGAAGTAGGGATATTAAACATAGGTAATCAGGGGATAGTAACTGTAGGAGAAGATAAGTATCGTTTAGGACATAAGGAGGCTTTATATATAGGAATGGGAGCAAAGAATATTCACTTAAGCAGTGAAGATCCAGGGAACCCGGCTATGTTTTATATCAATTCTGCACCTGCACATCAAGGTTTTCCAATAAAAAAGATTGCTTCGACCGATACGATAACCCTCGATTTAGGCACTTCCGAAAAAGCAAATGAAAGGCGCATAGTCCAATATATTGTAGAGGCAACCGTACAAACCTGTCAGCTGCAAATGGGTATAACAGAACTAAAGAAAGGTAGCATATGGAATACGATGCCCCCACATACCCATAATCGTAGAATGGAGGTTTACCTATATATCGACCTTCCTCAAGACGAAGCCATCTGTCATTTTATGGGAGAACCACAACAAACAAGACATGTTTGGATGGGTAACCATCAAGCGGTTATTTCCCCTCCATGGTCAATTCATGCGGCTGCCGGCACCTCCAACTACAGTTTTGTATGGGGCATGGCGGGTGAAAATCTTGACTTTAGCGATATGGACATGGTCAAAGCAAACCAATTAAGATAGCAGATGGCCCATATATTGAATTCATTCAAATTAGAGGGTAAAAATGCCCTAGTAACCGGGGGGTCCGACGGAATAGGCAAAGTAATTGCATTGGCGTTAGCTCAAGCAGGAGCAAAGGTCTGTATCAATGGTCGCAACCAAGATAAACTTGATTCCGTTAAAAATGAGTTCGCAAATCTAGGATATGAAATATTTACGATAGCCTTTGATGTTAGCGATCAACAAGAAATAACGGTGTCCTTTGAAACTATTAAGAGGTTTTTTGGAACCATTGATATTTTGGTAAATAATGCTGGAATAATAAAACGGTCTCCTATATTGGATATGAACAATGATGACTTTCGTAAAGTCATCGATATAAACCTTATATCCGCCTTCATGGTATCCAAAAGTGTGGTACCTGAAATGATAGAAAAGGGAGGGGGGAAAATCATAAACATTTGTTCATTGATGAGTGAGTATGGTAGAAATTCAGTGTCTGCCTACGCCGCGGCTAAAGGAGGTTTGAAAATGTTAACAAAGAATATGTGTGTAGAGTGGGGCAGGCACAATATTCAGGTAAATGGAATAGGTCCAGGGTATATTAAAACGGCAAAAACCAAAGCGTATGCATCGAAGAACCATCCGTTCAACAAACTTATAATGATGCGTACCCCGGCCAATAGATGGGGAGAAGTAGAAGACCTCTGTGGTACGGCCTTATTGTTGTCG
Source organism: Zobellia galactanivorans (assembly GCF_000973105.1). Classification (NCBI taxonomy): domain Bacteria; kingdom Pseudomonadati; phylum Bacteroidota; class Flavobacteriia; order Flavobacteriales; family Flavobacteriaceae; genus Zobellia; species Zobellia galactanivorans. Next base: position 220,566 of record NC_015844.1, on the reverse strand, counting down.
TCACAAGCGGGTGATTTTATAAATGGTCAAATCATATATGTTGATGGGGGTATCACAGCCAATTTTGGTTATTTAGAAGGGGAGAATAAATAGGATAGTTCTTAAATAAAGTAATATATGAAAGGGAAGCAAGGGGTTAGATGGAAAATATTGACTATGATATTTTTTGCTACGACAATCAATTATATAGATAGGCAGATTATTGGAATATTAAAACCATTTATAGCTGATGACTTAAACTGGAGCGAAGCTGATTATGGTTACATAGTAACTGCTTTTCAAATTGCGTATGCCATTGGTCTATTGTCAATGGGAAAATTTATAGATAAACATGGAACTCGGCTGGGTTACGTTTGGGCAATTGTGGTTTGGAGTATTGCCGGTATGGCACATGCCGCAGCAAGGGGGGGGGTTAGCTTCGCTGCAGCGAGATTTGTACTAGGTATTGGTGAAGCTGCTAATTTTCCGGCTGCCGTTAAGGGCATAGCTGAATGGTTCCCAAAAAAAGAGCGCGCCTTTGCAGCCGGACTCTTTAATTCCGGTTCTACCGTAGGAGCCATATTGGCGCCAATTGTTGTAACATGGATTACCCTTTCGTTTGGTTGGCAATGGGCTTTTATCATAACGGGGGCATTAGGCCTGATTTGGGTCTTTTTTTGGTTGAATTATTATACTACTCCAGAAAAACACCCTAAAATAACCCCGGAAGAATTAGCATATATTCATCAGGATAATGAGGAAAAAGACAATAGGCCATCACTAAAATGGATTGAACTTTTTAAGTACAAACAGACCTATGCCATTTGCACTACTAGGTTTATTTCAGATTGGGTGTGGTGGTTCTTTCTATTCTGGATTCCCGATTTTTTAAGTAAAACCCACGGTGTAAATCTTAAGGATGTTGTACTGCCTTTGATTGTTATTTACGCTGTTTCGAGTATAGGAGGTATAGGTGGCGGATGGTTGTCATCTAACTTTATAAAGAATGGAAAGAGTGTCAATTATGCACGTAAGACTACAATTTTTATATGTGCCCTATTGGTTTTGCCCGTAATGCTGGTTTCGCAAATAGCAAACCTATGGGTAGCCGTAGTCTTCATATCACTAGCGGCTGCAGGCCACCAAGGGTGGGCATCCAATATATTCACTATTGTTTCCGACGTGTACCCGAAGAATGCCGTAGGTTCAATGATGGGACTAAGCGGCTTCACGGGTGCGATTGGAGGGGCATTGTCCGCTGCTTTTGTAGGAGTATTGTTAGAGAGTACCGGAAGTTATTTTCTCATTTTTATGGTAGCTTCTTCGGTCTATATGCTGAATTGGCTTATTCTAAGAGTATTCATTAAAGAAATAAAACCTATAGGTATCTGATTCAAGAATTATAATTGCGTCCGTCATTGGGCAGGTTCAACTTTTTAAAACATTTAAAATGAAAAAAACAGGCATATGTATAACATTGACGATCGTTTTGATGGGTATTGGGTGTAAACAAGATGATAAAAAAGCTATGCTTTCAGAAAAAAAACAGTTTTTGACAGAAAAAGACACCTTTTTGCTGCCTCCAAATATTCTTAAAGGGAATTCCTTAAAAATGGGCGCACATCCCATGGCAAATCAAATAAATACTTTTTTGTCAAATCAGGTGTTAACTACTGATTTTAAGCCAAGTGCCAATAAGAAAGAAGATTATTTGAAAGTTATTGAGAAACAAGTTCGGGCCATGCTAAAGTATCAAGATAGCAATGGACGTATTATTGATCCTGTAGAAAAAACGGAGAAATATTATAGTACTCCCTGTTTTGCCCATAGTGTATCGGCCCTTGTTGCCTCTTCTTATATCCAAAAGAACGATCTGCTTGCGGAACGGGGAATGAAAGCCCTAGACATTGCTTTAGTTGATATGGTTAATGCCACGGTAAATGGAAATCATGGCGATTTTTATACGTGGCCGGTTATGATGGCCTATAGCTTGTTCAAACCCTATGCCAGCAAAGAGCGTCTGGCAGAGTGGGATCGGAAAATAAATTCCATAAAGATTGAAAAATTATATGCAACCTATGACAAGTCCGAAGGAAATAATTGGGTTCTTGTCCATACCTCAGGCGAATTTTTAAGAAATATAAATGGTTTTACCAATACCGATTATGTTGAAAAAATGTTGGGTATCCAGTTGAATAATTTTACCGAACTGGGTATGTATAACGAGCATGGTAATCCGTTACCGTATGACCTTTTTCCAAGACATTATCTTTCGGGAATGCTTCAATTGGGATACAAGGGAAAACATGCCGTAAAAATGCGGGATAATTTATGGAAGGGAGCTTGGACTTCGTTATTTATGCAATCTCCATTTGGAGAACTTCCGACAGGTTACCGAAGCAGTCACCATATTTGGAACGAAGCCGAGCAATGCGTCCTGTTTGAGATATATGCTTCTGCATACGCAAAAAGTGGAAGGGTAAGCGAGGCTGGTGCCTTTAAACGAGCAGCGTCCCTATCTCTGGAATCCATAAAAAAATGGATTCGTATGGATGGTTCGGGATTTATTGTCAAAAACAGATTTCCCATAGAAAAAAGACATGGATACGAGAAGTATTCGATGCATACATGTTATAATATGTTGGCAACATCAATGTTGGCACAAGCATGGCAGTTTTCCAATGATGAAATTGAAGAATTGCCATCACCCGCAGATATTGGAGGTTTTGTATTACCCATATTAAAACCCTTCCACAAAATAATTGCCAATGCAAGTGGTACATATTTGGAATACGAAACCGAAGGTGATAATATGTACAACCCAACGGGTATTGTTCGAGTTCATCTCAAGGATGGCAACCCCCAATTGGGCCCATCGAACGGATTGGCCCCCTATTTCAGCGGAGAAGGAACCTATATGGCTACAGGGCCGTCTTGGAGAACAAAAGATGGATCATGGGAGTCATTGGCCAAACAGCAAGCTATTACCCCAGAGGTTGAAATTATTAAAGAGAGACAAGATTTAGTGAAATTTAAGGTGACGTATAACCTAGGTGACCAAAAGAAATCAATAGAAACGATTACAATTGAAAAAGGTAAAGTAACCGTAAACAATGAATTTAAGGGGATTGAAGCCGAGAAACGAATTACTTGGCCCATGCTTGTTTTCGATGGCGAAAACAATACAAAAATCGAATTGAATCAATCCGAAGTTTCTATAGGTTTAAAAGAGAAAGCAATCAAATTTAGCGTGTTGAACAATGTAAATGGCCAACTCAAGCGAACAGGGACACCTATTGAATACGTCAACGGTATTGCGGAAGGTGTTTATTTTGATTTTACCGCAGATAAAATTCGATACAGTTTGGAATCAACTGCTGTATTCGATTAATGGTAGCTGTTTTTATACGACTATTTGAGCACAATCAATAAACGTATTCTTTGTCTACTTATTTATAAATGAACTAGTTTTACTTTAAGAAATTAGAAACCAATCAGTAATTTTTTAATACATGAGAAAAAATGCCATAAAAAGAATAAATATAAAAGTTTTAGTCTTCCTTTTATTTATAGGGGGGGCTTCTTGTTATTCCCAGAGAAAACAGGAAAGTGCCGCTTACAAACGTTTTAGGGCAAGTAAATTGAGATTCGATAAATATAATGAGTTCAATACCAAGTTTAGTTTTTCTGACATTAAAGGTATTGGTTATGAAGAGGGAGTTACAAGACGTGATCCATCTAGTATAATTAAGATTGAAGGTGTTTATTATGTATGGTATACAAGACCGCCGAGTAATGTTCCCGTAGTTGGACCCAAAGCTGCAAATGATAGCTTGCGGGCGTTTCATTGGGATATGGCAAGCATATATTATGCAACATCAAAAGACGGGTACAACTGGAAAGAACAAGGGGTAGCCGTAGATAGGGGCCCCAAAGGGAGCTTTGATGCGCGAAGTGTATTTACGCCCGACATACTGGTTGCCAATAATAAATATTATCTTTTTTATCAAGCCGCCGGTAGTTTAAAAGAAGCGAGATGGAACGGTGGTAAATTTGACGGTGGTGACTTCAATAAGAATAAAATAGGAATGTCATGGTCCGATTCACCGACCGGACCTTGGCATCGTTGGGAGAAACCAATTCTTGAAGTGGGGCCAGAAGATTCATGGGACGGCGAAGTAGTGCACGATCCCACTTTAGTCGTACGAGAAGGAAAGTATTGGCTTTACTATAAAAGTGCCGGTCGCGTTCCATGGAAGCCAAATATTTCCGATGGGGTCTTTACGAAAGAATACGCCGATATGCCAAATGCCGTCATCGGTGTAGCCATAGCCGACAAACCGGAAGGACCTTATAAGAAGTCAGTATATAATCCAGTCTTAATAGGAGGGCATGAATGCATTGTCTGGCCCTACCGAAAGGGGGTATGTGCATTTCTTAGTGAAGGACCTGAGGCGAACAGCATCCAATATGCGGAAGATGGTATAAATTTTTATCCTGTAAAACATGGTTTAGAAAAGCCCGAAGCAGGTGGTACATATCGTGTCGGGAATTTTGTTGATACCGATAGCCAACCTGGTCAAGGTATTACTTGGGGGTTGAGCCATGTATTAGGAAAATGGAACTACTTAAGACGTTTTGATTGTGATTTGAGCATTCAAAAGGGAGATAGTATTAACCGTGAATATGAAAAAGTTTTAGAATACAAAATGGAAAAGGATTGAAACTTGTGTAAATGCAAGACTATCCCATGAAATGGGAAAGCCCCCAAATTGGGGGCTTTTTTACTTAATAGGGTAAATCGGTTTCTGTTATTATGGTTTATGTCAAAAGATTTCCATTTTCGTCCCATTCGGCAATGTCGTTCCTTTTGCTTTGGTCGACACATTTGGCGATCCATTCGGGATCGTATTCCACGCCGTGCTTCTTGAGCACCTCGTCGGGCACCCCGTCCCAAACGTTGGGCGAGTTCCCCTTGTAGCCCAGGTCGGCTATACCTACCTTGGAGGTGTAATACCCGGTGACCACCAGGTTCCGCATAAGGGCGAAGAACTGTATCTCCAAGGGCTGTTCGTCCAGGGGGACGTCCATATCCTGATAACAGATGGTATCGAGGATCTGTTTCTGCTGTTCGAGGGTGGCCGTCTTGAACTCGGTCCCGAATTCGGTATTGCTCCGGTGGTCGAGCCACATCAGTCCCCCCAAAAGGGTGTTCTGCATATCGGGCATGTCCTTTCCGATAAACTCTATGAATTCGGGCACATCGGCCTCCAAGGGCCCTCCAAAGGGTTCCTTGGGGGGAAGGATCACCGTGCTGAGCACGGCGATGGTCTCCATTTCGTGTTCGTTGAACAAGCGCTCGGCATTGAGCTTTTCGATACGCTCGAGTTCCTTGGGCGTACGCCCGAAATAATGGGGCTGCGCTGCTTCCTGAACGGCCACTTCCGTCTTCCCGTCCCCTTCGCCCTTACATCCGTGGAAGGCAAGTGCGGAAGCCCCCGCACCTAGGATCATGGTCTGTATACTCTTTCTTCTGTCCATCTTAGGCTATAGGTTTTGTTTTTTGATCTGTTCGATGATATAATCCGATGCCCTCCACGACAGGGCCAAAATGGTCCATGTACAGTTCTTGTCGGCCTGTGATACAAAGGGCCCCGCATCGACGATAAAGACATTGTCGACGTCGTGGAGTTGGTTGAACCTGTTGGTCACCGAGGTCCTGGGGTCGTCGCCCATACGCGTGGTGCCCACCTCGTGGATGATCTCGCCCGGGGCATGGAGGCCATAGTCCCTGTCCTTGCCGGGTTTGTTGAGATAGATACCGCCCATGTTGTGGGTGATCTCCTCGAAGGTATCCTGCATGTGCTTGGCCTGGCGCACTTCGATATCGGACCACTTATAGTTGAACTTCAGTACGGGGATACCGTAATCGTCGACCGTGGTGGGATCGATCTCGCAATAGTTGTCCTTTACCGCGAGGCCCTCGCCCCTTCCGCCGAAGCCCACTACGGCGCCATAGTACCTTTTGACCTCGTCCCTGAGCTTGTCGCCGTAGCCGCCCGTGGGCAGGCCCATGAGCTTGTTGAAATTGTCCTGGTCGAAGCCGAAGCCGTAGTTGGGCTGGCCCATGCCCCCCCATACCTCGATGTGGTAGCCGCGGGGGAAGTCCAGTTTGTTGTTGTCGCCCCACCAGGGCGAGTAAACGTGCATGCCGCCGACCCCGTCCTCGTTATAGGACACGTCGCGGTCCATGAGGCCCGGGACGAACGCCGCGCCGCTACTGCCCGTCGAGTCGTGCAGGTACCTTCCCACCAGGTTGCTGCTGTTGCCCAGTCCGTTGGGGTGCTGCTTGCTCTTGCTGTTGAGAAGGATCCGCGCCGAGCTACAGGCGGAGGCCGCCAATACGACGATCTTTCCCCTTAGCTTGTATTCCTTCCTGTCCTCCTTGTCGATGTACGATACCCCGGTGGCCCTTCCCTCCTCATCGGTGGTGACCTCGCGTACCATGGCGTTGACGTACAGCTTTACCTGTCCGCCGTTCTTCTGTGCTGGGAAGATAAGGCAGCTCCCGGCCGAGAAATCGGCATATATGGAACAGGAGCGGTTGCACTGCCCGCAGTAAAAGCAGACCCCGCGTTCGTTGTTGATGCGCTTGGTAAGCATCGATAGCCGGCCGGGGATCACGGGAATGCCCGATTTCTTGGCGCCCTTTATATAAAAAAGCTCGTGGAGCCTAGGCTTTGGGGGAGGCAGGAAAAAACCGTCGGGATCGTTCTCCAGTCCCTCGTTGGTGCCGAAGACCCCGATCAGTTTGTCGACCTTGTCGTAGTACGGTTTTACGTCATCGTAACCGATGGGCCAGTCCTCACCATGACCATCGCGCGTCTTGCCCTTGAAATCCTTCGGCCCGAAACGCAGCGATATACGGCCCCAGTGGTTGGTACGGCCACCGAGCATGCGCGAACGCCACCATTTGAAGGTCGTGCCCTCGGCATGGGTGTAGGGTTCGCCGTCAACGTGCCAATCGCCATAGGACATGTCGAACTCCCCGAAGGCACGGTCCGTGCCGGCGCCCCGCCTGGGGGAATCGTAGGGGTTCTTCAATTGGGTCATGGTCTTCGGATCGGCCGGGTCGAAAAAGGGGCCCGCCTCGACCACCGCAACCTTGAGGCCCGCATCGGCCAGTTGCTTGGTGGCCATACCGCCACCCGCTCCCGAACCAACGATGATAACATCATAGAGTTCGGGCGATTCTTTAATCTGCATAGGTTCTTTGCTTTTGTTAGTAGTTCGATTCGATTGAGATTCGAAAAATAACAATAGTTTGCGCCTGTCTGTAGTAGAGTTCCCAAAAGCCTATGCAAATTCAAGAATTTTATAGGTTTTACATCGAAAATGGAATCATTTTAACCGCGTGGTCTGAATTATATTATAAAGAACCTGGTTCCGATGATAGGGATGGGGTCGGACTTGTTTAAATATTTACTTTCGCCCTGTTCCCTTCCCAGCCTTTATCGAACAACAGCATGAGCTCTTTTACCAGCTCAGGACGGTCTTTGGCGATGTTTACGGTTTCCGCTGGGTCGTTATTGTGGTCGTAGAGTTCTATGAACACAGGTTCAGCTTCTTTATCGGTATAATCTTTCCATACGATAAAACGGTAGTTTTTGGTGCGCATGGAATATCCCATTAAGCGATTTTCGAACAGATCGCGGTCCCATTTTTCACCTTGTTGCGTTTTAATACGGCCTTCGACTTCTTCTATTAATGGCCCAAAGGAAGTTTCACGCATTCCTTTTGAAAGCGGATTGGCGGCCCATTCCCTTAGTGCAGGTGTCGGAAACTGCGAAAAAACAGCGGTCTTCCATTCTTGCTCGGGGTTGGAAAGCAAAGGAACAAAACTTTGGCCTTCCAAAGTATTGGGTTTTGAAATGTCGGCAAGGTCACATAGGGTCGGATACATATCTACCAATTCCACAAGGGCATCCGTAGCTTTTCCTCGGTTTTCTTTTGCCATGTCGGGGGTCCAGATGATCAATGGAACCCTAGTGGCAATTTCATAATTCGTTGCCTTCCCCCAAATGCCCATATCCCCTAAATGCCATCCGTGGTCACTCCATAAAATAATGATGGTGTTGTCCCTTATTCCCGCTTCGTCGAGGGCACTGAGCATACGGCCGATTTGGGCATCGACATAACTCACACAGGCCAAATAGGCATGCTTTAACTTTATGGCTTGCTCGGGGGAAATATCCCCTTTTTTAGGAATTCCGGCCCTGGCCCTTAATTCAAAGGAAGCATGGAGCCCCATGGTGGCTCCGTCTTTTGGGGCTTGGTCGTGTTCCGCAAGTTTAATGTCAGACTCATCGTACATATCCCAGTATTTCTTAGGGGCGATCCAATCGAGGTGGGGTTTTTTCATGCCCATACCCAAGAAGAACGGTTTTTCCGGGTTTTTCTCAAGCATATCTTTCATAGTGGCAATGGCCAGGTCTGTGTTGAATCCATCTTCATAGGCATTGTCGGGAAAGTCGGCAAATTCGTAAGAGGGACCTTTCCCTAGACCGTTCCTCAAGGCATTTTTTCCGTACTTGGCCACCATGGCCTCGCTGTTTTCCTTCTGCATTTTGATATTCTCGGGCAATTTAAACCCGAATTTGACTTCGCTCTTGTTCAATTCAACCGGCTGTCTGCTCCAAGAAAGTTCTGGATCGTTGTATTTTCCGTGATAGATCTTTCCGGTGTATACGGTCTCGTAACCGTTGGCCTTAAAATGCTGGGGCAGGGTGGCGATATCAGGGTTTTTATCCCTGAAATAGGTGAAATTTTCAATGACCTGAATGGTTTCGGGGCGGGCACCGGTCATTAAGCTGGCCCTCGAAGGGCTACAGATCGCCTGTTGACAATAGGCATTGTTAAATCGAAGGCCATCCTTGGCCAAGGCGTCGATATTGGGCGTCAGGGCGATGTCGGAACCGTAGGCGCCAAGTTCGGGCCTTAGGTCATCAATGGCCAGAAAAAGAATATTCGGTTTTTTTGCTTGCGCTTCCTTTGCGGGCGTGGTATTGTTTTTACAGTTTGTTAACAGCCCTAGAAAGATTAGGGCAACGATGCGAATGTTCATTTTTCTCGGGTTTTATGGAACCAATTAAAGTTATGCATTAATAAGAATATTAACCATAGCCTGTAGTTTTGTATCGACTACAAATTAACCTTAAAATTAACCCCCTGTATTTATGTATTTTATCAAGGGCTGGCACTATCTTAACCTTAAGTTGTTTTTTGTAGAACGAATGTTGGGAGAGGCACTACTACTCATGGGGGGGGGCACCGAATTTGAAGCAGGGCATATTGACAATAACAGAAATTTATTTAACCTTCCTTAGAATTGTTTTATATTCAGCTCATGCTTAGAGTACCCCATATTTTTTATCTTTTTTTGGCCTTGTTATTATTGGGTACTGTCCCCTTTGTACATGCACAGGAAAATGTATCTGATTTTGAAATTACCCATTTTCAACTACCGATAGAGACCGCTGCCCAAGATATACTTGAGGATCGCTATGGTTTTATTTGGATAGCCTCTACTAATGGTCTGTGGCGTTTTGATGGGGGGAATTTTAAAAACTACAGTAAAAACGAGCACGAACAGACAAGTATCACCGATAACCATATCTCGTGTTTGTATGAAGATAGCCAAGGAATCTTATGGGTAGGGACCTATGGTGGCGGCCTTCTTAAATATGATCGGGAATACGATCATTTTCAACGTTTCATTCATGACGAAGATGACCCTGGAAGTCTAAGTTTTAATGAGGTCAGGGTCATTTATGAAACTGCCGACAACACCTTCTATATCGGTACCGATGGTGGTGGTTTGAACTTGATGAACCGCGAAACGGGAACTTTTAAACGATACCAATACAATGCAGAAGATTCCGAAAGTATAAGTCATAATAACGTGCTCGATATACAGGGGAGTCCTGATGGCCGTCTTTTTATCGGTACATGGATCGGACTCAATTTGTTTCATCCGGATACAGGGAAATTTACACGCCTTATAAAAGAAATACCAGGGGGTTCCCACTCTTTTCCCGTATTGGGCTTTTATAACGACCTCATTGTTTCCAGCGGCAAGCTGTTTAAAGTGGATAAAAAGAACCAGCTTCATAAATTGGACTTGCCACAAGACCGGGTAAGTGCCATACAACCGGACAATGGAAAGAATTGCTGGATAGCGCACCGAGATCAAATAGCTATCGTAGATGCCGATTTCAAAACCAAAAAGGTAATTGGGCTAAACAAGCGCTTCAATGAAGGGTCGTTCTATATAAGACAAATATTTCATAACCCGGCCAAGGAAGATTCTTGGGTATTGGACGGTGCGGGCCATTTTTTTCACATTAAAAAATCGCCGGTAATATTCAAGTCTTTTTTAGAATCGGGCAGGAACGCCAAAATCCTAAAGACTAAAAATAACTATTGGGTATATAGAGACGGAAAGATCAATATCTACAGTAAGAAAGACCAGGTTCTGAGCAAAACCCTCGAAGGGTTTACTTACAGGACTTTTATGAGTTCGTATGACAAGGAAATTATATGGGTGGCCGATAACGATCATATTTATAGATATACCGAAGAAGGGGAAGCTTTACGAAAAACCACAAGAAAACCCGCCGAGCTTTTCGGGCTTTTGGAAACGAGTAGCGGACCGGTTTGGACGGGAGAGGTCTTAGGAGCCCGCATTTACGATCCCGCAACGGAGAAAACCGTGTATTTCGACTGTGACCCCAACGATCCCAATGGTATAGGGTATTTTCATCGGGCAAATGAACTTTTTGAAGATTACAAAGGCCAGATTTGGATCGGCACCAATGGCGATGGCGTAAAACGCTATGTGCCCGAGAAGAACCAATTTGTACACTATAGGCATGAAATTGGCAATACCGCTACGGTAAACAACAATTTTATAAATGTGATTTTTGAGGATGCGGACCGTACCCTTTGGGTGGGGACAAATTCCGGACTTTGTAGTTATGATCTGCAAAAAGATTTATTTATACAGTATGATAATAGCCTTCTAAAGGATAGGATCATTAACAGCATTGAACAAGATCGGAAGGGGAATTTGTGGTTGGGTACCAGAAACGGACTTATAAAACTAGATGCAAAGAACAATGTGGTTCGTATTTTGAATGAACAAGACGGACTCATTTCGCAGAAAATCAATATTTCAAGCTCCGTTACCGATGATGGCCATATGGTGTTTTCTACAAATGCGGGCCTAATGACCTTCAATCCTGAAACGGTTGTACCTAGTACCAAAACCCCTTCGGTCTATATTTCTAAATTATGGGTAAACAATGAGTTGGTTTCGCCCAATAGTCCGTACATAAAAAAGAGTATAGAGGTAGAAGACCACTTACAACTCTCATATAAAGACCAAAAAATAGAACTCAGCTTTCAGGCCATACAGTACGAAAATGCCCAGCGTTGTCAATACGCTTATAAATTAGAGGGGTTTGATTCTGATTGGACCATGGCCAATGGCACTCGGGCGACCTATACGAACCTACCTTCGGGCCACTATACCTTTCTTTTAAAGGCGACCAATGAAGATGGAATTTGGACGGACAAGATCAAAAGCTTGGATATCGTAGTCACCCCTCCCTTTTGGGAACGCCTATGGGTGCAGATTTTAGGGGCCGTTTTGCTCTTATTGATAGGGATATGGGGCTTTAGGTTTTTCTTGTTGCGGGAACGGACAAGAAATATGTTCGAAATTGAAAAGGAAAGGGTATATCAATTCGAGGAACTGGCCCAGATGAAGCTTCGTTTTTTTACCAATATCTCCCATGAACTGCGAACGCCATTGACCTTGATTACCTCGCCCTTGGACAAGTATATCCGTAAAGGGATCAAACCTGATACCCGGGTCTTGCAAATGATGTATAGAAACAGCAATCGTTTGTTGGAACTGGTGAATCAAATTCTTGATTTTCGTAAACTGGAAGGAAATCAGCAATTGAGAATCAAGCCCCATGACGAACTATTGGTCTGTACAAATATGTATACCGCCTATGAATATTGGGCAAAAGAGAAAAATATCGATTTTAACTGCGAGGCTTCCGAAACCGATTATACCCTTTATTTTGACGAAGATGTCATTGAAAAAATAGTAAGCAATCTCGTTTCCAATGCCTTTAAGTTTACGCCTAAAAACGGTGAGATTAATTTAAGGACCTCCTATGCCGACCTTGAGACCGATGACGACGATAAAGTGGTAAGCGGAAAATTGGAAATTGAGGTTCTAGACAATGGGGCCGGTATCCCAGAAAAATACCAAGAAAAGGTATTTGAACGCTTCTATCAGTTGGACGAAAATCCGAATAAAGGCTATAGTAGTGGAATAGGACTTTCCCTTATCTCAGAATTGGTAAAGCTCCATCAAGGAAGGATCAAATTGAAGAGCGAAGAGGGAAAAGGATCGCATTTTACGATTACCGTGCCTATTGGTTATAAAGATTATGAGGTAAACATAGAGGAAGCTCCCGTTGTTTCGACGGAAACAGCCTCAGGTGAGACGGTAGTGCTCCTGATCGAGGACAATGAGGATATTCGTAATTATTTGACCGCCGAACTGTCCGACGATTACGTAATTCTTCAGGCGGACAATGGAAAGGACGGTTTTCAATTGGCCTTGGAACATATCCCCGACATTGTGATCAGTGATATCATGATGCCCTTGTTCGATGGCATTCAAGTAGCAAACCAGTTAAAGGCGAATGAACTGACCGCCCATATTCCATTGATGTTTTTGACCGCTAAAACAGGATTGGAAAATAAGTTAAAAGGATTGGAAACCGGGGCCGAAGATTATATAGAAAAGCCCTTTAACGTTTCCGAAATTAAAATGAAAATCCAAAACCGGATCGAGAGCAGGCAACGCCTTGTCAAAAAATATCAAAAGGAAGACCTGATCGTAGAACCCACCTCTCAGGTAGACCAATATTTGATACGGGTGAACAAGGTTATTGACGCCCATCTCGAAAACGCCGATTTTTCCATTGACTTTTTGTGTGATGAATTGGCCATCGGACGTTCACAGTTGTATAGAAAGATCCAGGCGCTTACCGGTAAGACCATTATTGAGTATATCAATACCTACAAACTTTCAAAAGCGATGCCTATGTTACAGAAAGGGCAGCTGAGTATAAAGGAGATTGCGTTCAGGGTAGGGTATAACGATAATCGGTATTTCAGTCGCATTTTTAAAAAAGAGTTCGGTCATCCTCCATCGCATTATGTGCCCGATAAATAGATTAAGTGTATGTATTACACAAAAAATGCACCTTTTTGCACAATTAGTCTACATTGAAAAATAGGTAGTTAGGTATTTTTGAGAAGCGCTTATTACGCTGCAACTTAAAAATAACCGAATGAAAAACTCCAGACGAAATTTTATCAAACAGTCGGCTTTTGCCGGTGCCGCGCTTTCTGTTCCTACATATAGTTTTGGGATAATAAATAAGCCCAAGTTATCTGATCAGATTATTGGTCATGGCGATTTTAAGTATCGCGTACATAAAGAGTGGGGAAACCTGAACCCGGCAAGCACCCCGGTAAAAAACTGTCATGAAATGGTGATGGATTCCAAGGGCAGGCTCATTATGGTTACCGATGAGATCAAGAACAATGTTATTGTATATGACAAATCGGGCAAGCTATTAAAGACTTGGACACATAACCTGAAATCGGCCCACGGACTGACCTTGTCGAAGGAAGGGGAAGTAGATATGCTTTTTATAACCGATAACGATGGTGCCATTCTCAAAACTACGGTAGAGGGAAGGGTTCTTATGGAGTTGCCCAATCCACACGACATCGGGGTTTATGAAAAAGATCAAAAGTATCGCCCTACCGAAACAACGGTAGCTCCCAATGGGGATATTTATGTAGCGGACGGCTACGGTTCCGATTTTATTTTACAGTACTCCAAAGACGGTGAATTTATACGGAAGTTTGGCGGACGGGGCTTAGAAGACCATTTGTTCAGCACCGCCCATGGGGTAACGATTGATGATAGGGATCCTAACAACATTACATTGTTGTGTACCTCTAGAAAACACAATTCATTCAAACGCTACAGCCTTGATGGCAAGTACCTATCTTCTCTTTTTCTTCCAGGGGCATTTGTCTGCAGACCGGTCATAGATGGTGAGAACCTATATTCAGGGGTGTGTTGGTCTCGGTTAAAGTATTTGGAGCAAACCCCGGATTCTGGTTTTGTTACCATTTTGGACAAGAACGACAAGGTTGTATCCAATCCAGGAGGTACGGCCCCGGTCTACAAGAAAGGAAAGTTACAATTAATGGTACAAGATGTGCCCCTTTTCAATCACTGTCATGATGTTTGTATAGACGATGATAAGAACATATACGTCTGCCAGTGGAACGCCAATAAAACCTATCCTATAAAACTAGAAAGGGTATAACTTATGAAAAAATTCGTTCTTCAACTTATCATTTTAGGGCTACTTCTGGTTTCTTGTAAGGAAGAGGGGCAATATGCTTCCATTCCGCAGCAAAAAGTTCCTAACAGGGTAGATTATAATTTTGATGTTCGGCCCATACTGTCGGACAAGTGTTTTAATTGCCATGGTCCCGATGCCAATAAAAGGTCGGCAGACTTACGGTTAGATACCCCTGAAGGCGCCTACAAAGCACTGAAAGACTCCGATAAGGAGTTTGCCATTGTACCGAAGAATGTAGAAAAATCGATGGTCTACCAACGGATTACGGCCAAAGATAGTTCCGACCTCATGCCTCCCTTAGATTCTAACCTAAAGCTGACGGAGTATGAAATAAAGGTGTTGAAGAAGTGGATAGAACAAGGTGCGGTGTACGAGCCACATTGGGCCTTTATTCCCGTGAAAAAACCGGAGATACCAGAAGTTCCCTCTGATTGGGTGAGCAATGAAATCGACCATTTTATATGGGGAAAACTTGAAGAGGTAGGTCTTGAACCCAATGAAATTGCCGATAAGGAACGCTTATTGAAAAGGGTTTCTTTAGATATTACGGGCTTACCGCCTTCGCCGGAAATGCGCGAAAAGTTCATTCGGAATGACGCGCCCGATGCTTACGAACAAATTGTGGACGAGTTATTGGGCAGTGTGCATTATGGCGAGAAAATGGCAAGCCACTGGTTAGACGTGGCCCGTTACGCCGATTCCCACGGCTTTCAGAACGACCAGTTGCGAACCATGTGGCCCTGGAGAGATTGGGTAATTCACGCCTTTAACGAAAATTACAGCTACGAAAAGTTTGTAACCTACCAATTGGCGGGAGACCTGATGCCGAAGAAAAATATGGAGACCATTTTGGCAACGGGCTTTAATCGTAACCATAAAATAAACCAAGAGGCCGGTATTATAGAGGAAGAGTTCAGGATCGAGAACGTAACCGATAGAACCAATACCTTCGGTAAGGCCTTTTTGGGGCTGACCTTGGAGTGTGCCAAGTGTCACGATCATAAGTACGACCCAATTTCACAGAAAGATTACTTCAATACTTTTGCCTTTTTCGACAAGGTGGTACATCGATCTAGACCTATGGGGGAAGTATTGGCAGAGCCCCCCTTGATTACTATTACCGATGAGGTAATCGATAAGGAACTTCCGTTTATAAATAAAAAAGAACCGGAGGATATCGATGTCATGGTTATCGAAGAGAAACCCGACATTAGAACGACCCATGTATTGAACCGAGGGGTCTATGATGATAAGGGGGAGATTGTTGAGCCAGCTACCCCCGAAGCCGTCATGAAGTTTGATACCCTGGTCTACGAACGTAATCGCCTAGGACTTACCAAATGGCTTTTTGATGACAGGAACCCCCTAACGAGTAGGGTTTTTGTCAACAGGGTATGGCAGGAAATTTTTGGTGAAGGTATTGTGAGGTCTTCCGGCGATTTTGGAATGCAAGGCGATTTGCCTACGCACATTGGCCTGTTGAACTGGCTTTCCGCGGATTTTATGGAAAACGGATGGGATATGAAACGTTTGGTGAAACAGATAGTCATGTCTTCCACTTACAAGCAGTCTTCCGTGGTCAGTAACGAAAAGTTGGCTATAGACCCCGATAACCGTTACCTGTCGCGTATGTCTCGCTTGCGTTTTAATGCAGAGATGATACGGGACCACGCCTTGGCGACGAGCGGATTGTTGAACACCGAGATAGGTGGGCGTAGCGTAAAGGTCTATCAGCCCGACGGTATTTGGGAAGCGGCAAGTTCAGGGCGCGGCATTTTGGCCAATTATGTTCAGGACCATGGCGAAGACCTGTATCGACGCGGTATTTACGTTTTTATAAAACGAACCACCCTCCCTCCGGTACAATTGACCTTTGATGCGGCCACACGTGATCAGTGCGAGGTAAAAAGGCAATCAACCATGACACCGCTTCAAGCGCTTATCGCCCTGAACGATCCGACGATCTTGGAGGCATCCCGGGTATTGTCGGAAAGATTGATCCAGGAAGAAAGCACCTTCGATGAAAAAATAGAAGCCGCCTTTGTCCGCATTTTATGCCGAAGCATTAAACCCCAAGAAAAGGAAATGCTGGTCGCTTATTACCATGACCAAGAAAAGGCATTTGCAAACGATAGGCAGAAAGCAAAGGATTTTATTGAAGTAGGCGAGTACCCTATTTTAGAAGATAGGGACGAGGTTAAAGTGGCGGCACTTATGCAGATCATTCACACGATTTACAATCTAGAAGAAACAATAGTAAAAGGATAAAGGTCAATCAAGAGATATGGATAAAGAAGTTGTTGAGCATTATTTGAATACGAACCGAAGACATTTTTTAGGAAAAATGGCCATGGGAATGGGCGGTGTGGCCTTAGGGTCGCTTTTAATGCCTGATCTGTTGTCAGGCAAGAAAGCCGCCGAAGAACAGCTGCCTTTAGGCTTAAAGCACTTTGCGGCAAAAGCCAAACGGATCATTCTATTGGTACAAAATGGGGCACCTTCCCAATTGGAAAGCTTTGACTATAAACCTAAGTTGAACGATATGTTCGGGCAAGAGCTTCCCCCTTCCATTCGGGGAAACCAAAAATTAACGGGTATGACCGCAGGTCAAGAATCCTTTCCTCTGGTAGGGTCTAAATTCGGCTTTAAGCAGTATGGCGAATCCGGAACTTGGGTGAGCGAGCTCTTTCCGAATATTGCCAAGATAACCGATGATATTTGCATGATCAAAAGCATGCATACCGATGCGATCAACCATGACCCGGCATTGACTTTTATGCAGACCGGCGCCCAAGTGGGGAATAGGCCCAGTATCGGATCTTGGTTCAGCTACGGACTGGGAAGCGAGAACCAAAACTTACCGGCCTATTGTGTGTTGCTCTCAAAGGGAAAAGGTAATGGCCAAGGTGTATACTCGAAATTATGGTCGAACGGATTTTTAGATAGCTCCCATCAAGGGGTGCAATTGAGCGCCAGTGAAGACCCGATTCTTTATCTGAACGACCCCAAGGGAATGGATAGGGAAACACGTCGTAAGATGTTAGACCACTTGGCCTCCATGAATCAACTGGGCTATGACGAGTTTGGTGATCCTGAAATTCCTGCAAAAATAAAACAGTACGAAATGGCCTTTAGAATGCAAACGGCCGTTCCCGAAATAACGGACGTATCTAAAGAACCGGATCATATCAAAAAACTGTACGGTCCTGACTGTATGGTGCCGGGGACGTACGCGGCCAATTGCCTACTGGCAAGAAAACTGTCGGAATCGGGCGTGCGTTTTGTACAATTGTACCATCAGGGCTGGGATCAGCACAATAACCTGGTAGGTGAAATCAAAGGCCAGGCCAAAGATGTAGATATGGCATCGGCGGCCTTGATTACCGATTTAAAGCAAAGAGGACTGTTAGACGAAACCTTGGTGATATGGAGTGGTGAATTTGGTAGAACGAACTATTGCCAAGGTAAACTAACGAAAGATAATTACGGAAGGGACCATCACCCACGCTGTTTCAGTATCTTTTTAGCTGGGGGTGGGGTAAAGGCAGGTCTGTCTTACGGAAAGACCGACGAACTGGGCTATAACATTGTGGAAAGTCCGGTACACATTCACGACTTACACGCTACTATAATGCATTTAATGGGCTTAGACCATGAAAAACTGACATATAAACATCTAGGCAGAAGGTTTAGGTTGACCGATGTACACGGTCATGTGGTAAAGGATATTATAGCTTAGATCTATGAAAAAAGCCATTCCGTTTTTTTTGAACGTGCTGTTCTTTCTGCACGTATTGTTGGCATTTTTAGTGCTTTTTGAAGGTCATTTGAAGATTCCTTTTTGGGTGCAGCCCTTGGGGCGAATGCATCCCTTGATCCTGCATTTTCCGGTGGCCTTTATAGTGCTTTTGGTGGTTCTCAACCTCTTCAAAAAACAGCTCGACCCGGTTTCCTTTGAAAAGATAAACTACTCGCTCTTGTTGTTGACCTCGTTTACTACGGTACTGGCTACGCTTATGGGGCTCTTATTGTCCCTTGAGGGCTACGATTCGGAATTGCTGACGCTCCACAAGTGGGTGGGCATTGCCTTATGTTTTGTTATATACGCCTTGGTTTGGGTGTATTCTTACGGCAAGGTGTTTCGCGTATTGCTGTATACAGGCCTGTTAGGCGTGCTCGTAGGCGGGCATTTTGGGGCAGGGTTGACCCATGGGACCAATTTTTTAATGGAACCGATCACAGCGGCACAAGAGGAAGTCGTAGACGAGAATACGCCCATATATACGGCCTATATCGCCCCGGTCTTAAAAGCGAAATGCACCAGTTGCCATAATCCTCAAAAACATAAGGGCGATCTAGACCTGACCACCATAGAGGCCATAACCAAGGGAGGCGAAAATGGGGAAGTCTGGCTGGCTCATAATGCGGAAGAGAGCCTTTTGTTGAAGCGGGCGGCCCTGCCCTTGGAAGACGAAGAGCACATGCCACCCGAAGGAAAACCACAATTGACCAAAGAAGAAATTACATTGATCGGTACTTGGATCGAACACGGTGCGGATGATAAGGTTACCTATGCCCAACTACAAGAAAGCGATACCTTAAAGCAGTTGGTTACCGACAAATGGTTGAAATCATTTGAAGAAAAACAATATACCTTCAACTTTGTTGGGGCCGAAGCCATTAAAGAACTCAACAACCCCTATAGAACCGTGGTTCAAAAATCGCCAACTTCACCGGCGGTAGAAGTTGCTATTTTCGGGCGTAGTGCTTTTCAAGACGAATACTTGAACGAACTTGATAAAATCAAGGAGCAGGTCATTTACCTCAGTTTGGCCAACCTTCCGATAACGAACGAGCATATGAAGTCTGTGGGAAAACTGCAGAACCTTGAGCACTTGGTCCTTAATTTTACCGATATCGACAGTGAGGGCATCGGGGCCTTGCAGGGATGTGCCCAGTTGGAAAGCTTGTCCTTATCGGGTACGGGTATAAATGCATCGGTACTCGAACATTTACAAAAGTTGAAAGGCCTGAAGGAAGTATTTGTATGGAACACCCAGCTCAATGCCGATGATATAGAACAGTTGAGAACGAAACTGCCCCATGTGATTATTAATGAAGGTTATGTGCCCGACCCGGAAGAAGAATTGCGGTTGACCCCTCCAACCTTGGTCAATGAGGGAAATATTATTAGTTCGGGCGATTTGATTTCCTTGGGACATAAGATGAACGGGGTAAACATTAAGTATACCTTGGATGGATCTCGACCCGATTCTACCTCGGTAGCTTTTGAAAAGGCCTTTCCATTGGATCTGAAAGGAAAAAGACGGCAAACCGTTAAAGCCTATGCCTACAAGGAAGGCTGGTTGCCCAGTAACCCGGTTTCCTATATTTTTTATGATCGAGGCCTGGTGCCCGATGCGATAGAGCTCGTTTATCCGGGAATCTTGAGCTCGTATACGGGCGAGGCCGAAAAAATATTGACCGATGCCGTTCGAAGCAACGAAAAAGTAGGCTTTTCAAAATTCTGGGCTTCCTTCAACAAAAAACCGCTGGAGGCCATCGTTGATTTTAGCGTATCGGCCCCGAAAATAAAAGAGGTGGTCTTAAGTTGTGGCTTGCACTATAAGCAAAAAAAATCGCCCATTGAGTTTATAGCGGTTTGGGCTTCCGATGACAAGGAAAATTGGCAATTGATAAAGAAGGAAAGCTTTGCGAATGAAAGTAATCTTGACCGGCTTAAGGAAATATCGATCCAGCTTCCAAAGCAATCGTATAAATATCTGAAAATAGTGGGCCAACCCAAAAAGGACGACACCTTGAGGGTGAACCAACTCTTTTTCTTTTGAAATAAAGTGTTTTCTAGGCGACAGGCACGGTAGATTCACGTTCGATCATGGTGGTTTTGATGACCTCGGTCTCAAAGGTATTTCCGTTATCGTTCTGTTCTATTCTTTTGACCAATTGCCTAGCGGCCCTTTCTCCCATATAATAGCCGTGTTGGCTAATCGAGGTAAGGCTGGGGCGTACGTATTTGGGGAGCACCCCGTTGGTAAAACAGATAATGGAAAGTTCTTCGGGGATTTTTATCCCCAGTGAATTGGCGGTCAATAAAGAGGTAACACCGGCTTCTTCCTCTAAACCTAAAATCGCGTCTACTTTTCCGGCGGAAAGCAATTTTCTGATTTCGACCTCCATAAACGACTTTTCCAGCTTTTCAAAGATCAAGCTTTTATCTAGGTCGATGTTATGGTCTTTTAGGCATTGGTGATAGCCGTTGATCCGAAGCTTTGAAATCTCAAGGTCTCCCAATAGTGATACTATGGCAATACGCTTACATCCCGATTTTATAAGGTGTTCCGTGGCATTATAGGCCGCTTTGCTATCGTCTATGGTGACTTTGTCACAATTGAGTTCCGATGATACACGGTCGAACATGACCATTGGTATGCCTTTGTTTAAAAAGGGCTTGAAGTGGTCAATGTTGTTCAGCTTTCCGGTTTCTTCCGCCAAGGAAACCAAGAGTCCCGATATGGCTCCTTTGCGGAGCATTTCGGTAATGGCGACTTCCTTTTTATGCGATTCGTTGGAGATGCACGCGATCATGTTGTACCCGTGGTCGTTCAATACTTTTTCAATACCGCTAATCGCCTGGGCAAAGAAATAGTTGAGAATGTTGGGTATGATTACCCCCACCGAGTGCGACGGCTCTTTTCTTAGATTGATGGCGTTTAGGTTGGGGCGATATTTGTGTTCACGGGCATAGGCAATGATCTTGGCCTTGGTACGGGCACTTATCTCATGACTGTCGTTAAGGGCCTTGGATACGGTAGATTTAGATACCTTAAAATGTTTGGCGATATCGTCTAAACTTATTTTTCGTTTCATAACTGCATCAAGATACTAAATATCGTCAATAAGATTTTACTTCTTTTTGATCTTCCCGATCGCTAAATTAATATTTAGGACCTCTGTTTTTTACGAAACCCATTTCGAAAAATCAACATATTTGTAAATATCTGATTTTTAATAGGTTGTATTTGTGATATTTTGATTTTAAGAACAATTGTATTTCGTATTTTAGTACGGAAACGAATTATCTGCCACTCGTTTTAAGTTATGGTTTAAATTTGACAAAAGGGCTTGGTTTTTAGTGCGGTAAAAGCTATTTGGCAAAATTGCCGTTAAAAACCCTAAGCTCTTTCAAACATCAAAAAATTATGTACAGTATAGGTTATGATATCGGAAGTTCGTCAATAAAAGCGGCCTTGGTCGAGGTGGGCACAGGTAAGCCCGTGGCCGTGGTTAGCGAACCCAAAACGGAAATGGATATTCTTGCCATTAACAATGGTTGGGCCGAACAGGATCCAGATACATGGTGGAAGCACGTTTGTACGGCCACCAAAACCCTTCTTTCGGAAAATAATATCAAACCCGAAGAGGTCACGGGAATCGGTATTTCATATCAGATGCACGGATTGGTTGTGGTCGACAAAGATTTGAAGCCCTTACGGGATTCCATTATTTGGTGCGATAGTAGGGCAGTGGGCATCGGGCAAAAGGCCTTTGATGAACTGGGCAACGATCGTTGTAGTGAAAACCTTTTGAACTCGCCTTCCAATTTTACCGCCTCTAAATTAAAATGGGTCAAGGAAAACGAGCCGGAAACTTTTGAGCGTATCCATAAATTCATGCTACCGGGAGATTATATCGCCTGTAGGTTGAGCGGTACGGCAAATACAACCTTATCGGGTTTGTCCGAAGGTATATTTTGGGATTTTAAGACGAATAGCCTCGCCACTTGGTTGTTGGATTATTACGGATTGAACGAAGCACATGTTCCGGAAATCGTCGATACCTTTTCCGTACAGAGTAAAGTTTCGGAACAAGGGGCAAAAGAATCAGGGTTAAAAGTAGGTACGCCTATTTTATACCGTGCGGGAGACCAACCGAACAATGCCTTGTCCTTAAACGTTTTTAATCCGGGAGAGGTAGCTGCGACAGGTGGGACCTCTGGTGTGATCTATGCCATTACCGATAACCTTTCTGTCAAGGAGAGCTCAAGGGTCAACAATTTTGCCCACGTTAATTACAGCGAAGCCAATCGCTTTGTAGGGAAGCTGCTTTGTATCAACGGAGCCGGTATACAATACCGATGGTTGCTGAATAACCTAAGTGTTGCCTCATACGATGAAATGAACGATTTGGCCAATTCGGTACCACAAGGTTCCGATGGTGTAAAAATATTGCCTTTTGGCAATGGTGCCGAACGCATGTTGAACAATATAGATTTGGGAACCAACATTTTTGGTATCAACCTGAACAACCATACCAAGGCCCATTTGTGTAGGGCTTCACTCGAAGGTATTGCCTTCTCCTTTGTTTACGGTATGGAAATTCTTCGGTCAGACGGTATTACCGCTACCAAAATCAGGGCAGGAAACGATAACCTGTTTCGATCGGAAATTTTTTCGAACACCATAGCGACACTTATCGGTCGTGAAATTGAAATATATAATACCACGGGCGCTATTGGCGCAGCCAGGGCCTGTATTTTACGCGATGGCGACTTTTCAAGCTTCGGCGAGCAGATTATGGCCAATGATTATGTCATGAGCTATAAGCCTTCCGAAGAAAAAGAAGCATTGCAATCCGCATATTCCGCATGGAAAAATGAATTAGAACAATTATTAAAAAACAAGTAACATGGCATTATTAGGAGACAAAGAGTACTTTAAAGGAATTGGAGACATCAAGTTTGAAGGGAAGGAATCTGACAACCCTTTAGCGTTTAAATATTACAATCCCGACCAAGTTGTTGCGGGCAAGACCATGAGGGAGCACTTCAAGTTTGCTATCGCCTATTGGCATACCTTCTGTGGGCAGGGTTCAGATCCATTCGGCCCAGGTACACAGAACTTTCCTTGGGATGCATCTACCGATGCCGTTCAGGCCGCAAAGGATAAGGCGGATGCCGCTTTTGAATTTATCAGTAAAATAGGATTCGATTATTTTTGTTTTCACGATTTCGATTTGATCCAAGAAGGCCCGACTTTCGCCGAATCGGAAAAAAGACTGGCCACGATTACCGATTATATCAAAGAAAAGAAAGCGGCCTCAGGTATAAAATTATTATGGGGTACGGCCAACTGTTTCTCTAACCCGAGATACATGAACGGTGCCGCTACAAACCCTGACTTTGACGTGGTGGCCAGAGCCGGTGGTCAAGTGAAATTGGCTTTGGACGCAACGATTGCCCTAGATGGTGAGAACTATGTTTTCTGGGGAGGACGTGAAGGTTATATGTCTCTTCTAAATACCAATATGGGCCGTGAGTTAGACCATATGGCGCAGTTCTTGACCATGGCGAGGGATTATGCCCGTAAGCAAGGTTTTAAAGGTACTTTCTTTATCGAACCGAAACCTATGGAGCCTACGAAGCACCAGTATGATTTTGATACCGCTACCGCAATCGGCTTTTTAAGGGAATACGGACTTGAAAAAGATTTCAAAATAAATATCGAAGTAAACCACGCTACTTTGGCACAGCACACTTTTCAGCATGAAATGGAAGTTGCCGCCAAAGCGGGAATGTTGGGAAGCTTGGATGCCAACCGTGGGGATTACCAAAACGGATGGGATACCGATCAGTTCCCGAACAACATTTTAGAGACCACCGAAGCTATGTTGGTATTCTTACAGGCTGGCGGTCTGCAAGGTGGTGGTGTGAACTTCGATGCCAAGATCAGAAGAAACTCCACCGATCTCGAAGATATCTTCTTGGCCCATATCGGAGGTGCCGATACCTTTGCAAGGGCATTGATTACTGCCGATAAGATCATCACTTCTTCCGATTATACCAAACTACGCGAAAAACGCTACAGCTCTTTTGATTCTGGTAAGGGAAAAGATTTTGAGGCCGGTAAACTAAGCCTTGAGAACCTTTATGAGCTAGCCCAGGAAAATGGCGAGCTGGAACTTAAGAGCGGAAAGCAAGAGTTGTTCGAAAACATTATCAACCAGTACATCTAAGAAGATAAACTATGAAGTTTTTTATTGATACAGCAAATTTAAACGACATTCAAAGCGCCTACGAGTTAGGTGTTTTGGATGGCGTAACTACCAATCCTTCCTTAATGGCCAAAGAGGGCATTACGGGAAAGGACAATATTTTAAAGCATTACTTGGCCATTTGTGAAAAGGTTGAAGGTGATGTTTCCGCTGAGGTTATCGCAACCGATTATGAGGGCATGATCAAAGAAGGTGAGGAATTAGCGGCTTTACACCCACAGATCGTGGTTAAGTTGCCCATGATCGCAGATGGGGTCAAGGCTTGTAAGTATTTCTCCGATAAAGGAATAAAAACAAACGTTACCCTAGTGTTTTCCGCAGGGCAGGCCTTATTGGCCGCCAAAGCCGGCGCGACTTACGTTTCCCCGTTTTTGGGGAGGTTGGATGATATCTCTACCGACGGTTTGCGATTGATCGAAGAGATCCGTTTGATCTATGATAACTACGGTTTTGAAACGGAAATCCTATCGGCTTCCGTACGGCATACCATGCACATCATCAATTGTGCAAAATTAGGATCAGATGTAATGACCGGGCCCTTATCGGCTATCGAAGGTCTACTAAAACACCCCTTGACCGATAGTGGTTTAGAGAAGTTTTTGGCCGATTATCAAAAAGGTAATGCATAGGTAAACGATATGAAGACCTGCCATAGGGTTATGGTCTAAAAAAGGTTTACGTTCGATTTCAATATATGATATTGCCGATGGTCTTGCTATCGGCAATATTGCTTTTACTCGATAATCGAGATTAAATGCTCCTAGGCTTGCCTCGAAATCAAGGTGTATTCCTTTTAATGCCTCGCGGGCTTGCCCCGAGATAATGTACCCCATTTTTTAATTTTTCGACTGACAGCCAATAATTCAAAAGCTTGTATATGAAAAGCAAAATAACACTAGTACTGTTGATGTGCACCATGGGTATATGGGCACAAGAAGTCAAAGTTGACCAAGCTTCTTGTCTAAAAAGGTACATAGGTGAATGGGGAAGTTCGGTCTCTCCCGAATCGAACGAGATTGGGGATGAACCACAGATAAAAATGGTAAACGTGCCGAAAATGGACGGTACGGCCTTACAAGTTGAAGTGCTTCGGCTACGTGATGGGGCATATACGCCCATTTTGGTAGAAATGATAAGCTACGATAGTACCACCGATAAAATTGTGGCCTTGGGCCAGAATGAAAAAGGGGAATGCTTTTCGGGCATTGGGTCATTCTCGGATAAGGATAACTGGCTAATGGTGGATCGCGACTTTCAAGGGACACATACCCAGACCGTGTCTTTTCGGTTTTTGTCCGATACCGTAGTGTATTTGGAAGGGAAGGATAAAGCCGGGCAAGTGCTTTGGAAAACCCGTTACATCAAAAACTAAATACCTTATATCTAAGTCTTCCGCCAATGGGTCCATTTGTTTGAAATCAACAATTCGCCTATCTTCAACCGGGTTCTGAAAGGTAGAAGCATCAAAAAATTCTTCTCAATATATTCTAGTCTATAGATCGAAGTGTATTTAATATTCACGGAAATGAAATTTGTAAAAGCGGTTTGTAAATTGATTTTATGTGCCTTGTGTGCGCAAGGTCATCTCTGTGCACAGGTTTCCAAAACTGATTACACTTTTGTGAATATCGAGCAAGACAATACGCAAAGAGCCGTCTCCGCTATAGTTGAAGATAGTATGGGGCTTATTTGGATGGGGACCAATGGCGTGGGACTTAAAAAGTATAACGGTATTGATTTTATTACGTACAAGCAGGATCTTAATGAACCAAAATCCATAAGCAATTCGCTAATACACACCACATATATTGACCGCAAGGATAGACTTTGGGTCGGCACGGAAACGGGTTTGGATTTATATAATAGAGACCTTGATAACTTCGATAAAATAGAACTTAGGGATGAAGCCGTAATAGAAGGTGGTGTGCTTATCAGGGCCATTCAAGAAGGTATTAATGGAGAGCTTTTGGTGGGCTCTCATTACCATGGGATGTTTAGGGTCGATCCGTTAAGCTTGCGTAGTGAGTCGATCCCTATTCAGTCTACCATAAATAAATCGGTCATTCAGATCAACTATATTCTAAAGAGTGTTACGGGTAAAATATACGTGGCTACAAATTACGGCCTTTTTGAATATGACGGTGTCAAGTTGAGCCCTTCACAAATAGTGAATGGGAAGGGCGAAGTGGTAGAAAGTCTGTCTCGAAATATTGAGACTTTGTTTCAAGATAAGGATGGGGCCATTTGGTTGGGTACTCTGTCGGATGGATTAATAAAAATAAAACTCCTGTCTTCGAACAAGTATAAGATCGATTCCTTTAGCCTTACCCAAGAAAGGGTATTTTCCATTGCCCAAGCGGCAGATGGCAATATCATTTGCGGTACGGAAAACGACGGACTTTTTGTACTAAAGGCAGATGGAAGCTTGATCAAGAACTATCGCTACGATAAGTTTGATGTGAATAGTATCAAATCGAATTCTATATGGACTGTTTTTGTAGACAGCCAAGAACGTATTTGGATCGGTTACTATAACAAGGGGGTCGGGGTTTACGATACCCTCTATGATAAATTCAAGGATATCGAGAGTTCGGCCAACTTGAACAATTCATTGCAATTGCCATCCGTCACGGGTATTGTGAGTGATAAAAAAGGCAGATTGTGGATCGGTTTAGACGGTGGCGGGATCGATGTATATGATTCGGAAAGCAAAAAGATAGTCCATTTAAAAGACCCAGGAAACCCTATAGCAACGAACCTGCATGCAGCGGCCGTTGCGGGTATGTTTTTCGATAGCCAAGGCAATCTATGGGTAGGTACGTGGAATTCTGGAATCTATCTCCTGAAAAAAAATACTTCCACGTTTATAAATTATAAAACTTCAAATACTGAGGGGGGACTAACCAGTAACCGTATTATGACCTTTGATGAGGATAAAAATGGCATCATATGGATTGGCTCCTATGTAACGGGCTTGCATTCCTATGACCCCCAAACGGAAAAGTTTACCGCTCACAACGAGGAAATTTTTCATGACCTGATTCCGAGCCATGGGGAGGTACGAAAAATTTTGGTAGATAGTAATGGCTTTATCTGGTTGGGAACAACTGGGGGCTTGTATAAAATTTCCAGTGATTTTTCTGCCGGGGACAAGGCGATTTCCTTGGTAGAGCGTATGCACGAAGATACAGGGCGACAATTGGTCGTGGATAGAATTGTATCCTTATTTGAAGATCGTAGGAACATACTCTGGATCGGTACGGATGGTGGGGGCTTGTGTAAATACGACCCCTCTAAAGATACATTTACATGGTATGGCGATAGAAACGGTTTATCACAACAGACCATAGCCTCAATTCTAGAAGATGATAGTGGGGCTATTTGGATAGGGGGGAACAACGGAATTTCTAGATTGGATGTAGAACAAGAAAACTTCAAGAATTTCGATATCCATGATGGGCTCTTGGCCAATGATTTTAATTTCAATTCCATTTTTAAAGATGAATCGGGGATTCTCTATTTTGGAAGTTATGAAGGCGTTAATTCCATAGATCCCGAAAACCTACGCTTTAATGAGGTAAAACCAGAGGTTTACTTTACCGATTTTAAGCTCTTTAACAAGTCCGTGGTTCCCGGTACACAAAATTCACCCTTGGAAAAGGTGATAGACCGAACAAAGGCTATTACCCTTACGCATGATCAGTCGGTTTTTACCATAGAATATGCGGGCATTAATTTTACACGGCCCAAGAAGAACCAATACGCCTATTTTTTAGAAGGTTTTGACAATCGGTGGAACTATGTCGGTAAAACCAGAAGTGCTACTTATACGAACCTGCCGCCGGGCGATTATGTCTTTAAGGTGAAGGCGGCAAACAATGACGGGGTTTGGAACAATAGCCCTACGGCACTGAAAATTAAGGTTCTATCTCCATGGTGGAGTACAAATACGGCCATTTTTTTATACGTGCTGGCCATTCTTTTGATTACCTACTTTCTAGCCAATTTGGCAAGCCAAAGGATACGCGAAAAACGTATGGTTCAATTTGAACGCGAAAAGCGATTGCAAGAAGAGGTGTTGAACGATAGAAAAATTCAATTTTTTACCAATATCTCGCATGAGTTTAGAACGCCGCTTACCCTTATCCTTAACCCTTTGGAAGATATATTGACCGATACGGAAAACCAGTTTTCCAAAAAAATAAGGGAAAAATTAAGGACCATCCAAAAGAATACCAACCGAATGAAAAGGTTGATCGATGAGTTAATGGATTTCAGGAAGCTAGATATCAATAAATTAACGGTAAAGATATCGGAGTTGGAAGCGATAGCCTTTGTCAGTGAGATTGCGGGACATTTTGAGGAAGAGGCTTCGCTAAAAAACATTCTATTTCAGGTAGAATCCGACGAAATGCCGATCACCCTCTGGAGCGACCCTTCTATGCTCGAGAAGATCATATTTAATATTTTGTCGAATGCCTTTAAGATTACCCCTGATAACGGAAGCATTACCATAGGAGTCTTTAAGTGTAATGAAGCAATGGTGTTTCCGCAGGTCAATGATGAAAAACCGGTCCAAGCGGTTGAAATCGCAATTGAGGATAGCGGATCCGGAATAAAGAAGGAAGATCTGGAAAAAATATTCGAGCGCTTCTATCAGGCTGAGCATATGAATAGCCAGTATTACGGGGGTACGGGTATTGGCCTTGAGGTAGTTAAGAGTTTTATCGACTTGCTTAAAGGAAAAATAAGCGTAGAGAGCGAAGCATCGATAGGTACCAAGTTCAGGATCTTCCTTCCCTTGGGCAAGGCACATTTTAAACCTAGTGAACTGTTCTTGGCCCCTGATATCAACCTAGACGATAAACTGGAAGTGAAGCAAGAAGATGGGCTTCTGGATCAATTGACGGTCGATACCGACAATCAGACCTTACTTGTAGTTGAAGATAATGCGGAGCTGAGGGCCTATCTCAAAAAAGAACTGCGTGAGGAGTATAACGTGATTGAAGCCGTAAACGGAACCCAGGGCCTTGAAATGGCCTTAAAAAGAATACCCGATGTAATCTTGAGCGATGTGGTCATGCCCGAAATGGACGGGTTTGAGTTCTGCAAGCGCGTAAGGGAAGACCTGAAGACCAGCCATATACCAATATTAATGCTTACGGCCAAGACCATGACCGACGATTGGGTACGAGGTATAGATTCGGGCGCCGACGTGTATTTGAACAAACCTTTTGAAATGAAGGTGCTTCGCGCCCAACTAAAGCAAATGTTGAACAGTAGACGGGTATTGTTCAATAAATATCTGAACGATTCGAACAATGTAAAAGTACCCGAAAACACTTCGGAGCTCGACAAAGGCTTTATCACCAAGGTACTCGATTATATAACGGCCAACCTGTCCGATGAAAATTTGAACGTAGAACAATTGGCGGAAGAACTACACCTCAGTAGAAGCCAATTGTACCGAAAGATAAAAGCCCTTACCGGATGCTCGGCCAATGAATTTTTAAGAAAGATCAGACTTGAAAAGGCCAAGCAGATGATAGAGAACGGAAACGAATCTATTAGTGAAGTATGCTTTAAAGTAGGCTTTTCCTCTCCTTCTTATTTCACCAAATGCTTTAAGGCGCATTTCGGATACCTTCCTACGGAGGTGAAGTAAGATTTTGTTAATTTTTATTGTAGTGAAAATCTTAATAATTTATAAGAATTGGGTAAATTAGGGAGGTGAAATAGATGTGTTTGAATTACATATACACCTACGTTGGACTTCAATTAAAAAATACTGAGAATAAAAGTAAATTATGGGATTATTTGACTTCTTTAAGAAAAAATCAAACGGTAAAACTAATGAAAATCCGATTGATGAAACTCAATTAGAATTTATTGAAAAAACAACGAATAATGCGGAAAAACTCATTTCAAGTTTCAACGAAAGACTAGATGACGGATTGGATTACAGCGAATCTAGTTTAACTGTTTTAGACGAAGAAATTTTGAGCTTGTTTTCAGAAAACAAAGATGATATGGATTCTGGAATCTTAGAGGACATAATTGCCCAAGCAGGTTCGTATATATTTGAAGTTGCCAGACGAAATTACGGGGGGGAATATTATTGGTATGACCAATTAAATCAACCGATTTTAGTCACTGGACAACCTGATTTTGAAATTTCAATTCTAGCCTTTGAGAAAGTGAAACAACGAATTGAAAATGGAAATGAAGACAACATTCCTTTCTTTTTTGCTGGATATTCAGAACGAGTAAAAAAAGGAAAAAAGGGAGATAAAGCAATGATTACGTAAAGAAAAAAAAGAACAAGAACAATAGCCATTGCACAACTCGACATGGAGTACAACACCCTTATTTTTTGAAATTATAAAAAATCATAACTTACTGATTTAAAAAAGGTATTATTTTTATTACGTATCAGAATTGACGTATTTATTTGAAATTTTGAGTTGTGCAAAAGGCACGAGGGCTATAAGCAATTGCCTGTTCTTGCCTATTTCTAAAAAATCTATGCTGACTTTCAGTTTGGTGTGTACGTGCCAAGTTAATTGTAAGCTCAATAAAAGCTGAATCAACTTAAGGGGCTAAAACAGATTATGGAGGAAGAATTAAAACCGTTTTGGGGAAAGATTTTCAATTTTGATTGGAAATTCGGTTTTTTTCTAATCCTACTCATTTGTATTCCTCGTTTCGCATTGGTGCTGCAGGCGAACCAAATAGCTAATTATAGTTGGCTAGGATTAATAATGCTTATTTCGGCATTAGTACCCTTTTTGTTTTTGAGTAAATTGGGCAGAAGGAAAATAGGTCTTAAAAAACCGGACACCATTGGTTGGTTAGGTATTGCTTTTGTAATTGGCGCAGTGTTCAGTATTTTATTGTACCATTTGGGGGCAGTCTTGTACGGCAATACTTTTGAAAATTGGTACTACTATATTGCCCAATCTTACAATATCCCTACAGGAATTGACGAGGAAGGAAAACTCGTTTTGTTCAGTATCATGGCTGTAACGGGAATGACGTTTAGCCCAATTGGCGAGGAGCTATTTTTTAGAGGAATCGTCCACTCAAGTATGGCAACTTCCTTAGGAGATAGAAAGGCTTCTTTAATAGATAGTTCGGCATTCGCCCTTGTCCACATTTCACACTTTGGTCTGGTATTCGTAAATCAAGAATGGAAATTCCTGTTGGTACCCACTCTAATTTGGGTTTTAAGTATGTTCTGTGTCAGTATACTTTTTTACATATGTAGGATGCGTTCAGGGTCTATTTTAGGTGCAATAGTATGCCATGCAGCTTTTAACTTAGGAATGATTTATTGTATCTTTTATCAAATTAGCGGATAGCCGTTTTACCAACTTATAGCAGCAAAATAAACAGGGGTCTGTCCAATTCTAAACCGTATCAAAATTGTACTGATTTCTGTAAACGGTAGGGGTTTTTCCCGTGATGTTTTTAAATAATTGATTCAAATAAGTGAAACTATGAAACCGCACTAATCATCCTCTAAATCTAAAAACACCTATTCACTATGCTTTCTCAGGTAATGACACAACAAAAGACTTAAGAAAATTACGGGTACAATAGAAGTATATGTACTGTTATGGGTAAATCCATACCTTTATATGACTTAAATATACTGGATTGGAAATAGTAGAAACGCATAAAAAGGAATACACCATTTCAACTGATAAGGATAAATTGGATATTCTTTGCATCCATAAATTCCTTTCAAACGAAACTGATTGGGCTAAGGGAATTCCAATGAACACCCTTAAAACATCCATTGAAAACTCTCTGAATTTTGGACTGTATCATAATAACAAACAAATCGGTTTTGCCAGAATAATTTCGGACTATTCCACAATTGCCTATTTAGGAGATGTATTCGTTCTTAAAGAATATAGAGGAAATGGATTAAGTAAATGGCTGATAAATGAAATCATGGAACATCCAAACCTACAAGGATTAAGACGATGGATTTTACTAACTGACACTGCAGAATGGCTTTATAGGAAATTTGGATTTACAGCATTGTCCCATCCCGAATTTTACATGGAAAAGCATAATCCAAATGTATATAAAGGAATAGAAAGGACTAAAGGCAATGCTGAAGAAAACTAAAAATTAGGATGGTTTAGTAATGAACTGACCCTATCAAAACTTAATTAAAACCACTCATTTTCTACACTTAAAAACGTGAGTTTTAATCACTCGCATTTTCTGCATCGTGCCCAATTACTTAAAGCTCATCACTTTTATGGGGCAAAATGCCACAAATATTCTAGATAGCGCATCATTTGTAATATACACAGGAAGGGGAATTTCCCGACTTTTATCCTATTGTTAATCACTAGGGCGATAAATTGCACATTGAGCAATTTTGGTAATACCCTAACTAATCTGATCAAATTTTACGATATGCTAAAAACCGCTCTGTTATTTCTAGGAATACTATTGTTTCTGCTGGGTTGTGGAAAAGTCAAAGAGAATAAGCGAAACACTGTAAACGAGCTCAATAGTCTTAAAAAACTTTATGAAGAGAACTTTTACATTGGCGCGGCGGTGAACGATCAAATAGTCACGGAAAAAAACGCCAAGGCCTTAGATGTTTTGAAGAAGGAGTTCAATAGTATTAGTCCGGAAAATGTCATGAAATGGGCAGAGATCCACCCGACTCCCGATTCCTTTTATTTTGATATGGCCGACAAATATGTGGCCCTGGGCAAAAAGAACAAAATGCACGTTGTGGGACATACCTTGTTATGGCATAGTCAAATCGGACCTTGGATGAACTCGGTCAAAGATAGCGCCACCATGGCCAATTACATACGTGACCATATCAATACCGTGGCCACGCGTTACAAAGGTAAGATCGATAGCTGGGACGTGGTCAACGAAGCCCTAAATGAAGATGGCTCTTTGCGAGAATCGATTTTTTTAAAGGTAATAGGGGACCGTTACTTAGACATGGCCTTTAAACTTGCCGAAAAAGCCGACCCGGAAGCCAAATTGTATTATAACGACTACAATATGTGGAAGCCCGAAAAAAGGGCGGGGGCCATTCGCGTCATCGAGAACCTTCAGAAAAACGGAATCAAGATCGATGGGGTGGGTATGCAAGCCCATTGGAGCCTGACCGAACCTTCGCTGGAAGAAGTGGAAAACAGCATCGTAGCCTATGCGAACTTGGGGATAAAAGTCGCCATTACGGAGCTTGACGTTACCGTACTGCCCAATCCTTGGGAACTTGAGGGTGCCGAGGTCAGCCAGAATTTTGAAAATAGCGAAGAAATGAACCCCTATACAGAGGGTTTGCCCGATTCCGTTCAAGTGCAATTGGCCGAGCGTTACCGCGATATATTTAAACTCTTCCTCAAGCATAGCGATAAAATTGATAGGGTTACCTTTTGGGGGGTCAATGACCAAAGTTCTTGGCTGAACAATTGGCCCATAAATAATAGAACCAACTATCCGCTATTATTTGATAGGGAGTACCAAACTAAAAAAGCATACGACGCGGTCATTCAACTCAAGACCGATTCAACCGACCAACACTAAACATCCATGAATTCATCAACTCAAAAGCTATCGGTTAAGGAGAAAATCGGTTATAGCCTGGGCGACCTCTCCGCAAATTTGGTGTTCCAGACTTTAATGACCTACTTGGCCTATTTTTATACGGACATCTATGGTCTTGAAACCAAGCATGCGTCGGGTATTATATTGACCGTGGGGCTTATTGCCGCCTTCGGCTTCAACCCTATTATCGGGGCTCTGGCCGACCGTACTTCTTCAAGGTGGGGCAAGTTCCGGCCATGGATCTTGTTTACGGCGATTCCATTGGGGGTCGTGGCGTTATTGGCGTTCAGTACACCCGATTTCGATTACAAGGGAAAGGTGATCTATGCCGTAGTGACCTATACCTTGTTACTCTTGTTGTACGCGGCCAATAATTTACCGTATTCCGCATTGAGCGGGGTCATTACGGGGGATATGGGAGACAGGAACAGCTTGTCGGCCTACCGGTTCGTAGCCGTAATGTTCGCCCAGTTTTTTGTACAGGTATTCATGCTGCCGATAATCGAGTCTGCCGGCAATGGCGATAAGGCCGTGGGTATAGAAATAGTAATGACATGGTTGGCCATTATAGGAACCGTTATGCTTATCATCACCTTTCTTACGACCAAAGAGCGTATTGTTCCTACGCCAGACCAGAAATCGACCCTTAAGGAAGATTTGGGCGATTTGTTTCAGAATATCCCCTGGATCATAATGTTGGTGGTCACTACCTTGGTATTTGTTACCTTGGCCATGAAAGGAGGGGCCTATGTTTACTATTTTGAAAACTATGTAGACAAAGGAAGCCTTACTTGTTTTATTCAGCCCCTACTTGATTTCTTGGTATCCATTAATGTGAACTTTTTTGGGGAGAATCCGGTATCGGCCGGTTTTGGACTCTTCAATGCGGGTGGGATTATTTTTATGATACTCGGTATTACCCTGTCAAAAAGGTTTGCCGATAAATACGGGAAAAGAGATGTTTTTATGGTAGCCCTCTTTTTGTCGACCTTGTTCATAATGTTCTTCTATTTCTTTTCGCCCCATTCAGTAGGGCTTATATTTACATCGCAGATCTTTCACGGATTTTTCTATGGGTTGACCATACCCTTGTTGTGGGCAATGATCGCCGATGTGGCCGATTTTTCCGAATGGAAGAACAATCGTAGGGCCACCGCCATAATTTTTTCAGCCATGATGGTCGGTTTAAAGGGAGGATTGAGTATTGGAAGTGCCTTGGTAACCGCAATTCTCGGTGCCTACAATTACGTTTCCAAGGAAGCCGCCGTGGTAGGGGAGGCGATCGTACAACCCGAATCGGCAATTCAAGGTACACGAATGCTCGTTAGTATTTATCCTGCCATTCCCTTTCTATTGGGAATCGGATTGCTCTTTTTCTATGAGATCAACAAAGAGAAGGAGACCCTGATCGAAGAGGAGCTAAAGAAAAGAAGAATCGAATAAAAGCAAAACAAAATAAAGTACATAATATGCCAGAAGAACCTATTGAACATATTGACTTTAATGAATTGAACGAACGTGCGATCTCAAAACCCTTGGTAAAGCACATTTATACGGCTGATCCCTCGGCCCATGTTTTTGATGGGAAAATATACATTTACCCTTCCCACGATGTAGAATCAGGTATTCCCTTCGATGATTTGGGAAGCCATTTTGCCATGGAAGATTACCACGTAATCTCTATGGAGGATATAAATGGTGAGGCCGTAGACCATGGTGTCGCCCTTCATGTGAATGATGTGCCTTGGGCAGAAAAACAAATGTGGGCCCCCGATGCGGCGCACAAAAACGGAAGGTACTATTTGTATTTTCCGGCCCGGGATTATGACGGGCGGTTTAAGATAGGTGTGGCCGTGGGCAATGCTCCCGAAGGCCCCTTTGTACCCCAGCCGGAAGCAATAAAGGGCAGTTACTCCATAGACCCTGCGGTTTTTGAAGACGAAGACGGTAGTTACTACATGTATTTTGGAGGAATTTGGGGCGGACAGTTGCAAAAGTACCGCAACAATACCTATGATAGTTCCCATGAATTGCCCAGACCGAACGAAGCGGCCTTGTTGCCTATCATTGCCAAATTGAGCGATGATATGCTTGAGTTTGCGGAAGAACCTAAAGAAGTACGGATTTTAGATGAAGCCGGAAACCTTCTGTTGGAAGGCGATAACGAAAGACGTTTCTTTGAAGCTTCATGGGTACATAAATATAGGGGCAAGTACTATTTTTCATATTCTACGGGAGACACCCATTACATCTGTTATGCGATGGGAGATAGTCCTTACGGTCCTTTTACCTACGCGGGCAGGATCTTAAACCCCGTGGTAGGGTGGACCTCGCACCACTCCATATGTGAAGTTGATGGGAATTGGTACTTGTTTTACCACGATTCGAGCCTTTCGAAAGGGGTAACACACCTTAGGTCCGTAAAGGTTGCTGAAATTGAATACAACCAAGACGGTACCATTGTTACACTGGATCCGTATAAGTAGAAAAATAGACGGACTAAGAAAAAGAGGGGGCAACTATTTTGCCCCCTCTTTCCGTTTTATTTCCTTCTGATGTATTGTGGTGAATCATTGTTTTTGACCGCAATGATATACTTTTCTTTGGCCACCGTTATCGGGGCCATTTGGGTAACGTCGCCTTTTAGGAATAGGCCACTTTTAGAAGCTGGTAGGGCTTCAAAGCTTCCTTGTCCATTCCCTTTTAGTAATAGGCCGTAACTCCCATCGTTACGAGGGGTCTCTACCTCTGAGGCGTACAGGTTTCCTGCAACGAGTGCATCTAGGTTTCCGTCTTTGTCGTAATCGTCGACCAGTATTTCATTGATATTGGAGGTCTGGGCCAAGACGGGTAGTTCGTGGACGATAAATTTGCCCTCGTGGTTCTCTAAATAGATGCTGGCAAAAGATTTCACTTGGTAGTGCAGGGCCGATTCAAGCGATTTTTCGGTATATACATCTTCTAAGGTCGCCTCGGCAAAACTCTCGTAATTTTGAAATTTTTGCTTGATCGAAGGAATCTGCTGCGAAGAGCATTCCCGCCCTCGTAAGGGGTATTGTTTTCCATCGTTGTAGTAGCTCAACACGATATCTTCCTTATTGTCTTTGTCAAAGTCGTTTACGAAGATGTCAAAGGTCTCTTCCTGGGTGGCCTTGTACTTGTAGTTCTTGCCGTTGTTGCCTACGATATAGTCCATATCGCCATCCTTGTCGAAATCGCCTTGCTGCACGCTCCACCACCAGCCTGTGGTATCCTTGGTCAAGCCGAGCGATTCGGAAACTTCTTTAAAACCTTTATCCGTATTTCTGAACAAACGAATGGGCATCCATTCGCCAACGATCATAATATCATTCCGTCCGTCGTTGTCGTAATCGGTAATTACGGCACTGGTGGCCATACCAAGGTTTTCAAAGGCCTCGGGTTGCATTTGGTCGAACACATCGAAACGTACATTTCCGTTTCGACTGTTGTTCTTTAAGGTATAGCTGCTTGCAGGGCTGGGATAGTGTTTCGGTACCTGTCTGCCCAATACCAGAAGGTCGGCTTGGCCATCGCCGTCAAAATCGGATGGGTATACCCGTGAACCACTAAACTTTAGGTCGGGCAGGGCATTGGGGGCGGCTTTCGTAAAATTCCCTTTGCCGTCGTTGAGGTACAATCTGTCGCGCAGGGCTTCCGAATCTACGGCAAATTCGTATCCGCCACTGACTACATAAAGGTCTTGGTCACCGTCTCCGTCCGCATCAAAAATTAAAGAGCCCGTATCCTCACTTTGCCTATCCTCTTCTAAAAAGGGGGAAGATTGTTCTTTGAACCCTTCAGCGGTCTGCAGGAATATGGCGCCCGTTTGACCCGCGGAACCACCGATAAAATAATCGTCCAAGCCGTCATTGTTCAGGTCGCCCGTAGCAAGGGTGGGACCGAAGGAAGACATTTTGTGGGGAAGCAAAACTTGGTCTGCAAAATCGTCATAGCTGTTTTCAACATGTTTGTAGGGCGGAAATTTTACGCTCTTATCGGTTGTGAAAAGTACAGGTTCCTCTGAAGCGCTGTTCTCGTCCGTACCATTGGCGTCTTCAAGAAGTAGGGTAAGGCTTTGGTTGGCATCGAGTCTGTTTAGATGTTGGACTTTTCCGTTGGGCCAAACCACTTTAAGTGTATCTATTTGGGTCGCATCCCCTAGACCAAAATGGAGTATTGGTGCTACCGAAGACTGAAATCCTCTGGTAAGGGTCAGTTCCTGCATTTGGGTTCTTCCGTTACTGGTAACATAAACACGGGATCCCAGACCGAATTGGTTCGAAGGGTTTCCTTTAAATTTTATTTGGATGTAGTTGTTGGTCTCCGAAGCATTATTCTTGAAAACCGAAGCCTTATCGTCAATATTGTTGGTAACGATCTCTAGGTCGCCATCGTTGTCAAGGTCGGCGTAAACTACCCCGTTAGAAAAACCTTCGAATTCAATACCCCAGTCTTTATTGGCTCTTTTGAACTCAAGTTGCCCCGTATTCTTAAATATAAAATTGTCTATTTTTTCGGATGGGATTTTTTGGCTCAGGGCCAACAAGGTATCCTTGCTCAATGTAATGGTCTTGAGCTGGTTGAAATAATCATTGTTGTTGATTTCCCGTCGTGTTCCGTTGGAAACAAAAAGGTCTTTATCGCCATCATTGTCAAAGTCGGCAAAAAGAGGGCCCCAGCTCCAATCGGTAGAGGAGGTTCCCGTAATTCGGGAAACATTGGAAAAATGTGGGATGCCATCTTCGAATACGCCTGAATTCATTTGCATACAGTTGTGCATGTACTGATAGTGGAATCCGGCATTTACTACGTCCCAAAAGAGTTCGGGGTTCATACTGGCCATATTGGCCTTTTTTCTCCGGTTCGATTTGGCATCCATATCGACCTGAAAAATATCGAGGTTACCGTCGTCGTTAAAATCGGCAATATCGGCACCCATACCATAAAAGGCGGTATGTGATGTAGCTTGCTTTACCACTTCTTTAAACGTTCCGTCTTGATTGTTCAGGTACATAAAGTCGGGGGAGTTGAAATCATTGGAAACGTAGAGGTCGGGCCAAGAGTCATTGTTGATGTCCCCTACGGTAGCGCTCAATGACAACCCGAAGGCCTTTAGGCCCGAGGCCTCGGTAACATCGGTAAAGCCCTTTCCGTTGTTTTGGTACAAATGTCCAGATTCGTAATCATTGACATTTTTCATTTTATAGGAATACACAAAAGTGGGGGAGTCAAACCGGGTAGGGGGGTAGTTGGCCACGAAGAGATCTAGGTCGCCATCTTTGTCGTAATCGAAAAAAGTGGCCTGAACGCTGTTGCCGATGTCATCTATACCGTACTCGGCGGCCTTTTCCGAAAATGTGCCGTCTCCGTTGTTGAGGAAGAGCTCATTGTTCTTTGGGCCGAATTTGCCGCCCACGGAGCAATAAATATCCAAATGGCCATCGCCATTTACATCGGCCATGGTAACACCGGTATACCAGCGGTTATCGCCAGAAACACCTGCCTTTTCGGTGATGTCTTCAAATTGAAGGTTGCCCTTGTTCAGGTAAAGTTTGTTGGAAACTTGATTTCCGGTAAAGTATAAGTCTACCAATCCATCGTTATTGATGTCGCCCGCGGCTATACCACCGCCCATATAGAGGTATGAGTAGGTAAAGTAGTTGAGCGAGTCGTTTTCGGTTAGGTCGTTGCTGAAATTCACTCCCGTAGTTTCGGGACTTAAGGTAGCAAAGAGCTTCCCTTTAAATTGACTTTTCCCTTTAGGGGAACAGGCAATACAGGTAAGGATAATGGTATAGATTAAAAATCGGCTGTATGTCTTGAAGTTCATGTTAGTGAGTTCAAAAAATTAAGTTACATTTTTTTGCGGATAGCGGTTAAAATAAAAAACAGTGTGCTCAGGAAACACACTGTTTTAAAAGAAACTAACTCAAAACTATCAATTAAATCAGTTCTAGTATCCCGGATTTTGGTCGGCCGAGCTAATGTTGATGTTAGCGTCAATTTCAGCTTGCGGTATCGGCAATCTCTCATGTTTGCCTTCTTGAAAACCAGTGCCGGCCAATTCGGTGCTGGCAATGCCCCAACGGATAATATCGTTGAACCTGCACTGCTCACCGGCCAGTTCTACTTTACGCTCGTGTATCAAAGCCTCGAAGACCTCTGCTTGCGATAGGCCCATAGGTAGGGGATCTACCATGGCCCTTTCACGAACCTCGTTGATATAGCCCACGGCTACATCTTGGTCGCCGCCGGGTCTCATACTTTCGCATTCGGCCATCATCAACAGAA
Source organism: Zobellia galactanivorans (assembly GCF_000973105.1). NCBI lineage: Bacteria > Pseudomonadati > Bacteroidota > Flavobacteriia > Flavobacteriales > Flavobacteriaceae > Zobellia > Zobellia galactanivorans. The sequence goes on along the minus strand of NC_015844.1, from coordinate 180,073 downwards.
CATCGGCATATCTTAAGTACTTGAAATTGATACCTGAGGTTTGGTCTTCATTATCATCCTTATAGTAATTGTTATACTTTGCCCAACCGGCATTACCACCTCCGTTACTTGGGAAATGATCAACGGTCAGGGCACTGTCTTTTCCAAACTTGTCACCGTTAACGTAGAACGATTGCTCGAAACGTATGTCGCCGGCCTCATATTCTTCTAAAAGGTCATCGGAAGGAAAGACATTGAACCAATCGTTAAACCCGTATTCTTGGCCTCTAAACGTAGCTTCGTTCGGACCTTCTCCCGATCTGTCGGAGTTCCATTGGGCACCAAACCCAAGATCGTCATCATATTGGATCTCAAAAATCGACTCGACCCCAAATTCGGTTTCTTCCTTGAAATTGTCAAAGTAATCGTCTTCAAGGGCGTAACCGCTAAGGTCGTTGAATTGGGCCATTGCATCTTCGTATTGCTCTAAGAAAAGGTATACTTTACCTAGTAATGCCTGAGCGGCACCTTTGGTGGCCCTACCGTTTTCCGTATTGGCCTTGGTATCAAGTACGGGTATGGCCTCTTTCAGGTCTTTTACGATTTGGGCATAGATCTCCGCTTCGGTGTTCTTGGAAAAACCGACCCCGTCTTCGGGGGGCAAGGTGGTGATCAATGGAGCGTCTCCAAATCGGGTGACGATAAAGAAGTAAAAAAGTCCCCTTAAGAACTTAGCTTCGCCAAGTGCCCTTTGCTTGTCTTCATTGGTCATGACCGATGGTAGAATGGCATTGATGGTCTCTTCGTTCTCTATAACATAATTAGCTTTGTTTATGCCCCTGTAGCAGCTTTCCCAATACGCCCCGATGGCGCCATGTGATGGAGTAAAGGAAAAATCGAGATATTGCCTTTTGTCCGCTTCGAGCTGGGGGTTTCCTCCGTTTTCATGCGCCATATTGTCCATCATAAAGAACATATGACGGCTATAGAGCCCTTGGGTCTGTAAATTGGAGTAAATCGCATTTACTGCAGATTGTACCTGTATGGGGTTTTCAAAGAAGCTATCTGGCAATAACTCGTTAGGGTTGGTCAGCTCCAAGGAATCGTCGTTACAGGAAAGCACCAAGCCTAAAGTGGCGAGAATCGTCAAAAATATTTTATTTTTTTTCATGGTAATTTTTTTTAGAATGATAATTGTACTCCGAGTAAAACTGATTTAGGTTGTGGATAGTTGCCCCTGTCAATTCCCAGTTCATATCTTCGGCTACCTCCATCATTGGTCAACGGGTTTCCGATTTCGGGGTCTAACCCAGAGTAGTCGCTAATGGTTATCAAGTTTTGTCCGCTTACATAAATTCTACATTTGGAAAAATACCTTTCCAATGAAGTGTTCTCCAGGGTGTAGCCTAAAGTAATGTTCTTTAGGCGTGTATAAGAGCCGTCTTCAACAAATCTGTCGGAAATCAAGGTAAAGTTCTCATCGGCACCGCCAGCTTGGGGTACGGAGTTCGAAGTTCCCGGCCCTGTCCATCTATTCAGAACATTTGTTCCTGCGTTGAACAATCTGGGCATCCCCTCTAAATCATAGATGTTGGTGTTGTAGACATCTACACCCGCTACGCCGGAAATGAACATGTTCAAGTCGAGTTGCTTGTAGTTGAAGTCTAAGTTTAATCCATAAGTTAAATCAGGGTATGGGTTGCCGATATTGACACGGTCTTGGTCATCGATTTTTCGGTCTCCGTTTTGGTCTACGAAACGGATATCACCGGCATTGTACGTGACTTCGCCTTTATCGTCGGGAACTTGGTCAAGCACTGCCTCGACTTCGCCCTGTGTCTGGTATATACCATTGGTTTCATAGCCATAGAAGAAGAACAAGGGTTGCCCGACTTCAACACGTGAAATATTTTGCCCTTCAAAAAAGCCTCCGGAAAGCGACTCGTTCTCACCTAGTGATTGTACTTCATTGCTAGATGTACCCAAATTAAGGTTGGCCGACCAGGTAAAGTCCCCTTCAAAATCGTTATATCCTATATTAAGTTCAAATCCACTTGTTTCAACGGAGCCTACGTTTTCGGTTACTACTCCCGAGTGTATGCCCAAAGAACCCGGTAAGGGGCGGTCCATAAGAAGGTCGTTACTGGTATTGTTGTAATACTCTAAGGCACCTGTGATTTTTCCGTCATAAAAACCAAAATCAAGTCCGATGTTTTTCATGATAGTTTCCTCCCATTTTAAATCAGGGTTGGCCAATCCGCCCGGAGTGGTACCCGTGGCAAGTCCCTCTCCCAAAGGATAAAAGAAATTGGATAAAAGTGTGGCGCTATATCTATAGTCCTCAATTCTATCGTTTCCTGTAATACCCCAACTTCCTCTAAGTTTTAAGGTGTTGATCGAGGAGTTCTCCAAGAAACTTTCGTTGGCAATGTTCCAACCTAGGGCTACCGATGGAAAAGTACCCCAGCGATTGTTCTCCCCGAAACGCGAAGAAGCATCTCTTCTAATAGAGGCGGCCAGAATGTACTTTTGATCATAATTGTAGTTCAAACGGGCCAAGTAACCTATACGGTTGTATTCGTATGATTTTGATTCTAAGAACGATTGTTCGTTGGAAACTTGGTCAAGCTCGTTGGTAATCGGGTTTTGGCTATTGGAATTCAATAGCTCGTCCGATTGCTCTTGCTTTTCGGCAAGAATTAAAAATTCTAAGTTATGAAGGTCGTTATAAGTCTTTGAGTAATTTAGGCTGTTGGTTAAGATAATCGATTTTCTTAAGCCTGAATTCCTGGTTATAGCGGCAAAATCCGAGCTGTGGGTATTGCCTCCTTCACTGTCGTCGTTATAGGAAGGCCTAAAGATATTGGTGCTTGAATTTCTATATTCCAAACCAACTTGGCTCTTAAAACTAAGCCCTTCAACTATCTCGTATTCACCGAAGAGACTTCCGATAATACCCGAAGATTTGTTTACGTGTTCGCCTAGGGTCTGTACGCGAATCGGGTTTTCGGCATCTTGTCCGTCCGAACCATTGCTAGGGCCCTGAAAACCTTGTAAGTTATTTGGGTTGTAAATAGGGAGGTAAGGAGCTATTTTGATTGCATGTTCCAATAGTGAGCGATCTCCCAAATTCCGTTCCGGGTTTTGCTTGTTGAACGAAACCGCCAAGGTTTCGCCGAACTTGAATTTCCCTAAGGTAAAATTGCTATTGGCACGGAAAGAGAATCTTTCGAAGCCCGTTTCTATAACGGCCCCTTCTTGGTCTAAATAGCCAGCGGAGAACCTGAAATCACTGTTTTCCGAACCGCCGGAAATACCGAGGTCGACTTTTTGCATTACGCCTGTTCTGAATAGCGCATCCTGAAAATCGGTATTGTTACCGGATTGGGATAGGGCCGAAGTAGGGGTAAAGCCAAAGGCATCTTGTGCAAATTGTAAATATTCTTGTGTATTTAAAAGGTCGTACCGTTGATTGGAGTATTGTATACCTGTGTACGAATCGAGGTTGATGACTGTTTTTCCTGTCCTTCTTCCTTTTTTAGTGGTTACCATAACTACACCGTTAGAACCTAAGGACCCATAAATGGCGGTGGTGGAAGCATCTTTCAAGACATTGATCGATTCTATGTCGTTTGGGTTTAAATCACCGAGACCTCCGGCTATGACCCCATCAATAACGTAAAGGGGGTCGTTGTTGTTCATGGTGCCTAACCCCCTAATTCGAACGACGGGCGCTGTACCTGGGGAACCGGAATTCAATACGGTAACCCCGGCAGCCCTACCTTGTAGCGCTTGATCGGCCGTAGCCACGGGAAGGGAGGAAATCTCTTCCGAACCTACCGTGGTTATAGCGCCGGTTACCTCTGCCCGAGATTGTGTGCCGTACCCTACGACCACAACTTCTTCAAGGGCCTGTGCATCTTCCTCGAGGGTTACGTTAATATTGGTTTGGTTGCCTACCGCAACGACTTTGGCGGTCATACCGACATAGGAAAACTCCAGTTTATCGGTGGCGCCTACATTCGATAGGGAATAATTTCCATCAAAATCGGTGGTAGTACCGTTTGTTGTGCCCGAAACAACAATGGTGGCCCCGGGAAGAGGGGTTCCGCTTTCATCGGAAACTACACCGCTGACCGTAGATGTTTGTGAATAGGCAAATTGCCCGATCATTGCAAACATTGCAATGATCGCATGTTTAAGTTTAATCATAATCATTGAGTTTAGTTAGTTAATTTTCAGGTGATTGGCCATGTCACGTCCTCACCCGAGGCAAATGTATATGAAGGGCTTTTCTTGCAGTAAAAGATTTGATGCATATACTAATAGTTATGTTGCATATGGGGTGTTAAATTAGGTAGTTAGTAATATTTGTGGGGTGTGGTAATGAATTCAATGAAAAGTGAATAAGAAAATTGAAAATCTGATAATTGGTTTAAAATGGGGCATAGGCTTGTAATCAAGCTTTCCAATACAAAACGAACTGTGGGTCAATCCAAATGAAACCATAGTGTAATGCATTGAAGGAGGAGGAGTAGGGGGTATCGTATTTGGTGATAGGGATGGCTGTTGAGATCGTAGTGTGGGGGCGTGAATCAGGTGGGAAGGGGTATAAAAAAAGCCCGTTTCTACGGGCTTTTCATTTTCAATAAGTATATATAGGATTATGATGCCACTTCGGCTTCTACTTTGTCCTCCTTTTTGCTTTTCATCCAAAAATAGAGAATGGTAAAGAGCACAATGAGAATACCGGGAAATATCGTCATGGTCAATAGGGTAGCTTGGCCGGAAACCAATTCCAGTTCGTCACCGGTAAAGCCTTGAGCTGCTGCTTTGGCCTTATCGGCATCGATCCATCCACCGATGATAGGTTGAAATATAGAACTGGAGAACATACCTACGGCACCGAGAATCGAAAGTCCCAAGGCACCACTTTTTGGTATTTTGTCGGCTACGAAACCGATCATGTTCGGCCAGAAATAGGCAACGCCTAAGGCAAAAAAGATGGCGGCAACATAGGCCATTGCCCCTGTTTGCGTACTGAATAAGTAGATGCCGAGGGTAGCTAAGACCGCAGAACCTAAAAGTACCCCGGTCTGGTTGAATTGTTTTACCATATCACCTCCAAAGAAACGGGCAACGGCCATAAGACCCGCCGTCAATGCCAATATGATCATTGGGTTGGCCCCACTTTTAGAGAGGATCAATCCTACCCATTGGTTAGGCCCGAATTCTGAAATAGCGGTTAAGGCCATACAGGCGACCATAAAGAGGAACAAGGGAGAAAGCATAGCCTTGAAGTTTCCACCGAGAGTGGCCGCTTCTTCGACTTTGGCTTTGGGCCATGATTGTCCGAAGAACAAATAGGCATAGACAAGTGTGGGTACAAGGATCAACCAGATTTGGGTTTGCCAGCCAAAATGCATATCGGTCATAAAACTTGAAATAAGGCTACCAATGGCAATACCCCCTGGAAACCACATATGAAAACGGTTCATCATGGTGCTCATCCTGTTTCCTTGATAGGCATCGGCTATCATGGGGTTACAGGCAGCTTCGGTACATCCGTTGCCCAAACCTATTAATAGGGTAGAGATCAATAGGCCAATATAGCTTCCTGAATAAATCGTCAATATAATACCTAGTGCATGGGCGAAGAATGCGAACTGCATAATGGCTTTTCCTCCTACCTTGTGATAAATAAGCCCTCCGATAACCATAGACAGGGGAAATCCTAAAAACCACATCGAATTGATAAAACCTAGTTGCTCACCACTAAGGCTTAGTTCTTCCCCTAATTGGGGGAGAATACCCGCCCTGATACTAAAAGAGAATGCGGTGGTGATCAGAGCAAAGCAGCTACCGTAAAAAAGTCTATTGGCGTTTGAGGCCATTCCGTTCGTTGTTGTTTCCATATGATATTGGTTTGTTGTTTTTTATATGATCAGATTGGTAAAAGTAATTTTAATCAAACATTTTTTTACGAAAATCGAAACGAAAGATAAATTAAAAATATGTAATTGATAAAAAAAAAGCGATTTTAACAAGTCTCCCTCATCTCCATATAAAGGGATGTTTTGGGTTTTAAAGTTCTTTAGGGGCTTAATTTTTGTGTTAAATATACACTTATTATTAAAACCTTTGCTATCTTCAAAGTTCCAAATGTCAAGGCTTTAAGTTCAAATACGTCCCGAACCCTTAGTTTAAGTATACTTGACGTAGTATGGGCCATGTATAAAAAAGGGCTTCGTATTACGTTTAAAAAACTAACAATATTTTAATTTTTTGATGGTTTGGCTTTATTTTATTTGGCGATTATGTAAATGATGGGGCATTTGTTTGCCATATTATTTTTATATTCACCAAGCATTGCATTTGTGTTTCGCATTGTAGTTAATTCAGAAATATTCAGGAAATGAAAACAGACAAGACCAAAACCAGTATGACCAAAAAATCAAGAAGAGATTTCGTAAAGAACACCGCCCTTTTTACCGGAGGGGCCATGTTGTTGCCCAACCTGCAGATGAGCGGTATGGCAAATGTATTAGGGGATAAAAAATTAAAACTGGCACTGGTCGGTTGTGGTGGCAGGGGTACTGGCGCCGCGGTACAGGCTTTGACCGCCGATGACAATATAGAGCTTGTGGCTATGGCCGATGCCTTTGAAGACCGCTTAAAAGGCAGTTTGGCGAATATTTCCAAGGCCATGGGCGAGACCAAAAAAATCAATGTAAAGGAAAAGAACCAATTCGTTGGTTTCGATGCGGCCACCAAGGCGATCGATTTGGCCGATGTAGTCATTTTGGCGACGCCACCGGGTTTTCGTCCTCAGCACTTTGAATATGCCGTAAACAATGGGAAGCACGTGTTTATGGAAAAGCCTGTAGCTACCGATGTACCCGGCGTACGTAAGGTATTGGCTGCGGCAAAAAAGGCAAAAGAAAACAAATTGAATGTAGTGGTTGGTCTTCAAAGACACTATCAAGACAGTTATTTGGCGGCTTTAGAACATCTTAATAAAGATGCTATCGGTAAAATTGTTTCAGGACAAGTTTACTGGAACAGTGGTGGTGTTTGGGTTCGTGAGCGACAGCCTGGGCAAACTGAACTTGAATATCAAATGCGCAATTGGTACTACTTTAATTGGTTATGTGGAGACCATATTTTAGAGCAGCACATCCATAATATTGACGTAGCCAACTGGTTTATCGGTGAATACCCCATTTCAGCACAGGGTATGGGCGGTAGACAGGTACGTAAAGGAAAAGACCATGGTGAAATTTTCGACCACCATTTTGTAGAGTATACCTACCCTAGTGGAGCGGTCATCGCAAGTCAGTGCCGCCACCAGCCCGAGACTATGAGCAAGGTTTCCGAATTCTTTCAGGGAACCAAGGGTACGGTCTATACCAAAGGGGATACGGCCATCTTAAAAGACTATAGCGGTGGTTCTATATTCGAACATAGGGGAAAAGACGACCCGAATCCATACCAAGTAGAGCATATCAAACTTTTTGAATCGATTAGAAACGGAGGGGTCATAGCCGATGCCGAAAATGGGGCAAAGAGTACTATGAGCGCCATAATGGGGAGAATGGCCACTTACTCTGGAAAAGTCATTAAATGGGATGAAGCCATGCAGTCCAATATCGATTTGGCCCCAGATGAACTAAGTTGGGATTCCCCAGCACCGGTGCAACCCAATGCCGATGGTACGTATAACATACCAAAGCCGGGTGAAACTGTAGTGATATAAATTTACAGATAACACAAAATAAGGATGTCCCTGTTAATAATAGGGACATTTTTTTGCTTCCGTTTTAAAAAAAACAGCTGGGCCTTATTATGATGCTATACCAAAAAAATAGGTTTAACTTTGTTATCCATTTTTGAAATTGAATTATGTACAATATGATTAAGAGTTATATTCCCCTTGCCATTTTTTGTTTGTTAATAGGATGTAAGGAAGAAAAGAAGAACAAGGAGGAAGCAACAGTGCCTACCGAAACAGTGGAGGCGCCCAAGGCAGTGGAGGTCGATACTACGGTAGTCAAGGAAATGCCGGAAGATGTTAGCGCTCCCGAAGGAATGGTGTGGATACCCGGAGCCGTGTTCTCTCAAGGTGCAGTACCGCAAGATAAGGCGGCTATGGATCACGAAAAACCTGCCCATAAAGTAGCGGTAGACGGTTTCTTTATGGATATTACCGAGGTGACCAACGATGAATTTCAAAAATTCGTGGATGAAACAGGCTATAAAACGGTGGCAGAGCGTGAGATCGATTGGGAAGAGATGAAAAAACAGCTTCCTGAAGGTACGCCCAAACCCCATGATAGTATTATGCAGCCTGGTTCCCTGACCTTTAAACAGGCAAAAAGTTCCGTGCCCAATCTTTACGATTTTTCACAATGGTGGAGTTGGACGATAGGGGCAAATTGGAAAAACCCCAATGGCCCAGGCAGTTCCATTAAGGGCAAAGGAAACTATCCTGTAGTACATATTGCATATGAAGATGCCCTGGCCTATTGTGAGTGGGCCAATAGACGTTTGCCTACCGAGGCCGAATGGGAGCGCGCTGCTCGTGGCAACCATTTGAACACTATTTATTTCTGGGGCGATGAGGACGCTAAATTATCGGATAAGGCGAATACTTGGGAAGGGGAATTTCCCGTAACCAATGTCGAGACCGATGGTTTCGGCCTTCGGGCACCCGTTAAGTCGTATCCCGCAAATGATTTTGGGCTATATGATATGGCTGGAAATGTTTGGGAATGGACCAACGATTGGTACAATACCAATTACTACAAAGAACTGAGTACGACCTTCCCTGTGGCCAAAAACCCATTGGGAGCGGATCAGGCCTATAACGAAAGAGATCCCTATGCCAGGGAAAAAGTAATGAAAGGCGGTTCTTTTCTGTGCAATGCCAGTTATTGCGCGAGTTATAGGGTTTCGTCTAGAATGGCTACGAGCCTAGATTCTTCCTTGGAACATTTGGGCTTTAGAACCGTTGCTACCCCTGATATGATCCGCAATTCAAAAAAATAATTTTTTATGCAATTTTTAGAACACTTTACGCCCGAATTGGTGGTGTCATCGCCGGGTAGGATAAACCTTATTGGCGAACATACCGATTATAACATGGGCTATGTTTTGCCAACGGCAATAGAAAAGAACATTACCTTCAGTTTTAAAAAGAACGGCTCCGATAACGAATGTCGTGTTTATAGCAAGACTTACGATACCGGTTTTGAAATAGATTTGAACGCCATTGCCGTTAGCAAGATAGAGTGGGAGAACTATATTCTGGGGGTGCTCAACGAAATTTCAAAGAGAACCGATAAGGTGAGGGGTTTCGATTGTGTGGTAGAGAGTAATTTGCCTACAGGTTCCGGACTCAGTTCTTCCGCTGCTTTAGAATGTGGTCTGGCTTTTGGTCTGAACGAGATCTTTGATCTTGGACTTTCAAAAATTGAAATGGTTCAGCTCTCGCAAACGGCGGAGCATACTTATGTGGGAACACAATGTGGTATAATGGACCAATTTGCCTCTGTAATGAGCGAGGCCGGCAACGTAATTTTATTAGATTGTCGTTCCTTGGACTATAAGCATATTCCAATAGACCTGAATCCGTATAAAATCATACTCCTTAATACCAAGGTCTCGCACAATTTGGCTTCGAGCGAGTATAATACGCGTAAAAAAGAATGCGAAGAAGGGGTAAGTGTTATTCAAAAGAAATATCCCGAGGTGAAATCCTTGAGAGACGTGAATGAAGAAATGTTGCTTTCGAGCAAAGAGGGAATGAGCGAAACCGTATACAAACGTTGTTCTTTTATTGTTAAGGAAAACGACAGGGTTTTGGCCATGGTCGATGCATTGAAGAAAAACAACCTCGATGAAGTCGGTCAAATTCTCTATCGTGCCCATGAAGGCATTAGCAAAGCATATGAAGTAAGCTGCCCCGAATCTGACTTTTTGGTCGATTTTTCAAAAGACAATCCTAAAGTTTTGGGAGCAAGGCAGACCGGTGGAGGTTTCGGTGGATGTACATTGAATATCGTTCACGGGGATGCTGTCGACGATTTTGTCACCCAAGCCGCCAAGGACTATAAAGAGAAATTCGATATTGACTTGGAAGCTTTTGAAGTACAGCCAAGTGGGGGTACCCATATTATCAACTAATAAAAAGGTCGATTTATTAAAATCGACCTTTTTATTTTTAGTGCGGAAGAGACGGTTATTGTACCGTACTGTTCATAAGGGCCTCTTCCAAGGCCAATTTTTTGTGTCTGCTCAACGGAATGGAGTGTCCGCATACTTCAACTTGTGAACCGTTGAACTTCTCAACCTTGTTTAGGTTAATGATATACGACTTGTGTACCCTAAGGAATTGGTCTTCGGGCAATTTGTCGATAAAGGCCTTCATGGTCGATAAGATCAAAATGTTCTCGTCATCGGTAACTACTTTAATGTAATCGCCCAATCCTTCTACCCATTTAATATCGCTTAAGAGTAGTTTTACCTTTTTTAGTTTACTGTTCACAAAAATAAAATCTTCTTCCTTTTCCATAGGAACAACCTTGTTCTGTATAGCCTTCTTTATGGCAATATTAAAACGGCCTTGGGAAATAGGTTTAAGAAGATAATCGGTAACATCGTAATCAAAAGCTTGCATGGCATATTCGGCCTTGCCCGTAATAAGAATAATCTGGGGCCTGTTTTCAAGCGATTCTATGAATTGAAAACCATTTACAAGCGGCATTTCTATATCGAGAAAAACAAGGTCGACCTCGTTTTTTTCCATATGCTTCTGAGCCTCTATTGCATTTTTATAATCGGCCAAAAAACGCAGGTTAATGTGGTTTTTGATAAGTTGGGCAACTGCGGTACGCTGAGTCTTCGAATCGTCGATAACTACACACGTTAATTTTACGGAGTTCATAATCAGAGGATTATTTAAAAAGTATAACTTCTTAAAGAGGTTAAATATTCATTAAACTAATCACCTTTTTTTACAGTTGTGGGGCCATATAAAAATATAGGTAAGCTTTTGCAAATATAGAGTTTAATATTTTATTGACGAATCTATAGCAAATCATTACGTATTTTGGGAATAAATTTATCTATATGTAGGGTAAAACTGATAGAAGTCATGTTTTAGATATTTAGAATGCCATAATTTTATTCCTATAAACAAGAAACTATGCTCAAAGTTCTATTACCGACAGATTTTTCCGAAAACTCAAAAAATGCAATTCGTTATGCCTTGCATTTCTATAAAGATGTTGCCTGCACTTTTTATTTGTTGCATACCTACACTCCGGCAGCTCAGCGGATCGATTATATTCTCGGCTCACCGGGTCAAATTGGCTTGGGCGATACTTGGAAGGTAGAGGCCGAAAGTGAAATAAACGAGCTAAGTGAAGAATTGGAAAGTGACGATACCAATCTTAGTCACCAGTTTGTGACCCATGTGGCATTTGAATCCTTGGGAGCGGAAGTGCAAAAAATGGTCCTAAATGAGCAGATAGATATAATTGTGATGGGGACCCAGGGCGCGACAGGGGCAAAAGCGACATTTTTAGGTACAAAAACGGTTGACGTATTAAAAGAGGCCACTTGTCCAATGCTGATCGTTCCGAACGGATATACCTATCAATTGGTTAAAAATGTTGCTTTTGTAACCAATTACAAGAGAAACTTCTCTGCCGATATTCTAAACCCCATAAAGCAGGTACTTTCTCGCTTTGGTGCATCCATGCATATCATGCACATATTCGAAGAAGAACGCTTGAACCGTATTCAAGAATCGAATAGGAACACTTTGGAGACCTATTTGGAAGAATTCAAGCCCTCTTTTCATTGGATGCCCAATTTTGGAAACAAAACAAAAGGTATTCAGGTATTTTTAAAGGAATTGGACATCGATTTGTTGACGATGTTCAAATACAATCACGACTTTATAGAGAAACTAACCCATGAACCTGTAATCAAAAAAGTTAGTTTTTGCGTAGACATTCCTTTTATGGTCGTTCCGGTAGAGGAATAGTCCATTGTATCTTTCCGTAAAGATTTGTCGATTATGGCCTAGGCTACCTAGGACCGTTCCTCTGAAAGTATGGATTTTATCCGGAAGATTGAGGACGTTATGCGTTAGAAATTTGGTTTTTGAACAATTTTTATGTGAAAAACCAAACAGTAAAAATAGTGTCCAGAACCTTTGGGGCACGACTATAGTTGACTATATCGCGGTTTGTAAGTACTGTAATCTAAACCGACCAATACACAAAACTTTTGATAACTTTTACAACAGGCTTTTTGCAAAAAAGTTACATTTGTTCATTAACTATCTAAAATGAGTATTTGATTATGTCTGAGAAAATAGAAAGGCTGAAAACGTTGATTATAGGATCGGGACCTGCGGGTTATACCGCGGCTATTTATGCAGCCCGTGCAGATTTGAAACCAGTGGTATATACAGGGATGGAGCCCGGAGGGCAATTGACCACTACCACGGAGGTCGATAATTTTCCAGGGTATCCAGAAGGTATAGACGGCCCAAGTATGATGGTCCAATTACAGCAACAGGCCGAACGTTTCGGAACCGAGGTTCGTATAGGTATGGTCACGGCGGTTGAGTTGAGCGATACCGTTGGAGGAATACACAAGGTGACCATCGATGATAGTAAGACTATAGAAGCGGAGACCATTATTATTTCTACCGGGGCCTCTGCCAAATATTTGAACATACCGAGTGAGCAGCGTCTAAGGGGTGGGGGAGTTTCTGCCTGTGCCGTTTGTGACGGGTTCTTCTATAAGGGTCAAGATGTAGCCATCGTTGGTGCCGGTGATACCGCTGCCGAAGAAGCTTCGTATCTGGCCAATATATGTAATAAAGTGACCATGTTGATCCGAAAAGACCATATGCGGGCCTCTAAGGCTATGCAACATCGTGTCCAAAGCATTAAAAATATCGAGATCAGGTATAATACCGAAGTCGATGAAGTGTTAGGTGACCAAGTGGTCGAAGGGTTGCGTATGGTGAATAATCAGACAGGGGAAAAAGAGGATATTGCCATTACGGGACTCTTTATTGCCATCGGACATAAACCCAATACCGATATATTCAAGGGGCAATTGGATATGGATGAAACCGGTTATATTATAACCAAAGGAAAGTCTACCAAAACCAATAAACCAGGTGTTTTTGCTAGTGGTGATGCACAAGATAAGGAATATCGTCAAGCGGTTACCGCTGCAGGTACGGGCTGTATGGCCGCACTAGATGCGGAGCGTTATCTGGCAACGGTTGAAACCCCACAGGAAACGGTGTAGAATACCTTATATAATACAAGAAAAAAGCTGCGTTTCGCAGCTTTTATTATTTGTGGCCATCAATGGTTTAATCGAGGCGTTTGTAGTTTTCTGAATTGATTCTATTTCCTTCCTCGTCCGTGAAAATTTGGCTGTACCTGTCTTTTTCCAGTAGCAGTTCCATATCCCATAGCATATCCGAATTGGTGATCTTACGCATAGAGGCGGACATGTATTCCAATTTTTCGGTTAAGGTACTGTCGGTGGTCTCGTAAGAACCATAGCCGAACCACTCGACGGAATCATTGGGTACATAACGGGTCCACATTACTTTGCCGTTGTAATACATTTTAATTTGGCGGTAACCATCGGCGATCAATAAGGTGTCGGAGGGGGTTACCCCGTCTTCATAGTTGTAGAAACTGACCAACTCCCATGTACCTTCAATTGTAGGGTGAAAGTTTGCTGTAGGACGGTATTCGGTGGCGGAAATCATTAAAAGCGAGAAGATGAGTATCGTGATTAATTTTTTCATGGCAAGTGTTTTTAAGGTTACTGAACAAGGGGTATGTAATATCGGACAGTAAAAACGAACAGTCCGTAAAGGAATCGGGTTTAATCTATTCTCCGGTAATTTTCCGAAGCAATGCGTCCTCCGTCTTCATCCAATGAAATTTGGGTATAGGTGTTGTTCTTTAATTGAAGCTCCATACGCCATACCATATCGGGATTAGCTATTTTTCGCATGGAAGCCGACATATATTCCAGTTTTTCCATAAGGGAATTATCCGTGGTCTCGTAAGAGCCATAGCCGAACCATTCAACCGTTTTGTTGGGGGTATAGCGCGTCCACATGATTTTTCCGTTATAGAACATTTTGATCTGGTGGTATCCCTTTTCGGGGGTGAGTGTATCGGTAACGTTTTCACCGTCGTAGTTGTAGCGGCTGACCAATTCCCAAGTACCTTCTATCGTTGGGTGAAGTTCGGGAACGTTCTTCGGGTTCTTTGTTGCTGAGATGAGCAGAAGCATCATTAGAGCCAATCCTATAAGCTGTTTCATAGTAGTGTTATTTTAGGTGGATAAGCGGTTTTGTACCAATAAGTTACAACAAATTTTAGGAAAATCGTATTTTTTGTAACAGAAAATTGAGATATTGATACTGTAGGTAAAATCTTTCATATTATGTGTTTGAAAATTCAAAGAATATAAAAACAGCATATTCATAATTAGAGGAAGTTATTTTACAGAAGTGTGATTTTTCCTTCGGAGCGTTAAGTGTTTGTTAATTATTCGCTAATTTTATTAGATAAACTAACTCTAAATACACATGAAAAATATTACACTAGTAATGTTTGTCCTCTTGTGTTCTTACACTTCTTTCGGACAAACAATTTCGGGCAGCGTCACAGATGCAGAAAATGTTCCGCTACCGGGAGTCTCCATTGTAGTCGAACGAACGAACAAGGGAGGAACCACGGATTTTGATGGAAAATACACAATAACCGCTTCTCAAGGTGATGTTTTGAGCTTTTCATATATTGGTATGAAAACTAAGAGGGTTACAATCGGTAGTAATCAAACTATTAATGTAGTTCTTGAAGAAGATGCACAGCAATTGAGCGAGGTTGTAGTAACAGCTTTTGGTTTGGAAAAGGAAACGAAGACCCTCGGTTATGCTGTACAAAAAGTTGATGCTGATGAGTTAACACTGGCAGGAAACGTTAACCCCTTGGAAACCCTTCAGGGTAGGGTTGCCGGTGTCCAAATCAATCGAACATCTGGGGCTGCAGGTGGGGGTGTTGATATTTTGATACGAGGTGTGACTTCCGTAAATCCTGGTAGGGATAACCAACCTTTAATAATTGTTGATGGTATCGCGCTTAACAACGATACCTTTGCGGGTAATGTACTTCCTAGTGCAGGTTCTAATGCTTCAGGTAGTAACGAACAATTCTCTTTCTCGAACAGGGCAGGGGATATTAACCCCGAAGATATAGAAAGCTTCAATGTGCTTAAGGGGGCCGCAGCGACATCTTTATATGGTATTCGAGCTTCTAACGGAGCCATTGTAATTACTACTAAAAAGGGAAGACAAGGGAAGGTCAAAGTTGGGGTAACGGCATCTACAACAGTTAGAGAGGTTAGAAAAACACCAACTTTGCAGACTACATACCGTGAAGGCCATCGTACCTCAAGAATACCTGCGGTTGAAGACTCTAGTCAACCTAACGGCTATAATTATTATGCGGGCTTTTCATTTTATTCTTGGGGAGTTCCTTATACCGATGATTCTTTTGCTTTGGAAGATGGAACGGTCATAGACCTTAGCAATGATAGCTTCAACGACCCTTATGATTTTTTTAAAACTGGAGTAAATACTCAGATCAACTTTAATTTGAGTGGGGCAACGGATAAGCTTGATTATTATCTGTCAGCTGGGAAAAGTAGTGATGAAGGCATTGAGCCAAATACATCTTATGATAAAATTAATTTCCGTTTTAAGGGAGGATATAAGGTAAATGATAAGTTTAATGTAAATTCTTCAATCGCTTTTACAAATTCAGGAGGGACCCGTGGAACTGGTGGGGACAAATCTATTTACAGTGCCTTGTCCTACTGGTCTGCAACTTTTGATGTAAATGATTATTTGTTACCTGATGGAAGCGAAAAAAATTATACTGATGGTATTGCGGATAATCCAAGATATCTTGCAGAAACAAGTAATCTGAAAGATGATGTAAATAGATGGGTAGGTAACATTACGTTAAATTGGAACCCTGCGGAATGGGCTAATATTTCATATGCTGTACAGGTAGATAACTACTCGGATCTTCGTAACCGTTTTGTACCGCCGGATGTAGATGCCGGTTCTCAAATCGGCGGATTCTTGGTAAATGAGAATATCAATTTTACTGGGGTCGAATCAAATTTGTTAGCCACTTTCACTAAAGATTTTTCCGAAGATTTCTCATCTACGCTTACGGTTGGTCATCAACTATCCGATACCAAGACAAACTACTCTTATCTCAGGGGGGAGGGATTGAATCTTCCTGGTATCAAGGAAATTAGTAATACCACTAATCTTTTTGGGGATAAAACGGTAACTCAGTTAAGAAATATGGGTGTTTTTGGAGATTTAAGATTTGGTTATAAAGATGTTCTGTTTTTATCTGTAACCGGACGTAATGACTGGATTTCGGTTATGCCTCCAAAAAACAGATCATTTTTTTACCCATCGGTAAGCCTATCTTATTTATTTAACGACCTATTGGATCCAGAAGGAAAATTCTTCACTTTTGGAAAACTAAGAGGTTCTTGGGCACAAGTGGGTAAAGGTCCGAACTTCGGACAGATTGGACAGTACTTTATAAAAGACAGTGACTTTCCTTTTAGTGGGGCCGGGGGCTTTAGGGCTAGTACTCAGTTTGGTGATACTGAACTTATTCCCGAGAGAAGCAATACTTTGGAAGTAGGTGCCGATTTACGTTTTTGGGATAATCGCATAAGGCTTGATTATTCTTATTATAACACTAAAGTAAGAGATCAGATATTTCCCGTAGGTTCGGCATATTCTTCGGGTCTGTCTAGTGTTATTAGAAATGCAGGAGATTATAAAACATGGGGACATGAGTTTTTATTGAGTGCAAAACTTATCAGTGGCGAAACCTTTAATTGGGAATCAGTCGTCAACTTTTCAACAACAGCAGGGGAAGTAACGGCTATACCTGAAGATTTGGATGAGATTGTATTTTATGATGATTTCATTACGGGAAAAGCTAAAGTCGGTGATGAATTGGGAGCCTTATATGGTTGGGTGTTTCAAACGGCACCTGACGGGCAACGTTATGTGGATGATAGTGGATACTGGGTAGTAACAGGTTCTGAGAACTCTGGGTATTACTTTGAAGGCGAAAATGCAAAAGTTCTCGTAGGGAATGCATTTCCAGATTACATATTGTCTATGTCCAATTATTTCAAATACAAGAATTTTGGTTTAAATTTCTTGATTGAGTATAAGGCAGGAGGGGACTTATATGACCGTGGTTTAAGAAATTCTCTCAGAAATGGTAACCTTGCGTTAACCGAATTCCGTGATAAGACAAAGATTCTAGAAGGTGTTGTGTCAGATGGAAGTGGTGGCTTTGTACCAAATACGAAGCCAGCTTTAATTAATGCAGATGATTTTTATAGAAGTAGTTCGGTCTACAGTGCGGCTTCAGAAGTATTACTGCAAGATGGTTCTTGGGTAAAACTTCGAAATATTGGAGTTTCTTATGACATGCCTAAAGAATTTGTTAGACGTATAGGATTGACTAAAGTAGCTGTAAATGCTAGTGCGAATAACATCATATTGTGGACACCTTTTGATGGGTTCGACCCCGAAAGTAACCAGTTTAGCGCCGGAAGCAATATTTACGGCTTTACAGGTTTGACTACTCCATTAACGCAGAATTATTCACTTGGCCTTAGCCTTGAATTCTAAAAAAAAAACAGATGAAAAAGTTTTATATATCTATCATATCGTTAGCCTTTTTGGCCTTAGGTTGTAGCGATGAATATTTTGATGTAAATGTACCGTCCGGCTCTGCGACCGAAGATCAATTGGGGATGAACGATTTGTTGGCCCCGGCTATTTATCATACGGTAATGGCGCAGTATTATGCAGAAAGGAGTTTTGGTAATTATACTCAGTATTTTACAGGTCAAGGAGGAACAACAATCGGTACTACATCAATAGGGAGTACATGGAGTAATATATATTTATACGCCTTGCCGAATATAAAGACCATATTAAACAAAGCTGAAGAAACAGGGTCTAATCACTTTAGGGGAATTGCAAAGGTATTGACGGCTATTAATCTCGGTCTGGCCACGGATAGTTATGGGAGTATCCCTTATTCGGAAGCTTTTCAGGGTACAGAAAACCTTAAACCTGTATTTGATTCACAAGAATCTATTTATTCGAGTATTAATCTGCTTTTGAGTGATGCCATATCGGACCTTGACCAGGCAAACGCTTCGGAATTTTTACCTACTACTGGAGATATTGTATATGGGGGCGATGCAGATAAATGGCTTCGTGCAGCCTATACGTTAAAGGCAAGGTATGCTTTGCATCTAACAGAAGTAAATGGAGTAGAAGCTGCTAATGCGGCATTACTGAGTTTGAAAAACGGTTTCATATCCAACGATGATGATTTTGAAATAAATTTTGAGGAGCGAAATATAAACCCTTGGCATTCACGAGAAGTTTTAGCTGAGAGAACCGGTAATGTACACGATAAGATTGGTGATCAATTGGTAAGTTACATGAACGGAACTTCCTATCCTTTTGAAAGTGGCATGCTGCTCTTTGACCCCCGCCTTCCTGTGTATGCGGACAATGAAGGGGATGAAGGAAGCCCTTATAGAGGTTATGTAAGTGGTGGAGGAGGAATTTCATCTGACGGAGAAGATGCAAATACTGATTTCGCAGATGATGGTTTTTATACTTCGATAGATTCTCCTATTGGTGTAATTACATATGCAGAAGCACTCTTTATTAGGGCAGAAGCTGAATTTTTGGTAAACGGAGGTACAGAAACAAGTTTAGGTTCTACTGCTGATGCCTATACGGCTTATTTGATGGGTATTGAGGCTAATATGAATAAGTTAGGCGTTGATGGATCTGCATACTTGGAAGATGGCGCTATTGCGGTAGGGGAGACTAATTTGATGTTACATCACATTATGAAGGAAAAATATATTGCCAATTTTTTAAATGCAGAAACATATGTTGATTTTAGAAGATATGATTTTTCATCAGATGTGTTTAAAGATTTGGAACTGCCGTTAGATAATGCAGAAACAGAATTCCCCGGGGCTTGGTTTGTTCGGGCATCTTACCCTGATCAAGAAGAAACTAGGAATCCAGAAAATGTTCAGGCTAATAAAAAATCACCTATCGATCCAGTATGGTGGGATAAAGACTAAATACAATTGACATTTTTAAGGAAGGATATTAACGCATTCCAATAGATGCTTGATATCCTTCTTTTTGTGTGCGGCACTCAAAACGATCCTGCTCATGAGCTGGGCGTTTTTGTCAGGATAGGGAAAACTCGTAACTATAATTTTATGGGCGGCAAGGTATTCGGTCAACTGAACGTTTGAAAACGTAAAGGCAGGATGGTCCTGCATAAAATGGAACTGTTTTCGCTTTTTGAGATGGTCCAAAAAATAGGCGATGTTCCGTTGTAGACGATTCCTTTTTAAACCATATAGGCCATCGGCCTCCAATAGTGTGGCCATGGCCGCAGGGGTAGCCGGACTGGCTCCTCCGAAGAATGAGGTGTCGGCCAAAGCGGCTAGACGCGCCTTAGTGCCGAAAATGGCACCTGCCTGAATACCGAAGCCTTTGCCCAAAGATCCACATACGATAAGTTCCTTGATATTCAGTTTTGCCAAGATGCTATAGACGCCTCCGCCATTTTTACCTACGATTCCCAATCCATGGGAGTCATCGACAACTAAAAGAATTTTGTCCAAAGGAAGAACTTGCAAGGCTTCAAAATGGGGGTAGTTGCATCCAGAGAAATCGATACCGTCCAAAAAGACTACAGGAGTCGTCTTACTAGAGGATAAATGCTCGCGAACGGCAATGTTCAATGCCGCAAAGGTGGTATAGGGTTTGATTTTTTCCTGATAGAGGGCCGAATGGGTGTTGGGCGCATAGAAGAATTGATGTGCTTTGGTATTGAGGGCCTGGGCTAAAAACTGACCGGCCAAATAACCCGATGACAACGAGATACAGGCTTCGCTGCCCACTAAGTCCGCTAAATACGCTTCGGCTTTATCAAATACCGATAAACGGATATTCGATTTTCTGGAGGCCCCATAGTTGGTGCCATACTTCTTGATATTTTTTATAAATAGTTTCTGAAAATCGGCATCGGTCTGAAGGCCCAAGTATGAGGTGCCTCCAAAATAGAGGTGCGAAACCCCGTCAATGGTGATTTTTCTTCCAGGAAATGTATCTATATAGTGGTTCATGGCCTTAGGCTTACTCCTGTTCCGTTCAATCGCGGAAAGATGAGCTTTCCGTCAGGCAATATTTTTACACCGTCGGCAATATCCGATTTGAGTAGCAATGGTCCGTCCATATCTACAAAGTCCAGTTGCGGAACCAGTTGGGCAATGGCGGAAATACCCACGGTAGATTCCGTCATACAGCCCACCATAACCTTGAGTCCCATTTGTTTTGCTTCGTGTATCATACGTAGGGCAGGGGTAAGGCCACCGCATTTGGTGAGTTTGATGTTGATGCCGTTAAAATAGTCCCCACATTGTTTTACATCACTTTCAACGATACAGCTTTCATCGGCAATAACGGGGAGAACGCTGTGTTGCTTCACTTTTTGCATCCCGTCCCAATCATCGGCCTTTAAGGGCTGTTCAAGAAACTCAACGCCCAACTCCTTGAGTAATGGGGCATTGGCAATGGTCTCGTCGGCAGACCAGGCACAGTTGGCGTCTATTCGAAATACGGCATCGGTATGCTGGCGCAGGGCCTTAACGATGGCAACATCGTCTTCGGTCCCTAGTTTGATCTTATAAATAGGCCATGGCATTTCTTTCATTTTTTCCACCATTTTTTCAACGGGGGCGATGCCTATGGTATAATTCGTGGTTGGATAAGAAGTGTTGCCGGTACCCCATATGTCATAAAGGGGCTTCCCTTGTAATTTGCCATAAAGGTCCCAAGCGGCAAGGTCTAACGCGCAGATCGCAAAATTGGATAGCTTTTTACTTGTCAAAAAAGCATGGAAGTTTTCAGGGTGATCGATGTGGAAATCTTCTATTTCTTTTCGGATGGTTTCAATTTCCGCCATCATGCTTTCAACGGTAATGTTGTAGTACGGGTTTGATGTGGTTTCACCATAACCGGTTTTTCCGTCTAAGGAAAGACTAAGGATAAGCGTATCTTGAAAATCGTGTGATTCGCGTGAAATACTAAAGGTGTGTTTTAGGGCTAAAACGTATTTTTTTAAATCTAACTGCATGGTCCAATTGTTTCCACTAATATAAAAAGAGAAAAAAGGATTGTGCCGGTCTTGCGGCTTTTTTTTGAAAAGTTAAAAAGATGAAGCCTGATCTGGGGTTAAACCAAAAACAAGCTGCCGAAAATTCGACAGCTTGCATTGGTGGTTGTATGTAATGTGGCCTTAATACTTGTGTACGCTACCTGAAACCGATTTTTTAGTTTTTACGCTGGCATTGCCCGAATAGGCTATGTTACCTCCGCTACTAGCATCGGCTATAAGCGATTTCGATACATGGATCTTAATGTTTCCGCCGCTGCTGGCATCTGCCGAACAGGTCTGGATCGATAGATTTTTGGCGTTGATATTGGCTCCACTGCTCACATCTACGTCAGCCCGGTTGGCTTGTCCCGATATGTTGAGGTTAGCGCCACTGCTGGCGTCTATTTCCAAGGCATCGGCAACCAATTGAATATTGATTTGGGCCCCGCTGCTACCGTCTATGTCAAGATTATCACTTTTAAGGGCTTTTTCGGTCTGTATCCGCGATCCGCTAGAGGCACTTAAATTTGAAATGACCGGAAGTGAGACATATACGTTTTTAGTGGCACGGCCTATATTCTGTTTGGCGTGGATACGTAATTTCCCGTTTTTAATGTCCGTGGCAATGAGGTCTATGATATTTTCGTCCGCCTCTACTTTTATGTCGAACTCTTTAGATTGCGTCACGTAGACGGCTAGGCCTTCCGAAGCCGATACCTTTGTGAATTCGTCCGTAATATCCCGTTTGTCGGTTACCACGGTTCCGTTACCCTTTTCTCCCGCGCCAAAATCCCCGAGGTTTATGTCAAAACCGCAAGAAGATAAAAATAGCGCTACTAAAAATGCTATTGCAATACGAATTAAAGTTGTCATGATCGTTGTTTTAAGATTGATGTAAAATTGCACTATATGTTGTGTTTTGGCCAGATTTTCAGACTCAAATGTCAAATGTTGTTGCTGAATTGATTACACTGGGCCAATAGGGTGCCCTGGTTTAAATTTTTGGATCAGGTGCTTCTGGTTCTGGATGATTGTCATCAACGTCTATGTTGATGCCATCTTCATTTATGTTGATTTCGTTTTTTCCATTGGCATCGTTTTCATGGGCCTTTATTTGCACCCCTTCTTCATCAATTTTCATTTTGAAAGATTCACCGTCGTCTTGAATATCGATATCGATGCCGTTTTTGTTTATTCTGATCTTGTTCCTTCCATTGCCGTCGTCTTCTTCAATATCTGATATTTCTGGGCATTCTTGACATTTTAACTCCCCGTCGGCACCCATTTTCCATATCTCGCCTTTAATTTCGCAACCGTCTAGGTCCCTATCATTTTTGGCATGGAACCTCCAGCAGTTAAAACCACTTTCTTTGTTGTACTTTAAAAGGGCACCCGCAGGTATGAATATGTTTACCCGTACTTCTTGGTTCATGATTTTGTTCTCACGGGCGGTGGTCAAAAAGTCTTCGAGCAACAAGGTATTGCCTTCTATTTTGTATTCGTAATTGATCTTTTCGGCCAATTCTTCGGCCTTTTTAAAGGAAGAACCGTCGGATTCCTTAACGATTTCTATTTTGGCTATCGAGTCTCGTGAACGTTCAATATAAAAGCTGACGTCGTCAAGAACCATAACCTCTTCTCCAGCTTCGTTCCGGGTAATGGTGAGTCCGTCCAATTCAACCCTTCTTTTGTTCCTGAACCGGGTATCGTAGGCTACTACCTGAATGTCCAATGTATCCGTTAGGTCTCTAAAATAAAGGTCTTCGGTAAGCTCGGAAGTGTCTGAGTAGGCTCTTGCGGCAGCTTGTTTGATACCAAAGACAATGAGCATGATAATCGAGATCAACCAGAGTCCCAATAAAGAGAACTTCGCAATATTACCGATGGACTTTAAGTTGTTGACCAAAATTTTCAAACCTAGGTACAAAAGGAAGAAAAACGGAATGCCTATGGCTAAGAAACCGAGTATGGATACGAGCCAAATGGGCATGTTACTGGCATCTACCAGATTGTACATATTAAGGCCAGGTATCTGAACCATATCGGAAATACCCACGGTTATCATGCCTATAAAAAGGCCTATGATAGTCGAGGCCCCGATAATGATCAAGATAATGCCAATGAACTTTCCGATGACCTTAAAGAAGAACATGATAATGTCCCCAAGGGTGTCAAAAAACGACTTACCTCCGCTTTTTACCTTGTTACCTACACCTTCATAATCAACGCTCTTAATTTTTTGGGCAACATCATCAAAGCCTTCCTTGACCTTGCGTTCTATATTGCTGATGTTGACGTCCTCCCCCCGCATATCCAATTTTTGCGCAGTTGTGGCGGCTTCAGGGATCAATAACCAAAGTAGGCCATAGATCAGGATAAACCCACCGGTAGAACCTATGGTCAGAAGTACCCATAAAAGACGGATCCACAAAGGGTCGATATTAAAGTAGTGGGCCAAACCCGAAGATACACCGGCTACGTATTTCTGCTCGGTATCGCGGTATAGTTTCTTTGATTTTCTATGATCGGAATTCGTTCTTCCCGTATGGGGTTCGTCTTCAAAGATATCTTCGTCCACCATATAATCTTCAGGCTGCCCCATGATGGCGATTACCTCGTCTACCTGTTTTATGGTAATGACCTGGCGCTCGTTGTCGAGCTTCTCATGGAAGAGTTCGGCTATACGCGCCTCAATATCGGCCAGTATTTCGTCACTGCCCGGGGTATTGGCGAAAGAGCGCTTTACCGACTCTAGGTAGCGCTGCATTTTGTTGTATGCATCTTCATCCATATGGAAGAGCATATTCGCTAGATTAATGTTTATAGTTTTGTTCATTTTTAGTCTTTTTTTCGCTGTAAGCCCATAAGGGGGTTGCTGTTACAGGGCGGTTTTTTTAGGTTTATTGATTGTTGGTTACCAAATTTGTAGCTGTTCTTAGCTCGTCCCACGTACTGTCCAGTTCCTTTAGGAAAAGCTTACCTTTTTCTGTCAGGGCGTAGTACTTTCTCGGTGGGCCGGAAGTTGATTCTTCCCAACGATAACTGAGAAGTCCCGCATTTTTTAATCGGGTTAGCAGAGGATAAATGGTGCCCTCTACGACAAGCATTTTAGCATCTTTCAGCGTGGCGAGAATTTCAGAGGCGTATTTGTCTTTTCCGTTTAAGATAGACAAAATACAGTACTCCAAAACGCCCTTGCGCATCTGTGCTTTTGTATTTTCTACATTCATAATTTCGTTTTGCTTTTTATGCAGTTCCTTAAAATTGGGGGAACGTGTCTGTTCGTAAATGGTACCCTGCATAGTGTGATTGTTCGTTTTTTGTCTACTCTGGTTCCGCTGAGGTTATCGCCCCGTGATTAGTGGGGCCCTTGTTGCGGAACCAGGGTAAATTGATTGATGAATAAACTCCTTTTTGATCAGGTATGATGAGTACCTTTTTTATGCTAATGAAGGCTAATGACCCTCATAATTTTCCAGATGGCTTCGGTCTTTTTCCATATAATAATAAACTTGCCCGGTTCTGATATGGCGTCGGCTTCCTCGTTGTTGTGAAATTTGTGAAAACCAATTTCTACGGCGCCGTATTCGTTAATGGGGTAGACTTCAATACTGCCTTCTACCAACTCTCGTGTTACCTTTCCGCAAATGTTTTTCTTTAAACTATCGAGTAAATCTTGTTTCGAGGTGGTCAAACCTCCTTTGTCGTGATAGAACTCTATGTCTTCGGCGTACATTTCAGCTTGCTTTTCCATATTGCAGCTGTTATACGCTTCAAAGTAGGTACGGTCTAATTGGGTTATGGTTTCCTTTAAGGATGCTTCGATAACAGGCTGCGCCGTCATGTCCGAAAAACCGGAAAGTAAAAGAATCAAGGTGATGACGACGTATAGCTTCATTATTTTAAAAATTTTATGGTGAGGGGGTAGGTAAACTCTTGGCCTTCGTTGGTACGGATAACGGCTAAAATGGTGTAGACTACATTAACGACAAAGAGAGCGCCGTGCGCCAGTCCGGCCATGCCCAAAGGAAAGAGCCAACCACTAAGATTAAGACTCTGACTAAAGTCTATGTTAAGGTTGTTGTAGTCGTTCAAATGGTCTAAACCCAAAAGACTACCGTTCAGTAATCCAGGAAATAAGCCGGCGAAAAGCGGTATACTGATAGCACCCAATACGATAGAGTAGAGTAGTAGGCTAATTTGAAAGTTCAAAACCTGCTTACCGTTATAATCTACAAAGGCATAGTCCCTTCTGTTGGCCGTCCATAATACCAAGGGTATAATAAAATTGCCGAAGGGAATAAAGAATTTAGAAAAGGCCGAGGCATGCAGCATGGCAGCTAAATTCCGTTCGTGTTTTGTTAGTGTACTTTCCATGACTTAGTAATTTCTTATGCAAATATATGTCTAAAAGAAGGTACTATGCAAAACAAAGTACTGAATATTAACATAGAATTAACAATTGAAAAGACGAAAAAAATATATACATTTAGGAAAAATATATAACACAATGGCAGTATCTACGGGCAAGTTCAACACATTTACATTCTTTAAGTTACCCTCTGCGTGGTGGTGTGGGGTGCGGTTGCGCTATATCGATGAAACCAAGGCAGTGGTAACGGTAAAGCACAAATGGTTCAACCAAAACCCGTTTAAAAGTATGTTTTGGGCGGTACAAGGGATGGCCGCCGAACTAAGTACCGGGGCCATGGTCATCGCCCAGATCAAGGAAAGCGGAAAAAAGATATCGATGCTCGTGGCGAATAACACCGCCAATTTTTCTAAGAAGGCGACCGGTAAGATTACGTTTACCTGTGAAGACGGTCATTTGATCAAAGAGGCCATAGACAAAACCTTGGCTACGGGTGAAGGACAAGCCTTTTGGATGAAGTCCGTTGGGGTAAATGAAGATGGGGTAGTGGTGTCTACTTTTAAATTTGAGTGGACGATACGGGTAAAACAATAATTTTTTCCCATTTTATTGTAACATTTTCCCGTCAAAAGTTAACTAACAATCATCAACGAAAAAACGAATAAGAAATGAACGCACATGAAATCGATTACCAGATTTACGGTGAAGAAATGCAATACGTAGAGATAGAACTAGACCCGCAAGAAGCCGTAGTGGCCGAGGCAGGAAGTTTTATGATGATGGATTCCGATATAAAGATGGATACTATTTTTGGGGATGGCTCCAACCAAGATACCGGGGTACTCGGCAAGATTTTTTCCGCTGGAAAACGGATCTTGACCGGTGAAAGCCTTTTTATGACGGCCTTTTTAAATATAGGACAGGGAAAAAGACAGGTGAGTTTTGCCTCTCCCTATCCTGGGAAAATCCTTCCTATAGACCTTTCGGAAAAACAAGGCAAGTTCATCTGCCAAAAAGATGCCTTCCTGTGTGCGGCAAAAGGAGTATCGGTGGGTATCGAATTTTCCAAGAAATTGGGTAGAGGTTTATTTGGAGGAGAAGGTTTCATTATGCAAAAATTGGAAGGCGATGGTTTGGCTTTTGTCCATGCCGGAGGTACCATGGCAAAAAAGGAATTGGCAGCTGGCGAAATACTAAAAGTAGATACCGGTTGTATTGTGGGGTTCTCGCAAACCGTAGATTACGATATAGAGTTCGTGGGCGGAATAAAAAACACCATTTTTGGGGGAGAAGGACTTTTCTTTGCTACCTTAAGGGGGCCGGGTACCGTATATATCCAATCCTTGCCGTTCAGCAGACTTGCCGGTAGGGTATTGGCCTCGATTCCAAAAGGAGGGAAAGATAAAGGGGAAGGAAGTATTCTGGGAACCCTTGGCGATATTGTCGGAGGTGACAATCGGTTTTAGCCAAAGCACAAACCGATACAGCGTAGAACATATATAATGAAAAAGCGCAATGGCGCTGAATTTAGATGGATTTTAAAAACCTGGTAGAATTTTTAAAGGCACTCAATACAAACAATTCCAAAGAATGGATGGATGCCAATAGGAAGTGGTATAAGGAAGTTCGGGACGATTTTATAAAGTGGTTAGACCATATGAACCTTAGCTTGGCCGAAATCGATGCGGAGTATTTTGATACACCAGGCAAAAAAGGAATCAACAGAATCAATAACAACCTCATGTTTCACCCCAATAAACCGGTGTATAAAGACCATTTTGGGGCAGGCTTGGACAAAAGACCGCTTACGGGCGATTTTTATATTGAAATCGGTATAGAAAGATGTATCATGGCAGGCGGCTTTTGGCGACCCGATGCGGCAACATTGAAAAGTATACGAGACGCCATTGATTATGATGGGGAAAACCTAAAGAAGATTGTTGAGAAAAAGTCGTTTAAAAACACCTTCGGAGGCCTGTATGAAGATGTCAAACTCGTAAAAGCGCCCAAAGGATTCCCCAATGACCATAAATACATTGATTTTTTGAGAAATAAAACCTTTGCCGTGGCACACGAGTTTGCTACTAATGAAGTGTTTAGGGGTGATTTTGAAGAGAAAATTATAAATGTGTACAAAGAAATGCTCCCTTTTAGAAGATATCTCAATAAAGCGGTAACAGTGGTATGATGATAGCGCTTAAATTAATCGTTTTGCATACTTTTGAGGTATTTAGAGATCAATCTCTAGATTTGAAAGGTTTTTCTTGTTATATTTTAGGGGGGATATGGAACTACAAGACTTTAAACAGCTACGGGTTTGGATAATAGACGATGATCTCGTCTCACTATTTGCTGCCAGATACGGAATAGAGCAACTGGGCAAACCTTATACCGTATTGGATTTTGACAGTGCGGAGGTCGCTTTGAAAATTTTACATGATAGTCTTGAAGGGGCCGAAGAGCTTCCCGATATTATTTTATTGGATCTTGTGATGCCAAAAATGGATGGTTGGGAGTTTTTGGAGAAATTTGAAGAATTGCCTATGCATGTTAAAAAAACCGACATTTATATACTATCCGCATTTTTAAGTACTAAGGAAAGGCAGCGGGCAAAGCAACATTCAGAGGTGAAGGGCTATTTTGATAAACCTATTTCTAAAAGGGCCTTAGGCCGTATTTTTGGTGAAAAGGAAAATGCCATTTAATTTATTACATCTTACATGGGCCGTTTCGGCCCGAACAAACCCATAGATCAACACGGTGAAAAACGGCAGTATTAAGAATATAAAAAAAGAAGTGCTCTCCGATAATTGGTATACACTCAACAAATATGTATACGATTACCAAAAAGAAGACGGTTCTTGGGAAACTCAGGAAAGAGAGGCCTACGATAGGGGGAATGGAGCCGCAATTTTACTTTATAACCAAAGAAAAGGTACAGTGGTTCTTACCCGTCAATTCCGAATGCCGACCTATATCAACGGGAACTCAAATGGAATGATGATCGAGGTCTGTGCCGGACTTTTAGATGGTGATAATCCGGAAGATTGCATCAAGAAAGAAGTAGAGGAAGAAACGGGCTATCAGGTCGACAATGTGGAAAAGGTATTCGAATCCTATATGTCGCCGGGTTCGGTTACCGAGATCCTTCACTTTTTTATAGGCGCCTACGAAGAAAAAATGAAAGTAGGTGTAGGCGGTGGAGCGGAAGACGAGACCGAAAATATTGAGGTGCTCGAGTACCCGTTCGAAACGGCAATGGCTATGATCGCTTCCGGCGAGATCAAAGATGCCAAGACCATTCTTTTGTTACAGTACGCCGCAATCCACAAATTATTGGAATAGTATTTCCTGAGAACGATACTAATCTAATAGGTTTCCGCAACCTGACGTAGCACCTGTTGCATTCGCTTTTTTACTTCGGAGGTAGGCTGCCTATAATGATTGTTCATAAAACTAAAAATCAAAGTCTTGCCCGATCGGGTAATGAGGTAGCCGCTTAAACAGTAGTTATTGCTTAAGCTTCCTGACTTTGCATAGAGTTTCGGTACCCCTCCATCGTAATCCCATCCTTTTAAGGTCCCTGAAACCCCGTTCTCGGGAAAAATGGCAAACAGCCTTTTTCGGGCCATACTTTGGTATAGTTTATCGAGCACATTTACCATAGCTTCGGGAGTAAACAGGTTGTAACGTGATAGGCCTGATCCGTCTACCCATCTTGGGGCTTGACGAAGGTCCTGTAAATAGTTTTCCAAAACGTAATCTCGGGCTTTTTTACCGCTAAGGGTGTCCGATAGGGTGGAAGAGGCCAGGATTAAGAGTTGTTCGGCGATAAAATTATCGCTCTCATGCATCATCCGTACGTAAAGCGAATCGGTGGGTATGCCGTACAAGGTTTCTTTCTTAGGGGTATAAGCGGGCTTGCCTAGGCTGATGTTCTTGTTTAAGGCCGCTTCCAGTAACTTTTTGGTCAAGACGGAATCGGTTCTATAGGGTATTTCTACGGTGTCTCTTCTAGAAGGCGCAACGTAAAAGGTGTTCTTTTCCAAATCCCTGTTTCTGCGATGCCAATTGCGTACGATGTTCCCTTTAAAGAATTCGGGTATTACCTTGGTCCGTGAGATGCTCACGACATTGCCGTAAAGTGGCATTGGGGTCATTTCGGGCTGGTAGTAATAGTCGTAGTCGTCCCATGCCCAACCTTGACCTAGCTTTTCCCCCTCAAGATTGTTCAGGTCGAGTTCTATGTTGGCGTGGCGCTTTAGAAAGTTTAGGGCCGTACTATCCTTAAAGTAAGGATGTAGGGCCGCCGGGTCTCCGGTGCCTTGAACGTAAAGTTTCTTGCCCTGTTGCCAATATTTGAGGGTAGGAACTTTATCGGGCAGCAATTGAAGCGAAGCGAATAAGGTGAAGATCTTGGTGTTGCTTGCAGGGGTAAAGTATTTCTTACTTTGGTAGGCATAGAGGGTGTCCCTGTTTTCGGGGTCGAAAACCAATAGTCCCGTAAACTGGTTTTGGTAAAAAGTAGACGAAAGAATGGGGTCGGTCTGCTTTTTGAGGGTCTTTTTGTATGAAGAACAACTAGTTATGAAAATAGCTATCGAGAAGGCGATTAAAATTTTTTTCATGATTTTTGACATGTGTAAGAGCCCGTTATACATGTGTTTAACAAGAATTTGGCTAACATTTAACAACACACATGCAATATAGTAAATGCATAATTGTTTAACTTTATAAGGAGAGAATATCTCTTAGACAACTAATAACTTAAACATTTTGAAATATGGCTAGAGCTATGCTTGAGTACTCTAAAACAGTATTGAAAAAAGTTAGTTTTGACACAAAATTGTTCATCAAAGAATTACAAAAAGCAGTTACTAGGTTACTTCCCGAGGAAGTAGATGAACTCAAACTCTGGTTACAGCAATACATCACCGATAAACCAGAACTAAAACAAACTCTTATCTATTTAAAAGCATAATAAAAGCCCTCTGATCCAGAGGGCTTTTTTTTGTAAAGCAACTATCATATCCCATCATAGCACAATCGTTTGTGATAGGGGAGCTATTTGTTGATAGGACTGATAATTTTAACGTCCTGAAAGGCAATGGCGCCTCGTACGACACTCGATATCACTTCCCTTAGGGCATTCGTTATTTGTATCTTAAGTTCGCTCTTATGGTAGATCAAGCTGATTTCACGTGCGGGCGACGGTTTTTCAAAGTACTTTAATTTCTCTTTCTTTTTTTCGTCCAAGACCAAAGTGTTCAAATAGGGCAATAACGTCATACCCAGGTTTTCATCGGCGAGATTGATCAAGGTTTCAAAACTGCCGCTTTCCAAACGAAATGCCTCTTGACCAAGATTTCTCGGGGCCTTGCATAGGTTGATGACATTATCCCTGAAGCAATGCCCGTCTTGTAGTAAGAGTACATCATTGATGTCTAGGTCTTCCGGGGTTATGGTCACGGCCTTGCCAAGACGGTGTTCTTGGGGTACGTAGCCTACGAAAGGCTCGTAATACAAGGGTCTTTCCTTGATAAATTCTATTTCCAAAGGCGTAGCGGCAATTGCGGCATCGATATGGCCGTCTTGAATATTGCGGATAAGGGTCTCCGTACTCTGTTCCTTTATGATCAAGTTTACCTTGGGGTATTTGTTGATAAAGGTTTTTAGAAACATGGGCAGTAAGGTCGGCATAATGGTAGGGATGATTCCCAAAGTATAATCACCGCCAATAAACCCTTTTTCTTGGTCGACGACATCTTTGATCCTGCTGGCTTCGTTTACAATGTTTTTGGCCTGGGCCACTATTTTTTCGCCTACTTCCGTAATGGAAATGGGCTTTTTGCTCCTGTCAAAAATCAAGACGTCGAGTTCGTCTTCCAGTTTTTGAACCTGCATGCTTAATGTAGGTTGGGTGACAAAGCTTTTTTCTGCTGCTAATGTGAAATTCTTGTACTCGGCAACGGCCAGTACATATTGTAGTTGGGTAATTGTCATTTGCTATAAGTTCTAATGATAAAAATATAAAAACTATCAATGATATCAATCATGATAAGGGGGCTAATATTGCGTACCTTTATACTATAATTTAAACAACAGAAACCATGAAACTAAATAGCATAGGATTAAGTGAAAAAGACTCAAAATCATTGAGTGAGGACTTGAACGAATTGTTGGCTAATTTTCAGCGTTATTACCAAAATTTAAGAGGTATCCATTGGAATATTAAAGGAAAACGCTTTTTTGAACTCCATCCAAAGTTTGAAGAGCTTTACAACGAGGCCAACCTTAATGTAGATGAAATTGCCGAGCGTATATTGACTCTTGGGGGAGTGCCTTTACATACCTTTGAAGATTATATTGAAAGTTCAAAAGTCCCGGTAGGAAAGAATATTACCAAAGATGAAGAAGCTATTCGTTTGATCGTAGATTCCCTAAAAGAGCTTTTGGTTATAGAAAGACGCATTTTAGACGCTTCCGATAAATCAGGTGATGAAGGAACCAACTCTATGATGAGTGATTTTATCACAGGTCAAGAAAAGACCGTTTGGATGATGAAAGCTTGGTTGGCCGAAGAAATATAGTATAGGCGTTTATAGCCTTAAAAATCCCCGATGGAACTAGAATCCGTTGGGGATTTTTTTATTTTTCTTCTTCCGGCTTTTTTGTGTCAAAGGATTAAAATCAAGGCAAGCCTAGGTTAGAAAGCAAGCGCTTCGTCTCTTTTGCTTCCTCTGAATTGGGATTTAAGTGTAAGCGTGTGTTATTTCACTTGTAAACCCTTATCTGAATATGCTTGCTTATGTTTATATTCGAACAACATTTAATCGATAGGGTAATGAAGATTTTATTTATAGGGGGGACAGGGAACATTAGCACGGCCTCTAGCCGTTTGGCGCTTGAAAAGGGGATAGATCTGTATCATCTAAACCGAGGGACCAAGAAAGGTGGCCTAACTGGGGTTCAGACAATTTATGGCGATATAAACAAACCGGAAGAACTGTCTGAACTGCAAAAGCACAGTTGGGACGTGGTCGTAAATTGGATCGCTTTTACCCCAGAGGATATAGAACGGGATATTACATTGTTTCATGGTAAAACGAAGCAATACATTTTTATTAGTTCTGCGTCGTGTTACCAAACTCCTTTGCAGTATCCGATAATAACCGAATCTACACCGCTGTGCAATAATTTATGGGATTATTCACAGAATAAGATCCGGTGCGAGGACCGCCTGATGCAAGCCTATAGGGAAAAAGGTTTCCCTGTAACAATCGTACGCCCCTCTTTGACCTATGATACCGTAATACCCATCGCTATTGGCGGTTTTAGGGAGTATACCACTGCCGACCGCATCATTAAGGGAAAGGAAATTATCGTTCACGGAGACGGTACGTCTTTGTGGACGGTGACCCATGCCGACGATTTTGCAAAGGGTTTTGTAGGTCTGTTGGGCCTCACCACAGCCATTGGACATGCCTTTCATATCACTTCCGACGAAATACTCAGTTGGAACATGATTTATAGGATTTTTGCCGATGCACTTGGTTTTGAAGCTAGGGTAGTGCATATTGCTTCTGATTTTATCTGTAAGATAGAACCCTCGTTTACGGGAACTTTATTGGCGGATAAGGGGGAAAGCGTCATTTTTGACAATAGCAAGATCAAGACTTTTGTTCCTGGTTTTAAGGCGACGATTCCTTTTTCCGAAGGAATCAAAAGAACCTTAAAGTGGTTTGATGAAAACCCCGAACACAAAATTGTCAATGAAGACAAGAACCGTCAAATAGAACGGATACTCCAAGCGTATAAATCGCTTTAACCTGCCTTCTACTCCTTCTTGATGGCTTTGGCAATGGCTATACTCATCGGGTTTTTGGTGTCTTCAAGCTCGGCAATGATTTTCGGGTGGTCTTGTTTGCGGTTGCGCGACAGTTTGTACTGCGCTTGAATATCGGTGATCTCGATCTCAAAGCCTATAACGCCTTTCACTTGTTTTAGTGTGTGGGGCGACATCTTCTTCAGGGAAATAGGTTCTTTCGAATGGGCTTCGTATTTGTCGACCAAGCGGTGCATGGAGGCCATGACTTCTTCTTCGCTCAATATGCTCAATTTTCCATAGACATGAACGGCGATATAGTCCCAAGTAGGTACTTCTTCATCCTTGTACCAAGATGAGGAAATATAGGAATGCGGTCCGTTAAAGATACATAGTACTTCTTCGTTTTGGTCAAACTCGTGCCATTGCGGGTTGGCTTTGGCAATGTGGGCCGTGAGCACTTCTTTTCCTTCTTTGTTTACCTCTAGTTCTAAGGGAATGTGCGTTGCCCAAGGTTTGTTTTGATATTGGCTTACGAGAATGCCAAAACTGTTCGCTTTTAGGAACGCTCTAATTTCTGAAGCATTTTCATTACGGTGATGGTTAGGAATAAACATAAGCTAAGTTAATTGTCAGTTCTTTTGAAACTGTGTTTTAGGAAATTGTAAAAGTATTTTTTAATGCGAATATTAATGCGATTGAAGCAAAGTCTATTACAAACATTCCGTAAATTTAAATTCACTTTAAAAATAAATATATGCCATTTATAAAGAACAAAAAAGGAAAAGAAACTGTAGATATTTATTATGAGGATTATGGTTCTGGGCAACCGGTTATACTCATTCACGGATGGCCTTTAAGTCATAAGGCGTGGGAGCAGCAGGTTTGGAAAATTGTAGAGGAAGGTTATAGGTGCATATCATATGATAGAAGAGGTTTTGGGGCATCTTCGGCACCATGGGGAGATTACGATTATTCTGCACTTGCCAGCGATCTAAATACCATTATTGAAGATTTGAATTTAGACAATGTGGTAATTGTTGGCTTTTCTATGGGTGGAGGGGAAGTAGTACGTTACTTCACTGATTATGGGGCGGACAAAATTGCAAAAGCAGCTTTAATAAGCTCTATAATTCCATTGGTAAAGAAGAAAGAAGATAACCCTGATGGCGTTCCGGAAGAAGTTTTGGATGGAATAAAAGAAGCATTGCAGAAAGACAGAGTTGGTTTTTTGAAGAATTTCCACAAAGGATTTTATAACTATGAGGATAATACGGATAGAATGAGTGAGGCACAGCTTGATTATGATTTCAGTATCGCGTCACACGCTTCCCCCAGGGCTACGATCCAAGCTGCCTTGGCATGGATGCATACCGATTTTAGACCTGAATTGAAGAATGTTACCGTACCAACACTTATTGTTCATGGTGATGCGGATGCTACCGTGCCCCAGGCGACTTCCGCTGATCAGGCCGCAAAAGGAATCAAGGATAATCAGTATGAAGTTATTAAAGGTGGGCCTCATGGCCTGAACTTGACTCATGCCGATGAGTTGAACGAACTTCTGATTTCTTTTTTAAAGAAGTAAGGGAAGGTTTTTAATGAAAAAAGCCCGAACCTGATAAGGTGCGGGCTTTTTTATGCGCTTGTACGGGCTATTTTTTAAGTGTTGCCAGTATCGGCAGATGGTCGGAAATGTGTTTGTTGTTTTCCATACGGTCATCAATGTGAATGTACGATAGTACGGTGAGCCCTTCAATAAAGATATAGTCGATGCGTCGGTCAAGTATGCGTTTATGGTCAAAGCCGCTAAAGGTTCCTGTAGGGCCATAAAGCGGTTGAAGTGAGGCTTCTTGGCCGTCTGTCATTTCTTTTTTCAGAAATTGGATAGGCTTTGTATCAGGTTCTAAATTGAAATCGCCCGTAAGGACCACGGGGATTTTATCCGTGTTGATTTCCTTGATTTTCTTAACGATAAGCGCTGCCGACCTTTCACGGGCCTCGGTACCGATGTGGTCAAAATGGGTGTTGAATACCCAAAAGCGTTGTTTGTTCGCCTTGTTTTCGAACAATCCGTAGGTGCAGATCCGCTCCATGGCAGCATCCCATCCTACACTGATCTTATCGGGGGTGGGAGAGAGCCAAAAGGTGTTGGATCGGATGAGTTTGAATTTTTTACTGTTGTATAGAATGGGGGAAAATTCCCCTTTCTTTTTTCCGTCGTCCCGGCCTACACCAATGGAGTTGTAATCTTCCAATGCGCCATCCAAATAAGTCAATTGGCGGTACAAGACCTCTTGCATGCCGATAAATTCCGGGGCATAATGCTTTAAAAGCTTCACCATGTCCGTTTTACGGTCGTTCCAATTGTTAACGGTGTCGTTTACGTTGTCAAATTTAATGTTGTAGCTCATTACCTTGAGGTCTTGGGCTTGCACTGTGTACAAGGCCAGAAAAAGAAATGAAAAGAAAATAGTTCTTAAGGCCATTTGATATTGTGGTATTGGTATATAGGGGCAATTTAAGTATTTCCCATTTTATATTTCTTAAGAAAAACATATTAAACCATTATTTTTTTGGCTTCCATGAAGCCTGGAAAAGAAAAACCGCAAGAAGAAAAAGACGCCTATTGGAATCGAGATCTTCTTGCGGTAATTCTAGTGGTTCAAAATTATGGACGACGCTAATTTAATCGTCTCTACGCGGTCTACTTGAGTTGTTGCGATTGTTCGCACTTCTGTTGTTCGAGTTTCCCGAGCGATTTCTATTTCTGTTTCTATTGTTGTTCCTTGAGCGGTTCGGATTAGGTCTCTGCTGGGGCCTTTTTTCCTCTTCGGCAGCTGGTTCGTCATCCCCATCGGTAAATTGGTGTTCCGGCATACGCGGCACCTGTTGTTTAATGAGTTTTTCGATGTCCTTTAAATATGGGCGCTCTTCCCTGTCACAAAAGGAAAGGGCTATACCACTGGCGCTGGCCCTTCCTGTTCTTCCGATACGGTGTACGTAGGTTTCGGGCACGTTTGGCAGATCGTAATTGATGACCAAGGAAAGGTCTTCAACATCTATTCCCCTTGCGGCAATATCCGTGGCGATCAATACGCGTAGTTTGCCGTCTTTAAAATCGCCCAAAGCCTTTTGTCTGGCGGTCTGTGATTTGTTGCCATGTATGGCGGCCGACTTGATATCGGCCTGCGATAGTTTTTTGACTATTTTATTGGCGCCGTGTTTGGTACGTGAAAATACCAGAACCGAATCCGAGGGTCTTTCGTTGATCAGGTGGACCAATAATTTAGGTTTGTTCAACTTGCTTACAAAAAAGAGACCTTGGTCAACTTTCTCGGCAGTCGCCTGTTGTGGTTTTATGGTCACCCTTTCAAATGCGCCCAAAAGCGTTTTTGATAATTCCACGATACTGGTCGGCATGGTGGCGGAAAAGAAAAGGGACTGTCTTTGCTTGGGAAGCTTCGCGATAATTTTTTTGATATCGTGAATAAAACCCATGTCGAGCATTTGGTCGGCTTCGTCCAAGACTACAAACTCGATATCCCTTAGGGAGATAATGTTTTGGTTCATTAGGTCTAATAACCTTCCGGGGGTGGCAATAAGCGCATCAACACCGTTACGTAGGGCATTGACTTGTCGCTGCTGTTTTACACCGCCAAAAATGACGGTATTTTTAACATGCGTATACTTGCTGTATGCGGTAAAGTTATCGGCTATTTGAATGGCGAGTTCCCTAGTCGGGGTTACAATGAGCGTTCGTATACGCCGCTTGCCTTTGGTCTGCTCTGGGTTGTTGTGCAAATGGTGTATGATCGGAATACTGAAGGCAGCTGTCTTTCCGGTTCCTGTCTGCGCTACGCCTAAAAGGTCTTTTTTGTTTAGTAAAATGGGAATGGCTTGTTCCTGAATGGGGGTTGGATTCGTATATCCTTGTTCCTCAATAGCTTTGAGTATAGGCAAAGCAATACCTAAATCTTTAAATGTCATGTATATTTAATAAGTGGCAAAGATACGGCGAATGTTTGGATAACCGTATAGGCCTGTTATAGACCTGCCGTGGCGGCTTCCGCACAGCGCTCTCCGTCCATTGCGGCCGAAACGATGCCTCCTGCATAACCGCCGCCCTCACCACAGGGAAATAGGCCTTCGATCTCAGGATGCTCCAATTTTTCATTTCTGGGAATGTTTACAGGTGACGAAGTGCGCGACTCCACCCCTACGATATTGGCCTCGTTCGTATAATATCCCTTCATTTTGTCCCCAAAGGCCTTAAAACCTTGTCGAAGCCTTCCGCCGATAAGCTTGGGCAGTAAGGAGTGGAGGGGGGCGGAATTCAATCCGGGTTGGTAGGAGGTAGGGTTGAGGTCTGCCGATAGCTTCCCTTCCACAAAATCGGTCAAACGCTGGGCGGGTGCGGTTTGCGTCCTTCCGCCTGCGGTAAAAGCCAATCGCTCTAAATCCTTCTGGTATTCCAATCCTTTTAAAACCCCAAAATGTTCATATTTGTAAAGATCTTCATCGGCATTGATTTCAACTACAATACCCGAATTGGCAAATTTGTTGTTTCGTTTGGAGGGAGACATGCCGTTTACGACGACTTCCCCCGGGGCGGTTGCCGCTGGAACGATAAATCCGCCGGGACACATACAGAAAGAATACACTCCGCGGTTCTTCACTTGTTCTACCAAGCTATAGGCCGCTGCGGGAAGCAGTTCGTTGCGCTCTCCGGAACAATGGTATTGAATGGAATCGATGATTTGCTGTGGATGCTCTACGCGAACGCCCATGGCGAAAGATTTGGCCTTAAGGCT
This sequence comes from Zobellia galactanivorans, assembly GCF_000973105.1. Classification (NCBI taxonomy): domain Bacteria; kingdom Pseudomonadati; phylum Bacteroidota; class Flavobacteriia; order Flavobacteriales; family Flavobacteriaceae; genus Zobellia; species Zobellia galactanivorans. The sequence goes on along the minus strand of NC_015844.1, from coordinate 141,700 downwards.
GATTTTTTTGTCGTTCAACAAATAATAGATGTCACGGGCCGAGTGCCCTGTGGCCAGAATCACCCGGTTTACCTTCATTTCATTGCCATTTTGCAGTTGAAGGCTTTTGATCTTATTGTCCTTTACGGTAAAATTGGTCAGTCGGGTGTTGAAATGTACCTCGCCGCCATGTTCGATTATGGTTTCTCGAATATTCTGTACGATTTTAGGGAGCTTATTGGTGCCGATATGCGGATGCGCATCGATTAAAATTTGGTCGGTGGCCCCGTGGTGTACCAAGCTTTCAAAAATTCGGCGTACGTCACCTCTCTTCAGGCTTCGGGTGTATAGCTTGCCATCGGAATAGGTGCCGGCACCACCTTCGCCAAAACAATAGTTGGAATCTTCGTTTACCCTATGGTCTTGGTTAATCGCCTTTAGGTCTCGCCGTCGGTCTTGAACGTTGTTTCCGCGTTCGAGAACAACAGGTTTGTATCCTAGCTCCAAGCAACGCAGTGCGGCCCACATACCTGCTGGGCCGAAGCCTATGATATGCACTTCTTTGGCCTTGGAAACGTCTAGGTACTTGAATTCGTAGTCGGGCGTTTTTGAAGGTTTCTCGTTAATGTAGACCTCCATCTTGTAATTGAAGTAAATAGACGGTTTTCGGGCGTCGATGGATTTTCGCAGCACTTTAATGGTGATGTTCTTCTCATCTTCGCTCAAATACTTGGCGGTTTTTTTTAAGAGGATGTTGGGCTGGCTTTCCTCTTTTAGCGATACCCGTAACTGAATTCTTCTGACCATGGTGCAAAGCTACTGCGCTTTATGATATAAAAAAATGCATCCCACGAATTGTAGGATGCATTTTTTATAAAATCGACCGAAGTGGATTATGCCAAGACCATATTTTTCTCTCGGCACTCCCTGGCTGCGGCCACCATTTCTATCAGGGCCTCCCTGGTTTCTGGCCAGTGCCTTGTTTTTAATCCACAATCGGGGTTGATCCAAAGTTGTTCCGTTGGAATCTGCTTGGCGGCTTTTTCTATCAAGGCCACCATTTCGGCGCGTTCTGGAACCCGGGGCGAGTGGATGTCGTATACGCCAGGTCCGATCTCGTTCGGGTATTTAAAGGTCGCGAAAACGTCTAATAGCTCCATTTGAGACCTTGAACACTCAATGGTGATCACATCGGCATCCATATCGGCTATATTCGAGATGATATCGTTGAACTCGGAGTAACACATGTGGGTGTGTATCTGTGTTTCGTCCTTGACCCCGCTGGCGGAAATCCTAAAGGCTTTAATGGCCCAATCCAAATAGGTGTTCCAATCTTCTTTTCGCAACGGAAGTCCTTCACGGATAGCAGGCTCATCGATTTGTATCACTTTCAAGCCGGCCTTTTCCAAGTCTACTACTTCGTCCCGTATGGCCAAGGCGATCTGTGTACAGGTTTCAGAACGTGGTTGGTCGTTACGGACAAAGGACCATTGTAAGATGGTAACGGGGCCGGTCAACATTCCTTTTACGGGTTTTTCGGTCAATGATTGGGCAAAAGCCGACCATTTAACGGTCATAGGGGCTTCCCGGGATACATCGCCGTAAATGATGGGAGGCTTGACACATCTGCTGCCATAACTCTGTACCCAGCCAAAGCTGGTAAAGGCAAAACCGTCTAATTGCTCTCCAAAATACTCAACCATGTCGTTTCTTTCGAACTCTCCGTGCACAAGTACATCAAGGCCTGTACGTTCTTGGAATTCAATGGTCTCTTGGGTTTCTTTTTCAAGAAGGGTATTGTATTCTTCGGCAGATAGGTTCCCTTTTTTGAAATTCGCCCTCCAGCTACGCACTTCTTTGGTTTGGGGAAAAGAACCGATGGTGGTCGTAGGGAAGAGCGGAAGGCCTAAGGCTTCTTTTTGAATTTTTTGTCGAACCGGGAAAGGGCTTTTCCTTTGGTCGTCTTTCGGGGTTAGGGAACTTACCCTTTGCTTTACTTTTTGATTGTGGATAAGGCCTGCCGTTTTTTTGTAGGCATGTACCTCGCTGTTTTTTCGGAGTTTTTCAAGGCTATCGGAAAGGTTCTCCTTATTGGCCAAGGCTTTAAGTGTGGCGACTTCCCCTAATTTTTGCTTGGCGAAGGCCAGCCATTGTTTGATTTCCGCGCTTAGATTTTCTTCCTTGGTCTCTAGGTCTAGGTCGCAAGGTGAATGCAACAACGAGCATGAAGGAGCGATGAGTATACGATCGCTTCCCAGATGGTCAACCGCTTTTTGAATCAGTTTTAACGATTCTTCAAAGTTGTTTTTCCAAATATTACGACCATCGACTACTCCTAGGGATAAATGGGTGTAACTATTTAGTTTATTTGACTCTAGAATATCGTCGAGTTGGAGCGGGCAGCGTACAAGGTCTAGGTGTAAGGTGTGTACGGGTAGGGCTAATGCAGTGTCGATATTCGCTCCAAAACAATCAAAATAATTAGCTACGGTTATTTTTAGATCAGGGAATTTCGATACGAAATTGGCATACGTTTGGTGTATGGCCCTTTGTTCTTTTTCCGTAAGATTAAGCGCTAGATAAGGCTCGTCAAATTGAACGTATTCTGCATCAACATCCGATAATTGCTGAAGTATGTTCTCGTAGGCCGGTAATAGGCGCTCTAGTAAATCTATTCGGTGGAAGCCGCCCTCCTTTTCTTTTCCTAACAATAGAAAGGAAACAGGGCCTATCAATACGGGTTTCGTTTTGATGTCTAAGGATAAGGCTTCTTTGTATTCATTGATGATTTTGTCAGCAGATACCTTGAAAACTTGATCCTTGGTGAATTCGGGTACAATGTAGTGGTAGTTGGTATCGAACCATTTGGTCATTTCCATGGCGGTAATGTCAATACCGTCTTTTTGAATTCCCCGCGCCATAGCGAAATAGAGGTCGTAGCTAGAGAAAGAAGGGGTGTTGACCAAGGCTTCGTAACGTTCGGGAATACATCCCAAGGTGGTGGTGAGGTCCAATACCTGGTCGTAAAGCGAAAAGTCATTGCTCGGGATCAGGTCTATGCCTTGTTCCTTCTGTAGCAGCCAATTCTCCTTTCTGATAGTTTTAGCGGTATCCAATAGGGGGTCTATGGTGGTGTTTCCCGACCAATATTGCTCTAAGGCTTTTTTTAATTCTCTTTTACGTCCAATTCTGGGGTAACCGAGGTTGGTAGTTTTCATGCTGTGTTTTTTGAATTATTATCTGTGCAAAGCTATTGATTAGGGTAATTTATCCGTAATTGTATATTGTATTTAGAGTATTTAACTGTAAATACGTATTTTTAAAGATTAAATAGAAATTAAAGTATCGATATAGGACTTTTAAAAGAAGATTTATCTATGGAAAATTTGGATCAGATCGATTTAGAATTGTTAAAACAGCTTCAGAAAAACTCGAATATTACTACAAAAGAGTTGGCCGCCATGGTGAATTTGTCACCAACACCTGTTTATGAGCGGGTGCGAAAACTGGAAAAAGAAGGTTATATTAAAAAGTATATGGCATTGCTCGATGAGGAAAAACTAGGACGGGGACTCATTGTTTTTTGTGATATTACCTTAAAACAGCATACCAAGGAAATTGGTAATAAGTTCGTACGGGATATCCGTTCCATAAAGGAGGTAATGGAATGTTATAACATTTCGGGCGATTATGACTTCAAGCTCAAGGTGCTGGTCAGGGATATGAAAGATTATCAGGACTTTGTGATCAATACGCTTGGTGCGGTCGAGAATATCGGTAGTGCCCATAGCACATTTGTTATCGGTACCATCAAACAAGAGTACGGTGTTCCGTTTTAGTAGGTGGAGATTGCAGTTTGGCACAGTTTATCTACAATTGGGTCGTATTCATTTTAAAAATAGGGTGTTGTAAGACATCTTTGTGTCAATAAGGAACAAGACAGGTACTTTTTAGAAAACCATAAAATGGAAGGTAACAGGATTTTAAAGGAGCTTTTTCGGGGTTTTATTATTGGGAACATCATCTTCTTTGGGTTTAGCGCGTATTACTATTTTACCGATGAACAAAGGTTTGATATGATCTTTCAGGACATGTGGAGGGAGTATTTTACCAATCTCGTGTTTTCGATAGTCTTGTACGTTGTAAATATGTATTGGTTTTATTTTCTGTTGAAAAAGTTCGAAAGAAATATATATACCGTCAAACGCATGTCTATTGGTGTGCTGGGTAATGTGGCAATCTCGTGTTTTGGGGTTTTTGTGGCTACTGTTATCGTTAGGGTAACGCTTTATGATAAATCTGTTCAAGAGGCCTTATTGCATCATTCCATAGATAATTACCAGCGCTCCACTGCAATTGCTTTAGCAGTGGCTTTAGTGTTCTATGCAATCTATTATTACCGTTATAGGCAAGAGAATAAAGTTAAGGAGCAAAAAATAATAGCCAATACGGCATCGGCAAAATTCGATGCTTTAAAGAATCAGTTAGACCCCCATTTTCTGTTCAATAGCTTAAATGTATTGTCCAGTCTTATAGAAGAGGACCCCTATCAGGCGCAAAAGTTTACTTCTTCCCTGTCAAAGGTTTATCGGTATGTACTTGAACAAAAAAGTAAAGACTTGGTACTTGTAGATGAGGAGCTTCAATTTGCAAAAACCTATGTTCGACTTTTAAAAATGCGGTTTGAAGATAGTATCGTTTTTGATATCCCTGAAGCGGCTTTGAACCCTGAATCGAAGATTGTTCCGCTCTCGCTCCAGTTGCTTTTGGAAAATGCGGTAAAGCACAATGTGGTGACCACCGGTAAGCCTCTGCACTTAAGGGTTTTTGAACAGGATGGGGAACTTGTTGTGGTGAATAACCTTCAGGAAAAGCAGGTCGTGAAGAAAAGTAGTGGTGTAGGTTTGCATAATATTCGCGAGAGATATGCGCTTCTGACCGATAGAAGGGTTCAAATCGATAAGACCGCTACCGAGTTCAGGGTGAGCCTACCTATTCTTTTAAAACAAATTTCAAGCATGGAAATACAGCAAGAGTATATTAATGATAAGCGCTACGAAAAAGCTAAAAAACGTGTGGAGGCGATAAAAGGCTTTTATGGGAACCTTTTAGCATATTGTATTGTGGTGCCTTTCTTGGCTTTTTTAAATTATAGGACCACGAGTTTTCCATGGGTGATATTTCCTATTTTGGGTTGGGGCTTTGGTATAGCCATGCACGCCATGGAGGCCTTTGGGACCAATCCACTCTGGGGTAGGCGATGGGAGGAGAAAAAGATGCGGGAGTATATGGACGATGATAATTTTTAAACGGACTTTCATCGTCTTTTGTGAGGTTAAACTAAAAGTTTACAGTTCGGTCATAAAAAATTACAGTTCAGAAAGTAGTATTTTTAAAAGGAGGGTCTTTTGGCGAAATTTGAACTTGTAATCAATAACCAAAAAAATATAAATTATGGAAAGGGAAAGTAAGTATATCAGGGCAAAGGAAAGAGTGGAGCGAGAGAAAAAATTCTATAACGGGTTGATTTCTTACGTGGTGACCATAAGTTTTTTGGCGGCTATAAATTACTATACCAATGGCTTTGCGTACGCTTGGTTTCTTTGGGCCGCATTCGGTTGGGGAATAGGTATCGTTATTGGTGCGGTAAAGACCTTTGGCGGCAATCCGTTTTTCGGGCGTGATTGGGAGGAACGAAAGATAAAGCAATTCATGCAAGAGGACGAGCAAGGAGGAAAGTGGCAATAGTCTTTATTTCGGTTGGATTTAATATAAAAAACAAACAAAAATGGAACCATCATCATTAGGTAGAAGAAGTAAGCAGGTCAGGGCTAAAAAGAGAATAGAACAGCTAAAAGGGTTTTATATTCATTTGGCAGTTTTTGTAATCGTAAACATTATGGTTATAACGGGCGCTGTTGTAGGGAATATGGGCAATGGTGAAAGTTTTGTGGAAGCATTCTTTAATTTTGGAACCTTCTCTACTTTTTTCTTTTGGGGAATAGGGGTGGTTTTTCATGGGGCTAAGGTGTTTTCGTATAATCCTTTCTTTAGTAAGGCTTGGGAGGAACGTCAAATTCAAAAGTATATGGATGCTGATAAAAACGAAATGAAAAAGTATTTGTAGCCTATTTTATAAAAACTAACCAAACCAAATATGAGGACTATTGTTATTGAAGATGAAAAGCCTGCAGCAAGGCGATTATCCCGTTTATTGTCCGAATTAGATGTGGAAGTGTCGGAAATGTTGCATTCTGTGGAAGAAGCTGTAGAGTGGTTTTTAAACAATCCGCATCCGGATCTCATTTTCTTGGACATTCAGCTTTCGGATGGGCTTTCGTTTGAGATTTTTGATGCCGTGGAGGTGAAGAGTGCTATCATATTCACTACGGCTTACGATGAATACGCTTTGCAGGCCTTTAAGCTGAATAGTATCGATTATTTGTTAAAGCCTATCGATGATGAGGAATTGGAGGTAGCCGTAAAAAAATACAGGTCTTTTAAGCCGGAGGTACGGCCTATGACGCTCAATTTTGATGATATAAAAAGTCTTTTGGTGAACCCGTTGGAGCGTGAATACAAAAAGAGATTTACGGCAAGGGTGGGGCAGCACCTTAAAATTATAAATGCAGACGAAGTCGAGGGTTTTTACAGTGAAAACAAAGGAACTTATGCCGCTACTTCAGATGGTAGAAACTACCTTTTGGATACCACTTTGGAAAATTTGGAAAACGAGTTGGAGCCCAAAACTTTCTTTCGGGTGAGCCGGAAATTTTACATCAATATTAATCATATAAAAGACATCGTTTCATACACCAATTCGCGTCTTAAAATCAAATTAAATCACTATAATGGGGAGGAAATTATAGTGAGCCGGGAGCGCGTTCGAGACTTTAAGTTATGGTTGGAGTAATGATGATTAATAACCTGATTTCAAGTGCAATTAAATTCGTTATAGATTTTTCTTATAGTGGCTTTTTTCGATAATAGCCACTATTTTTCCACCCGATTTTCATCAAAGGAAGAAGGGAGTAACTTCGGAATCAATTTTATGAAAATCGGTAATAAAACGGCCCCGCCCGGGAGGATAAAAATAGCCAAGGAAGGAATGCTTTTGAAGATGTCGATAAGTTGGTTTTGAACTTTTTTCTTCTCTTCTTCACTAAGGTCCCTCACTGTAGATTTAGAAAGTAGGAATACCAATTCCTTGCTTTCGGCCAATTCCTTTTGTAGTCGTTTGCTATTTCGTAAAATAAGCTTGTTGACCATTTTTGACATGCTTTCATAAAACTGAAGCGCTAAATTCGTGTCTTTGAGAAAGGGGATGGTTTTAGAGTTTTTGCTAAAAAAGACCTTGATTTCGTCAAGGGCTTTTGCTATTTCGTCGGGTTTAAAACCAAGATCTTTTCCAAGGCCGAAAATGAATTCCGATTCTTGGTATTCCAGTGATTTGTCTTCCCATACGGTCAAGCATCCTACATCTAAAAAATACCTGTTTTCCAAAACCGAGTTGTTGTTCAGGAGTTTTTCGCGATAGCTGCCGTCAAAATTTTGAACGTCGCTCTTGATAAAGGTGAGGGAAGATGCAAAAAGTTGGGCGAGGCGTTCGTCGCTTTTGTTCATTTCCTTTGAGCTCAGCGCGTGATAGGTAATGTTTATGGCGAGGTATTCGATCAGTTGGGCGTGTTGGCGTATGTCTTCCGGGTGATTGAGGTATCGTTTGAAGAGCAGTACATCGATAAACAACAAGGAATTGGTGATGATCCTGTTGAAGGTCTTGCTGATTAGGTTATCCTCCAAAGAGACCCTAGAGTCGATTAGTTTTTCCAGCTGGGCGGAAGTCTTTGAGCCCGTTAGGATCTTGTTGAAGAAGGAAATATGGTTGGCCTTTAAATCCGTATAAAAATCAAAGACATATTTTAGAAAGGTATCGAAATCCTTGTCGGTTTTCGTCTGCTCTAGAACGAAAGTGCCGTAAAGGGCGTTCAATAGGTTGATTTTGGCCTTTTCATCGTCGGAAAGCTGGTGTTCCGCATCAATGAAGGAGGGAATCTCAATGTTTATACCGTATACAAATCCCGTTTGCTTTAAGCTAAAATATAATGCGTCAAAATCGGAATACAGTTCCTTATGGTCCTCTACAAGGGAGCCGAATTTATTGATCCAACCGGAAGCCGAGGGGTTCATAGTCTTATCGTTTCAAAACGCCAAATTACATCAAAATGAGCAAATGAAAAGGGCATAGGGAACTTAATTGCATAAGGAGGGTCAACTTTTAAAAGATGTTGGGTTTAAAAGCTTGTGCTTGTCAAATTGTTGATCATAAGTGTTTTAAATAGTGGTGTGGTCTGCTTTTTCCGTAATGAATGGGTTGAGTTTATATTCGAAGGTCAAGGGTAAGCCGCTCAACATTTAGAAGCGACAATTAAATTTTTTCGGTCAAAAGGCGCTAAAGTTGGATGTCTTTCGTTCATGTAGTGCAAATTGCCTATCCGTATTTGTTGGTTAGCTAATTTGATCAAGATCGACAAGGTTATCCTTATGTTATAGGGCTTTTAAAAAAATGCAAATTTTTGTGTTTTTTTTAACTTTAGCGTAGGAAATTACAAAATAAATAACTAAGTTTATCTTCCAAATTATAACATGTGCTATTCTATTGTATGCTGATACTGTAGAATTTAGAGTAATTTAACCTAAATGAATCCCCAAAAAAACCCCAACCGTTATGGAATACATTCTTTTCTTTATTTGGCTTTCTTTCATGTCGATTCTAGTATACAGAGTTATATCAGCTCGGAAAGCACTAAGAAAATTACTTAAAGCGGAGAAATAAACATCCACGACTACAATTAAATTACCTTTTTACGGTACCCTGCATTACCGTAACATATCATGCGCCATTCCGCAGTGTCGCTAATGATGCCCTGGCACAACTTCTAAGCACACGGCCATCAAACCTTGAATCAACGTTGTTATAAGTTGTCTGCCGGCTAATCGCTAGGTACTGGAAGAAATATATCATAGCATTGTTTTCGTACGGCTAAAGTCTTCTTTTTGTCTTTATGGCTTTGTTAAAAACGGGGCCAATACGTAATTGTCATTTTCAAAATGGGAAAGGAATTGCAATAGATGCTTTCCATCGATATACGCGGTTTTGTGCTAAATGTCCCAACCCCCATCCATTTTATTGTTTTTCGAAACGAATTACCGTTCTTCAACTTTTTTAAGCCAGTAATTTGTGCATATGGAACAGCGCTTACGGTCTACTGAGGCTAAATTGCCCCATATAAAATCATTGCCGGGCTAACTTTATTTGTCGCGGGCGATTTAAAGCGTATAATGGCCCATATCAGCAAAATTATAGTACTGGCACTGTTCCTTGTCCATGCCGGTCAGTTAACGGCTCAAAAGCAGGCGCAAGGCAGCCAAGACTCTATTGTCAAAAATCTGAAAATTTCCGCATTTCCCGTAGCGTTTTACACACCTGAAACGGCATTTGGTTTTGGGGGAATCGGTATCGCCAATTTTTGGCTGAAGGAGGAACAAAAGGAAACTAGGCCTTCATCGGTACAACTGGGGTTAAGTTATACGACCAAAAGTCAGCTGTTGCTCTATATGCCCTTTGAATTCTATAAGAAAAATGAGCGCTGGCGTTTGTTGGGAGAGCTCGGCTTCTATAAATATTTCTACAATTTTTATGGGGTAGGGGTGGATAGCAGGGAAGAAGATGAGGAAACCTATGAGGTTACATTTCCCAGGGCACGCTTGGCGCTGATGCGGGATATATGGCCCAATTTCTACATAGGGGTTGGCTATGAATTCGATAACTTCAGTAGTTTGAAAATTGAGGAGGGTGGAATTTTAGAAGCCTCCGATGTACCGGGAAAACGAGATGGAACCCTATCGAACATTGGTATTCGCGTTTTTTATGATACGCGTGACAATGTATTCTATCCTACGGAAGGGATGTATATTCAGGGCAATTTGTTTACCTCCAGCAAGATCTTGGGGGCCAGTTTTAAATACTCGAAGTTCGAGCTCGACAGTCGCTATTATCAAAAGGTCGGTAAAAAACAGGTTATAGCGGCCAACCTATTTTTGGGAGGTAGCAGTAAAAATACCCCGTTTTACGATTTGTTCTACTTGGGGTCAAAACGGACGCGTGGGATCAATAACCGCCGATTTCAAGACACTTCGGAACTGAGTATGGTTTTGGAATACAGGTTTCCTATAGCCGGAAGGTTCGGGGGAGCCGTCTTTGGTTCTTCGGGTACCGTGACTCCTACTTTAAATGAGGCCTTCTCGTCAGCATATAAAAATGCCGGTGGTGTCGGAATACGGTATATAATCAACAAAAGGGATGGGGTGCGTATTCGTGCCGACTACGGTATGTCTAGCGAGGGTGGTAATTTTTACTTTACCATTAAAGAAGCTTTTTAAGAATATCGACTCCTGCAGAGGGTGTTTACGGAATAAAAAAAAGCCACTGTAAAAGTGGCTTTTTTGATGGGGTATTATGTCGTTTATTTGGTGATTCCCGCGCAAGCTATCCGTGAACCGGCATCGCCACTTGGTTGCGATGTAAAGTCATCTTGACCTTTGTGTACGATTACTGACCGACCTATAATATTCTTGTTCTCGTCGTTACAATCAATGCACCACTCGTCCGTGGCGAATGTAACGGTGGCCCTACCTTCCTTATCGGCCGTAAAATTGCCTATATCTCCTTTGTGGTAGCCTTTTTCAGAACCCCATTTGCCGTGGGCTTCCTCCGTTGGGTTCCAATGTCCGCCTGCCGACTTTCCGTCTTGCGATGAGCAATCGGCATTTTCGTGCAAGTGGATGGCGTGGGGTCCTTCGTCCAAACCGGTAAAGATGGCTTTCATTTCCACTTCAGTTCCACTCTGTACAAATGTGATTGTGCCGCTGACCGTGCTGTTGCTTTTTGAGCTCATGTTGACCGTGAGGGTGTCAGTTGTTTGGGACTTCGTTTTTGCAAGGTTTCCCCCTGTTGTTTCAAGGCTTTTGTTCGAGCTGTCTGGACTTCCGTCCGTATCTTTTTTGGCTTCTTTACAATTGAGTATTGTCAGGGCCACTACTATGGCCAAGCTGAATTTTATATTTTTCATTGTGACTAGATTTTGTGATTCCATCCGAAATTAACCAGAAAATAATCGTTTTTCGGCTGTGTATTCATATGCGGCATCATTCTTATCTATAGTGTCAAAAATGAAGGGGGGCATAAAAAAAAGCCACTTTCCGTCTCATTGGGAAAGTGGCTTTTTTTAATTGTATTCCGTTAAGGGAGTTTGTTTTTTCCCTCTAAGGCGTCTAGTTTTTTTGAAGCAATACTTCGGCGTGAACGGCTACTTCGCTCCAAGTTTTGCTAACACCGTCTTTACCGGTATGTAAGGCTTCACAGGCCTTGTTGATAGAAGCTACGGCGTCAAGGGCATCCCAGTTTTCAAGGTTCATAACACCGTCAAAGGTCAATGCAGTGTCAGAAACGGCCTTATGTGTAAGGGCAATATTTTCGGTCTTGCCGTTCAAGCTTACGTCAATAGAACATTTGTTGTCCGCAGATACTTTAAAGACACCTGAAATAAGCTCGGTGTTTTCCATAACCCCAAAGAAGAATTCCAAAATTTTAGGGTCACGGGTTCCAGTAGCATCATTAGTGAACAAACTGCTCACCGGAATACTGAATTCCGTACCGTTTAAAGCTTCCAGGGCCGAAGTACCCTCACCGGCTTTAGTAATGTTTATTTTGGTGAACTTACCGCCCACAGGTAATTTTTCGGTAGTCTTATATGCCGTGAAGCTAACCTTTGTAGAGTCTTGTACTAGGCTATAGGTTTCCGTAGCGGCTTGTGCCTCGGAACTTTGTTCAGTGTTTTCCTTTTTGGCGTCTTTACAGCTAAAAGCGCCAACTAACAATAGCCCAAGGGCTAAAAGTGTAATTTTTTTCATGTTCACTGTGAATTTTTAGGTTTGACATCAAAGTTAAACATTCTTACAGCTAAACCAAGGTGAGATCAAGACGATTTTAACACATAAAAACCATTGTTCTTGTAGTTTGTTGGAGTGAAAGCAGGGATTCTTTAGTCAATAAGCTTGGTGATGACCTGTATTTGGCTGTGCAAAGTCTTGTGAACGGGACATTTGTCGGCAATTTGCAGAATACGCTTCTTTTGCTTTTCATCTAGAGGGCCCGTTAATTTTATTTCCCTTTCAAAGGTGTCTATTTTAGAACCGTCCGATTCGCAATCCTTACAATCGGCCACATGGCTTCTATTGTGGGAGGTGTGTACCTCTATATTGTCTATGACCCAAGCTTTTCTTTTGGCGTACATTTGGATCGTCATGGCCGTACAGGCCGAAAGACCGGCAGAAACAAGTTCGTACGGTGAGGGCCCAAAATCATTTCCGCCGACATCTACGGGCTCGTCTGCGGTAAGGAAATGATTGCCTACTTTCATTTGGGTCGAAAAACCATCGTCATGGTCTAGGCTGGCCACAACCTGGTGTTTCGTCTTTGGTTCCTCTTTACGTGTAGTATCGATCTTCAAATAGCGTTTGGCCCATCCTGAGATAACCTCGCCTGCATAAAAAGAATCCCTTTTGTTTGATAACAGGTGGTCGGCACCATCTAATGAAATAAAGCTTTTGGGGTGTCGTGCGGCCACATAGATTTCTTCGGCATTTTTAATTGCAACGGTGGTGTCTTGCGGGGAGTGCAATATCAATATGGGTTTGCGGAGCTGCCCGAGTATTTGCGACAGCGGTTTGTGCTGCAGGTCGTCTAAAAATTGTTTTTTTATGGTGAAGTCCCTTCCGCTTAAGTTGATGACGGCTTTTCCGCTCTTTTCGATCTCGGGAATACCCTCCTTTAAAAGGTGTTCTATATGGATAGGGTTGGAAGGGGCGCCTATGGTGGTCAGGGCCTTTATGGAGTTGATTTTATCGGCGGCAAATATTACGGCGGCCCCACCAAGGGAATGCCCGACCAATAGTGTGGGGGCTTGGTAATTTTTTTCAAGAAAATCGGAGGCGGCGATCAGATCTTCGACGTTTCCGGAAAAATTGGTGTTTTCAAAATCGCCGTCGCTTTCACCCAAACCCGTAAAATCAAAACGAAGCACACCAAAACCGTTTGAGGTAAGGGCTTTGCTGATATTGCGTACGGCCGTTAGGTTCTTGGTACAGGTAAAGCAGTGGGCGAATATGGCAAAGTTATGTGGATGTCTATTGGCGGGTAGTTCCAGTCTTCCTACTAAATCTTGCCCGTCCTTATTCCCAAAACGTACTTTTTGAAGGCTCATCTGTGTTTTTTTTTGGTGTGATCGGGCCGCTATCGATACTTAGCTGCCACTATTGTCTTTTTTGAATATACCTCTTAAGTCGGGGTTGTAGGTCACACCTATCTGTAACCTGTCGAAATTTGCGGTAGAAAAGTGGTTTTTTAAATATCCGGCCTGTACGCTCAGGTTATGGGTAACATTAATGCCAAGGGCCGCATACAAGCGGTTTTGACCAAAAACTTCATCTTGCAGGTTCAAAAAAATCTCATCATAAAAATTCAGGAAAAACACATCGGTAAGGGGTAGGGTTACCTGTAGTCGGTACCTTGCCCTGTGTTGTGTGTCGGTGGTTTCTCCAAAATCTAGAAAGCGTTGTTCAAGTCTATAACGATGTTCGAACAAAAATTCCCAAACCTTATTCTTAAGGATCAATTGCTCAAAAATACGGTGCTCTTTGGTGTTGATCTCATCGGGAAATTCCTCAAAACTGCCATCGGTGGTAATATAGCCATAGCCCATAGTGGCAATGGTGTTTGGGTTGAGATGGTAATTGAGCCCCGTTCGAAGCAAAAGCTGATTAAAATTATCGGCTTGTTCAAAATAGCGTAATTGGCCTTCGGTATGAATGCTAAATCGGTCCGAAATTTTATTGGTGCCAAAATACATATGCCATGTGCCGAGACTGCTTTCCCCGGTCTCTTGGGCATTGGCGAAAATTGAACATAGAAAAATAAGACTGAGTAGACTTCGCTTCATAAAAAATGAGGGATTTGGTTTAAAGAAAATAAGTTGGATCGTCAGTGACGAAAACTTTAAATATACCAAAAACTTTACATCATATTTCTTAAAAAGCTGTTAACCCATGCAGTTGAAAAGGACTTTGTTGTTTTTAGTATAGGGAATAAAAAAAGTCCTGCTTTCGAATGACTATCAAACATTGAAAACAGGACTATGAAGAACAAAAATTCATCTATAAATTAATGTTCATGTAAACTGAAATCCTATTGCGGAGTTCAACCTTGTCGTCGTTTAGGTTTTGGCTGATAGGTAGCATACCCGTCAGGCCCAATGAGTATCTGTTGTAACTGGCTTCAATACTAAGTTTTCCTAAGAAGACATCACCTTTGGTATGTGCTACCTCAATACCTAATTCCCTGTTACTGGCGTAGATTTCCTCAGAAACCCCAACTATGGGGGTTAGGGCAACATCGGAGATGTAATAGGTTTTAAAGGCGTTGATGCCTAAATTCAACTGGTTTCCAAATTGGTAGTCTTTTGGGTTCTTGGTTTTTATGGTGTAATTGGCCATAGTGCTAATACCCCAGTTTCTATAGGTGAAACCGTAATTCATGGCCAACACATAATCCCAGCTGCCGTTCCCCAATTGAAAACTAGGGTTTACACTGCCTTCGTTATTGTCTTTGTCATATTTTCCGGTAGGCATTTTAATACCACCGCCCAGTTGTAAGTAGTGTTCCGGTTTTATGGAAACGATGCTGTCGGGTGTAGCCGCAATTAAATTGTAGAATCCGAGAACGCTAATATCGCCAAGGCCGCTGATGGTCTGTTCGGTATTGTCGGGCAGGCTTCTGTTGTGAAATTGAAAGGGTACGATAACGTTCGCGATTATCCTTTTGCTAATCGGAAGGTTGGCCCAGGCCTGTATGGTGTTGAAATTTTCGGTAATCCAAGGGGAATCGGCAAAAATTCCATCACGTGATCGGTACTCTTGACCGATATAGCGCAGTCCGAAAAAATTATTGTTCAATCCCGTACCGTAGCCCATGCTTCCTCCGCTACTGCCACAGCCACAGGTGTCGCAGAAATCGAAATATTCACCATCATAATGAATGTGCGTAGCGCATCCACTTGGGGTCGGGCCGTCAATGTTCGGATTGTCGTTTCCGTATGAAAGACTAGTGTAAAAGCCAATGCACACGAGCGTAAAAAACCGATATAGGTTTCTAGTATTCAGCAAATCGTTCGTCATTTATATAAGTTTCATCCGTTAATGTTCCTAAAAAGGCTAGCAATACATTTTTTTCATTATCAGTTAAGGGAATGCCTAAACTGCTCTCTTGTTTTAAAATAGGATCCAAGGTGGGGGAGTCTACGACCGACTCACTGTAAAAGTCGAGTACGGCTTCTAGTGAGCCGAACCTTCCATCGTGCATATAGGGAGCGGTAAGGGCCACGTTTCTTAAACTGGGTACTTTGAACTTGTACCGGTCATCAGGGGAGCCGCTCACTTCTTCACGGCCTATGTCGTTGAGAGTTGGGTTGGGGGCCAATCCGTTATTTCTAAAAGCGTCATCGCTAAAAAGGTCGGTGGCGTGACAAGAGGCACATTTGTTCTGGAAAACGGAGAGCCCTTCAAGTTCTTCTTCGGTAAATGTTCCGCCTTCTTCTTGTCGTACGTACTTATCGTACTTTGAATCGGCCGAAATCATCATCACCATAAATTGGGAGAGGGCCTTGAAAAAGTTTTCGGTGTTTACTTCCTCATCTTCAAAGGCCAGAGCGAAGAGTTTTTGGTATTCGTCGTCGCTTTTGATTTTAGCGATTACATTGCTAACCGTTTCGCCCATTTCGACCTCATTGGTAATGGGTATTATAGGAAATAGGTCTAAATGGCTTGTGGCGCCATCCCAGGTAAATTCTTTCATAAATGCCGCGTTCTGTATCGCGGGGGTGTTTCTAACCCCTTCGAGGTCGTCTATGCCGTGGCTGAATTGGTGGCCATGGTGTGTGAAAGCGGTACGTTGTTCATGACAAAATCCACACGAGATAAACCCATTGCTTGACAGTCGGCCATCGTAGAAAAGCTTTTTGCCCAGCTCAAAACCCACGGTAGTCGGAGGATTTGCCTCTAAGTCATAGATCGGCTCCGGAAAATTCGAGGGCACTGTAAATTCCAAGGGTTCGTTAACGGTCTGGTAGTCATCCGAGGACGTATCACAAGACCACAACGCCAAGGTTACAAGTACTACAAGTATACTGGATTTTTGCATCTTAACTTTGTTATGATAACCGGCCGAATAAAGGCCGGTTATCAATTACTTTGCTTTTGGCTTAGTGCCCTCCACCGTTGTGAATGTGGTCTACTTCGAACATTTCAGAAGTATTCACGGCTATTTGAGGCGATTTTTCGGCATCGACCATAATCACCTGCTTTTCGGTAAGTGAAATACTGTTGGTGGCCCCTGCCAATATTTTTGAGGCGTCTATCTTTAAGTGGATATTCGAGTCGATCTCATCACTTACACGAACATTCATCGGTAGTTGTAAAACGACTTCCTTGTAGTTGTCAAGACTTGAGCCGTGGCTGCCCATATGAATCTTAAATTCCGTCGCCTCGGTAATGCTTTCCGATGTAAAGGTGCCTTCAAAGTTCAAGAATTTATAACCTGCTTGCCATGACCACATCATGTTGTTCTCTTCGGCCTCGACGAGGAAATCGCCTTGTCCTTCGGAACCTTGAAGATATTTTTCTTGATCGACACCAACACCGAATTTCAAGGTTGTGTATTCGCCGGCAGGGATATCGTCAAGTTCTATTTGGTCTTCCTCTTCTTCTTGGCTGATGATAAAATAGCTATTGTCTTTATCGTAAGCGTACTCTTCACCGTCTTTGTTGACAAACCTTACGTTGCTGATGATGTAGTTGAAACGGTTGATGGTAATCTTTTCACCATTGGCATTGGCCGCGTTTTCGACGCCTAATACTAGGTCGTTACCATTGTAACCATTATCGAATTTTATTGAGATTTCACCGCTTCCTGTTAGGGCATCGTCATCGCTCATGTCGTCATCGTTTGAACAAGAGGTCATAAAAAGGGCGAATAGGGCCGAAAGGGCCAATAAAGAATGTTTCATGGATAAATATTTTTTGAGGGACGGTAGACCTAACAGCTTATGTTGATGCTATGTGTTCTAGGCATACCAAAACCCATTCGAATGTTGTATTTTATTTGAGTGACAAGGGTTTATATCCTAAAAAAGGAAAAACCTGTCGATTTAGTAAAGGGAAATGCCCGCCCTGTTCGATTTAGGATACAGTTTGGCGTAGCTATTTTCCAAGGAAAGACCTTATGCGCACTCGGGCGGCTCCGATATGTCGGAAGTTAAAAGAAGGGAAATTAAATTCGATTCAACTTTGTAGTTTTTGATCGAAGGAATATCGGTATCGAAACCAAATTCTATTGGTAATAGGGATTGAAAGAAAACAACGGGCTGTATTTCTACTTTCGCCTGTTTTTCCCCAAAAGGGTTTTTACTATTTTCTTCGGATTCTTTGGCGAGTTGTTTGGCCAAGTAACATTTACCGTCACAATGAAGCATCGGTTTGTCTCGGTTCTCGCAAAGTACGTTTTTGATATAGTCGTAGTTGGCGATATATTCCGCTACTGGCCAAAGTGGTTTGACCATCATTATAAACGTCACGAAAAGCACTACGTACTGTTTCATTCGGCAAAAATACTTTCTTTTTCCTTTAGACAAAATAGAATTTGTCAAAAAGAATCGTTTTTGTGGTTACGGCAATACCATATAAAAGTCTTCGTACGAGATATTTTACTCGATAATCGAGATTAAATGCCCCGAGGTAGTTTACTTTTTTACAAAAATACCAAAGAGCTCGTTATCCGCTCTTGGGCCTATCGAGTTGTAGCATCGGGTAAAAGTGGTTGTCTTGAAGAAAGGGTTTAGGTGGTTCAGGTATAGTTCTTTAGAGCCGCCAAAAGGACGTTTTTCCATATCTCCTGTCAGGGGAATATCGAACCAAAGGCCTACCAGTTTCCCCTTGGGTTTTAAAAGTTTGGCCATTTGCCGTGCATAGGCATTGCGATTATCGTCGGTAGGAGGGAATGAACAGAAAAAGGTTTGCTCAAGAATAAGATCGTATTGCCCTTGGTGTTCAAAGAAGTTTTCCTGTAGCAATTGTGCTTTGGGGAAATCGGGATTTCTATTGAGAAAATGTTCTAAAGGTATTTCCGAGACGTCCATCACAAAAACATTCTTAAAACCTTCTTTCCAAAGGTATTCTGCTTCATAGGCATTTCCGGCCCCGGGTATTAAAATAGAAAGGTTTTTGTCGGTAAGTTGGTCAACGTAGGTCTTTATGGGGGTAGAGGGGTAGCCGATATCCCATCCCGTATTGTTTTCTTTGTACCGTTGCGTCCAATAGTCATGTTGGTCGTTCATCGTATTTTTTTATTTAATAAAGTAATCTGAATTTTCAAGTTAGTATAAAATCATGGTCAAACTGTATTAATATTTTCCCAAAATTGTATTTCTAACACTTCCTTTTGGGCGATTAGAAAGCTAATCCTTACATTTAAAACTTGTTTCAAACTAAACCAAATAAGTCAAGCATTTCATTTATGAAGAAAACAGTATCCATTTTAGTCCTTATGGTAGGACTGATCCTTGCCGCTTGTGGTGATGGAAGCCAAAAAAGAGAGGGTAAACCTAAAGTTTTGGTTTTTTCAAAGACCTCGGGCTGGCACCACAAATCGATACCTGCCGGTATTGCCGCCATTCAAAAGTTGGGCGCAGAAAACGGCTTTCAGGTCGATACCACAAAAAATTCGGAACTTTTTAATGAAGACAATTTAAAGCAGTATTCCGCAATTATCTTTTTGAGCACCACTCTGAATGTACTGGATGCCAAGCAAGAAGCTTCTTTTGAGCGTTATATTCAGGCCGGTGGCGGTTTTGTAGGCATACACGCTGCAGCCGATACCGAGTACGACTGGGGCTGGTACACCAAACTGGTGGGGGCTCAGTTTGCAAGTCACCCCAAAGGGACACCAGAGGCCGATTTTATCATTACCGATAAAAACTTTGCGGCAACGGAATTTTTTACCGACTCCGTTTGGCATAGAAGCGATGAAATCTACAATTACAACAAGATCAATCCTGATGTACACGTCGTAATGACCGTAGATGAATCAACCTATGAAGGGGGCACCAACGGCGATTACCATCCGTTCGCTTGGTACCATGAGTTTGATGGGGGTCGGGCCTTTTATACAGGTGCGGGTCATACCGATGAAACCTTTTCTGAAGAACTTTTCTTAAAACATTTACTGGGAGGAATCAATTATGCCATCGGTGAAAACAAAGTATTGGACTATTCAAAGGCTACTACACAGATACCACCCGATTTAGACCGTTTCACCAAAAAACAATTGAGTGTAGGCGAGTTTTTTGAGCCTACCGAAATGGCCGTATTACCTAATAACGATGTATTGATCGCGCAACGTCGCGGACAGGTACTCCTGTATAGCGATGCTAGCCAAGAACTCAAGGAAGTGGCTTCGTTGGATGTCTATTATAAAACCTTGAACACCCCGGGGGTCAATGCGGAAGAAGGGTTAATGGGACTCCAGAAAGACCCTGATTTTGCCACAAACCATTGGATTTACCTTTATTATTCCCCTACGGGAGATAAATGGGTGAACCGCCTGTCTCGTTTTCAATACAAAGACGGGGTTTTCGACCTAGCTTCGGAGCAGGTTATTTTGGAAGTGGATTCACAGCGTGAAATCTGCTGCCATACCGGAGGCTCCATTGCCTTTGGTCCTGATAAATTGCTCTACCTTTCAACGGGAGACAATTCTACTCCTTTTAACGAAAAAGGGGTAAAGTATGTGAACAATGGTTATGCGCCTTTAAACGACATCCCTGGACATGAGCAATATGATGCCCGCAGGTCTTCCGGTAACACCAATGACCTAAGAGGGAAAATTATTCGTATAAAAGTGAACGAAGACGGTAGTTATGATATTCCTGAAGGCAATTTGTTCGCTAAGGGAACTGAAAAGGCAAGGCCCGAAATCTACACGATGGGGCATAGAAACCCTTATCGTATTTCGGTAGACCAGAAAAACAGTACCCTGTACTGGGGCGAGGTCGGACCTGATGCGCGTAATGATCAGTTTGAAAAACGAGGGCCAAAGGGGTACGATGAGATGAACCGTGCAACGGAAGCCGGTAACTTTGGTTGGCCTTTGTTCATTGCCGATAACAAGCCTTATGTAGATTACGATTACGAAACCGGTGAAAGCGGCATTACTTTTGATCCGCAAAAGCCTATAAACGATTCTAAGAACAATACGGGGCTCCGAGAGCTTCCTCCTGCAAAAGAGGCCTATATCTACTACCCTTACGTCGATTCCAAAGAATTTCCGGAAGTAGGGTCGGGTGGAAGGAATGCCATGGCCGGACCTACCTATTATTCCGATATGTATCCCAATGGAGGGGGACTCCCAAGTTATTTCGATGGAAAAACCATTATTTACGATTGGATGCGTGGTTGGATGAAGGCCGTTACCTTCTTTGAAGATGGTACCTTATATAAAATGGAGCCTTTTGCTTCCGATATTAAGGTCAATAACCTGATCGATATGGAGATGGGGCCGAACGGTAGGGTCTACTTGTTGGAATACGGTAGCGGTTGGTTTACCCAAAACGAGAATTCCGCTTTAAGTTATATTGAATACAATGGCGGTAACCGTCCACCGATTATAGACCATATGATCGTAGATCACACTTCGGGGAAATTACCGCTTACAGTCAATGCCAAGGTAGAGGCAAGAGACCGCGAAGACGATGCTATTACCTATGTGTGGGATTTGGGCAATGGTGAGACCAAGGAAACTACTGAACCAAAAATAAGTCACACGTACGACACGGCCGGTGATTATAGGATTTCCGTGGAAGTAAAAGACGATAAGGGCGATGCCGTAAAAAGCGATATGATTACGATAGTGGCCGGAAATTCGAGACCAGAAGTGACCATTGCTTTAGAAGGAAACGCCGAGTTTTTTGAAAAAGGGGTTCCCGTGAAATATGAGGTGAAGGCCAAGGATGCCGATGGGGATATCATAGACCCCAAAAACATTTTTGTTTCGGTCGATTATTTGGAAAGTTTTGATGAGCAGAATATGTCATTGGGACATCAACAGGTTTCCGCAGCCGTAACAGGAAAGGCGCTTACTCAGGGAATGGACTGTAAAACGTGCCACAAAGAGAACGGTCCGTCTATTGGCCCGAATTATATGGCTGTGGCCGATAAGTATAAAAAGGACAAAAAAGCCAAGGCCTACCTGCAGAAAAAAATCGTTTCAGGCGGTGGCGGTGTTTGGGGCGAGGTAGTAATGCCTGCGCATCCGAATATCACCAAAGATGAAACCCGACAGATCGTGGAGTACATCATGTCTTTGGCCGACACTTCGGTAAAGGAGAAGTCGCTTCCCGCTTCGGGCAGTATTGTACCGAAACCGACCAAGGATGACAAGGTGATGGTCATCACGGCAAGTTATACCGATAACGGCCAAGAAGGGGCCATACCGCTTACCGGTGTACAAACCGTAGTGTTGAAAGAAAAGGAAGCAGCGGATACGTCTAAATAAAACGTCTTTCCTTAAAAATAGAAAAGCGGCCTACATTTATGTGGGCCGCTTTTTTTATGGGGAGTAAGCAAATTACGCTAGGGTAAAAATTGCTGGTCTACGTAATAATTCCGGTCTACTTCCAATGTCGATAGATCTCCATCCAGTTTTTGCTTTTTCCACTTTCCGGCCGGTTTAAGGATATGTGCCGTACCGTCGACCCAGACTTTTAAAGGCATATTAAAACCTGCTATAACGTTCGTATATCGGTATTTTACCTCGTTTCCATCCACCTTGTACTCGAACATAGGAATCTTTGCCGTACGTAAATACTGGTCGAACACCTTTGAAAGGTCTATTTTTGCGTGACGGGAAATATAATCTTCAATCTGCCCGGTAGTTACCGTTTGATGGTAGAACTCACGGTTTAGCCCCCTAAGGATCTGTCGCCATTTTTCATCGTCGTTTACTAGCTGTCTTATCGTATGTAGAAGGTTGGCCCCTTTATAGTACATATCTTTTGACCCCTCTACGTTTACGTTGTACGGGCCAATGATCGGTTTGTCGTTTTGAATGCTTGCACGGGTACCGATTACATAATCGGCGGCGGCCTCTTTTCCATAGTAAAAGTCCACGAACAAGTTTTCCGAATAGGCGGTAAACCCTTCATGTACCCACATATCGGCCACATCTTTGTAGGTAATGTTGTTGGCGAACCACTCGTGTCCGGCTTCGTGAATGATAATAAAATCGAATTTCAGCCCCCATCCGGTTCCTGAAAGGTCTCTTCCTAAATACCCCTTCATATATTGATTTCCGTAGGTAACCGAACTTTGGTGTTCCATGCCGAGGTAAGGAACTTCTACCAGTTTAAAACTGTCTTCGTAAAAAGGGTAGGGGCCGAACCAGTGTTCAAAGGCCTTCATCATTTTAGGGGCGTCCTTAAAATGTTCCTTGGCCTTTTCAAGATTATCGCGGAGCACGTAATAATCCATGTCTAATATACCTTTTTCCCCATTGTACTTTTCACCAAAGTGTACATAGTCCCCTATGTTGATATTTACGCCATAGTTGTTAATGGGGTTCGATACGAACCAGTGGTAGGTATTGGTGTCTTTGTCGACTTTTCTCAACCTGCCGTTGGAGACATCCATTAGCCCTTTTGGGGCCTTTACGCTGATAAGCATACTATCTACCTCGTCGTACATATGGTCTTTGTTGGGCCACCACACGCTGGCTCCCAGGCCTTGGTTCGAGGTGGCTACGAAGTCTTTGCCCTTATTGTCTTTTTTCCAAGAGAACCCGCCGTCCCAAGGAGCTCTTACCGCTTCTTTCGGGTGACCGGAATAGTATACCTTGATCTCATTGAAATCTCCCTTTTTCTGGATCTTTTTCAGATGTACGAAATGGGCATTGCCATTATGGGCTACCTGTAGTTCTTGGCCGTCTTGGGTTACCTTTTCTATGGTCATGGGAGGCTGTAGGTCAACCTGCATCACCTGATTTTTCTTTAAGACTTTATAGCGAATGGTATTGCTTCCTGAAATGAACTTTTTGTCGGGGTCTACGGCTACGTCAAGATGATAATAGTTGAGGTCCCACCATTCGCGTTCCGGGGTAATGCTCCCCCTCAGGCTGTCTTGTTCTGTGAATTGTTGGGCATAGGTTGCGGTGGCAACCATCATCATAGTTAAAATTAATATCCGTTTCATTGGTATTGGGTATATGGAATTAGAAACAGGTTCAAGATAGCGGCTTATGCTTTTTGGGTTCCGCTTTTCTGTAAAATTTAAAGGAAAGCTTGTTTTGATAGAACGCCTTTCTTTAAGGAATGTATTACCTCTTTTTCCTGCTTTTTTTGTTTTGTATTTTGTCTCCTCGCTTTTGGGGCTTCTTGTATTTCTTTTTTAGTTTTCTCTCGTAGCTCTTTAGTTCGGGCTTTTTCTTGCGGTTCTTGGCCGATTTTTCATGAAAGGAAGCCCCGGCCTTGTGTGCTTGGTCGTCGTCCAATTCATTGTTGGGGTCTATGGGCTTGACATCCTCTTCGGGAGTGAGTTTTGAACTTATTTCCACTTCCTTTGGAAATTCATTGAAGGGGATGGCGTAATTCATCAACTCTTCAATGGCTTCCTTTAAAATGGTCTCCTTTTCATTATAAAGGAGGATAGACCGTCCTTTTTCCCCGGCCCTACCGGTCCTCCCAATACGGTGGATGTAGTTTTCAGGATAATAAGGGGTGTCAAAACTGATTACGGTACTGATTTTTTCTATATCGATTCCACGGGATATAACATCGGTAGCAATTAGGATCCTGCTTTTACCGCTTTCGAATTTTTCTATGGATTTGGTACGATGGTTTTGCTCCTTACCTGAATGGATGACCGATATTTCAGATTCAAAATCGAGCACTTCAAACAACCTATCGGCATCGACCTTGCTCGCAACAAAAATCAAGACTTTATTATATTCTTCCCGGTCTTCCAATAAATGGTTCAGTAGGTTGGCCTTGGTGTAAAAATTAGGGGCCGTATAAGACTCTTGTTTTATAGTCTCTAAAGGTGTACCACTGATAGAGATGGTTTTTTTAACGGGGTTGATCAGAAAATCGTCCATTAATTCATCTATGTAGGTCGTCATGGTAGCCGAAAAAAGAATGTTCTGCCGTTTCTTGGGAAGGTATTCAAAGATGTTCTTTAACTGTGTTTTATAGCCAAAGTCGAGCATAATGTCAACTTCATCGATTACTAGTTTTTTTACCGATTTGAGTCGCAAGACGTTGGCCAGAACCAAGTCGTACAACCTTTGGGGCGTACCTACGATGATGTCTTGCCCCTCTGCAACGGCTCTTTTTTGACGATTTATGTTGTTAGAGCCTCCGAAGACGCCAAGAGCCCTTACGCTAAGGAAGGGTGTTAATTTTTCTATTTCTTCTACAATTTGAATTACAAGTTCGCGGGTCGGTGCCAGAATGACTACCCGAGGATGTAGTTGGTCTGAAAATTTCAAATCCTGTAAGATGGGTAGCAGGTATGCAATTGTTTTTCCGGTTCCGGTCTGTGCAATTCCCACAAAATCGGAGCCACCAAGAATGGTAGAATACGACGCTTGTTGAATAGGGGTCGGCTTTTCAAGCCCTAAATCAACAATGGCCTTTTTTAACTGTTTTTTAATCTTAAAATCATCGAAAGTGTCCATTGTGTAAAAGTAATTAAGAAAAATCCTATTTGCGTGTGTATTTGAACTAATTATAAGAATTATTGGGGAGATTGAAAGAATGACGATATCGTTTTACCGATATGCTATCGAACATGCCTGTGCTTTCTTCCAAGCAAACCCAAGAGTCCGATGAAAGGCCCCAAGGCCAAAGCGATAAAGAGGTAGGTAATGTCGAAGGTTTCCGCTAAGAAGGAAAGCAATTGTATGCTGAAAATGCTAATAGCAAAACCGATGCAATTTACGAGGGTCAGTGCCGTACCTTTTAATTCGGGTGGAACCGAGGTGGCCACCAGGTTTGAAAATTGAGGGGAGTCTGCGGTAATGGCCATCCCCCAAAAACACCAACCGACCAAAAACAATCCCGAGGGGAGGGTAAAGAGTACGGGGGAAATTAAGCAGAAAAGACCGGAAAGAAGCAGGGAGACCACCGCCACTTTTCGACTTCCGCTTCGCAAGGATAGCAATCCTCCAAACACGCAGGAAAGTCCACCTAAGGCAATGATCATTCCAGTGGATAAGGGAACGGATATCTCCGAAGCCCACATTGTATTATAGGTTTGAAGGGCGAGTGGGGTAAAGGCCCAAAAGGCGTAAAGCTCCCACATATGGCCAAAATACCCAAAAGCGGCCTGTCTAAAACTGTGTAATTTAAAAAGTAAGGGCCCCGCACCTAGCGAAAGCTTGGCACTGGGCTTACGGAAGGGGCCGTTGGGGACGAATGCCCATAAGGCCACACCGCCCATTATGGCAAGGGCGGAAGTAATTTTTATGACCAAGGTAAAATCCTTGCCCAAACTGGTACCGCTCACAAAATAGGGGAAGGCGGTTCCCAAGACAAGGGCGCCTACCAAATAGCCCAAGGCCTTTCCCAATCCTTTTTGGTAATAATCTGCCGCTATTTTCATGCCCACGGGATAGATGCCGGCAAGAAAAAATCCCGTACCGAAACGGGCGAAGAGCAAGGTCCACTTCGATAAGGTTTCAGAGAGCAGTAGAAAATTGCAGAGGGCGGCTAAAAGGGAGCAGATGAGAAATACTCGGGAGGGCGAAAACCGGTCGGCAATCATAAAAAGGCCAAAGACCAAAGTGCCGATGATAAAGCCCAATTGTACCGAAGAGAGCACGTAGCCAATGATTTCAGGTCCTAATCCCGTTTTAAGCGTCAGTTCATCTACAATGGCATTGCCGGCAAACCATAAAGAGGTGCAGGCAAATTGCGAGAGGATGATTATGGGGAGTATGTGGGCGCGCGGCTTCAATATAATTTACGGAACAAAAGTGGCCCTGGCATTATTGTCTTTTTCATGCGCGTAAAGGGTAACTGTACAAGAGGGGACGCCTGCAGAGGTAGACTTCTTTTTGCCACTAGTTTTATTATCGGTGATAATGTGGTTCTTGGTTTGCCCATTTTTGTGTTTCTCGGTCCTTCCGTTTCTTTATAGGATGTCCAACAGGTATACCCTGATATCCTGTTGGACTGAATTGTATTTATTCAAACGGTATGGCCGTACTTCGTATGTTTTTTGAGCGTATAGGGCAAGGCGATTTTACAGTTCGGCAAATTTTTGCAGGAGTCCCCTAACTTTTTGTGTGCTCTCTACATAATATTTGGCCGCTGTTTTTTGTATGCCCACTTTTACGGTGACCGTGCTTTCCGGTAATTCTTGAAACATGAACTCGTCTGTCCAGTCATCGCCGATGGCAAAGACAAAATCGTATTCGTCCTCACCCAGGATCCGTACCGAAGCCCGGCCCTTGTTTACGTTACTGCTCTTTACTTCCACCACTTTGTTTCCGTTGAGCAGGCTCAGGTCGTCGGTGCCGATAAGGCTGGTCAAGGTTGTGGAAAGCTCCATGGCGCGTTTGCTACCAAAATCGGGATCGGTTTTTCTGTAGTGCCAGGCCAAGCTATAGTTCTTCTCTTCGATAAAACTTCCCGGTGTACGGTCTACAAAGGATTCCAATACGGGGCGCACCTTTTCCATCCAGTCGTTCTTAACGTTTTCCAGCATTCTAAAGGGTTCGCCTTCCTGCGAGATCCATACCCCGTGCTCAACGATCATATTGTACTTTTTGGGCAAGAACCATTGGGTAAAGGTATCTTTGTCTCTACCGCTTATTAAGTAAAGAACGGTATTGGGTTGCTCGTTCAATATGTCCAACAGTTCGTATAATTGTTCGTCGGGACCTGCTTTTTGCGGGTCGTTGTGAAAACCGGCGAGCGTTCCGTCATAATCGAGGAATAGTAATCTTTTTTTCGCTTTGGAATATTGTACGGATATAGACTCCAATAACTTATCGGTCAGTTTACGCGAAACATTGGCCGCATCGCGTTCCTTTTGCGATTTAAGCGAGGTCATAAAGTCGTTGGCCCATTTTTCCACATTGTAGCGTGCCAATCTCTTTTGCAGTATTGAATTCCGGGCTTTTTGTTCTTCTACCGGCATGTTTATCGCTTCGTGCAAGGCATCGGCCGTTTGTTCAAAGTTATTGGGGTTGACCAGTAGTGATTCGTTCATTTCGTTGGCCGATCCCGCCATTTCGCTCAGGATCAAAACACCGGTTTTGTCGGTTCTGGTGGCGATGTACTCTTTGGCTACCAAATTCATACCGTCGCGCAGTGGCGTAAGCCAGGCAATATCACTGGAAGTATAAAGGTCGATAAGGTTTTCAAAGGGCATGGATCGGTAGAAATACCAGATGGGGGTCCAGCTTACGGTTGAAAACTCACCGTTTATACGGCCCACAAGCTCGTCTATCTCCCTTTTCAATAATTGGTACTGTGGCACATTGGATCTGGAGGGGACGGCCAATATGATCAACCTTACCTTCTCTTTATATTGTGGATATTTATTTAGAAAATACTCAAAGGCGTTCAATCGTTTGGCAATTCCCTTACTGTAGTCCAAACGGTCTATGGATAAAAAGAATTTGGCTTCGGGGTCGGTCTTCTTATGGGCATTTAAACGTTGCTGTAATTCCGATTGTTCATCTTCGGCCCTGTTGTAGTGTATTTTGGCCGCATCGCTGAACTTCTTGTAATCGATACCCATAGGAAAGGAATCCACTTTGATCAACCGGTCGCCCATGGAGATATCGTTAAAGCTCACCTCCAGCCCCAACAAACGTCTTACGGAGCTAAGAAAGTGTCTTTCGTAGTCGTAGGTATGAAAACCGATAAGGTCGGAGCCTAAAACGCCTTCCAACAGTTCTTCACGCCAAGGTAGTGTCCTGAAAATTTCGAAAGAGGGAAACGGGATGTGCAAAAAGAATCCTATGGAAACATTGGGTCGTTCTTTGCGGACCATTTGTGGCACCAACATGAGTTGGTAGTCGTGCACCCAAATGGTATCGCCGTCTTCCGCTTTTGCCAAAATGGCATCGGCAAATTTTTGGTTTACCTTCTTATAGGTATTCCAATAGTCCAGTTGAAACTCGGAATACTCTAAAAAATAGTGGAACAAAGGCCAGATAGTCCGGTTACTGAATCCGTAGTAAAAGCCGTCCACTTCCTTTTCGGTAAGCTTCACCTTGGAAGAACCGTGCGCAGCAAGGGCCTCATCGATCTTAGGTTCCAACTCCGGTACAATATCCTCTTCCGTGAGTCCGCTCCACCCGATCCACAAGCTGTCTCCGCTCGAATGTACAGATTTCATACCTGTAGCTAAACCGCCAACACTCGGTATTGCGGTAATGGTTCCGTTGCTGATTTGCAACTGAACGGGTAGTCTATTTGAGATTATGATAGTTTTGCCCATAAATCGGATATTTTGCGGTGTTTTATATTTAATTTCTCTAAATTTCGTGAAAAAGAAGGGCAATTACAATACGAACCCTGATTGAATTAACAATTTTATTGAATGGATAGTTTAGACTACGGAATAATAGGAAATTGTCGAAGTGCAGCATTAATATCTAAGACGGGTAGTGTCGATTGGTGCTGTTTACCAGAATTTGATTCCCCTTCGGTATTTGCGAAACTTTTAGATGAGGAAATCGGAGGGAGTTTTGAGTTTTTGGTCGATGAAAAATATACTATAGAACAACGATATGAACCAAGGACCTGTATTTTAATAACCACGTTTACCGATGGGGATAATTGTTTTGAAGTCCATGATTTCATGCCGCGTTATCATAAAGAAGACGGTAGCTATGTGGCTCCGCCCGAATTTATAAGATATATTAGGTTGGTAGAGGGTAAGCCAAAGTTCAAGGTACGCTACGACCCCAAATTGGAATATGCCCAAGGGGAGACCAAGAGTTATATTAAAAAGGATTTCATTGCCAGCTTAACCCATGAAATCAAGTTTGATACCGTATTTCTTTATACTTCCTTTGATAAGGAAGCCGTACTGTACGGAAAGGAAATCAGTTTGACCGAAGATGGTTTTTTCTTAATGGGCTATAACGAGAAAATATTCCCGACCACAACGAACAAGGCCTATTTGGAACTAGAGAGTACCAAGGTCTATTGGTTGAACTGGTCTGCTCGGACACCCATATATAAAAAGTTCAACGAAGAAATTTCAAGGAGTGCGCTAACCCTAAAACTATTGAGTTACGATAAAACCGGTGCGGTATTGGCCGCAGCTACTACCTCCTTGCCCGAAACCATAGGGGAGGTAAGAAACTGGGATTATCGTTTTTGTTGGATTCGCGATGCTTCCATGGTAATAAAAGTGGTGTCTGAATTGGGCCATAAGAACATAGCCCGACGCTATTTGAAGTTTATTATCGACTTGATTCCCGATAAGGCCGAGAAACTACAGATTATGTACGGGATCAACAAGGAGAAAAAATTGACCGAGGAAACCTTAGAGCATTTAAGCGGTTACAAAGGGTCAAAGCCAGTACGTATCGGAAATGCCGCATATCACCAAAAGCAGAACGATATTTATGGGATCCTTATGGATGTAATCTACGAACAGATGGTAAAGTTTAGCGTAGATATCGAAAACGGTGAAGACTTGTGGTCGATTACCAAGGGAATCGTTTGGATCGTTGGAAACCATTGGCATGAAGCGGATAAGGGGATATGGGAATTCCGTACCGAAGACCGGCACTTTACCTTCTCGAAAGTATTGTGTTGGACGGCTTTGGATAGGGCCATAAAGGTGGCGGAAATGTTAGGAAAGCACCATAAAATAGAAAAATGGAAGCCCTTGAGGGAGGAAATCTGGAACGATATCTACGAAAATGCCTGGAACGAGGAAGTAGGGGCGTACACCCAATCGTACGGGTCCAAACATTTGGATGCCTCCGTTTTACTTATGGAATCTTACGGTTGCGTTGACGCCTCCGATGAGCGTTATAAGAGCACGGTAAGGGCCATTGGTAAGGAGTTGAGCAATGATGGACTGCTATATAGATACAAGAATGAAGACGATTTTGGACTGCCTTCATCATCGTTTACGGTCTGTACTTTTTGGTATGTGAACAGCTTGTTTAAAATTGGGGAACACGACCAGGCGCTTGAGCTATTCGAAAAATTACTCGGGTATAGTAACCATTTGGGACTCTTCAGTGAAGATTTGGATTTTAAGACCAAAAGGTTGCTGGGGAACTTCCCGCAAGCTTATTCCCATTTGGCATTGATCGAGTGTGCCGTTAACTTTTCAAAAAAAGATTCCAACGAGGATATCAAGGAGTCTATGCGTGCGTAAGTCCTTTTTTATAAAAGAAATCCAATAATAAAAAAACACCCCGGCCGGGGTGTTTTTTATTTCTCATCCATTCATAAACACTAATCGAAAGTGTATCCGTTATCAGCGGCGATTCGATCTGCGATTTGTGTGCGCAGGGCAACCACATTGGGATTGTTCGTGTATTTGGTGAAACGTTTCAAGCCCATAAGCATCATACGTTGCTCGTCACCTTCGGCAAAAGAGACAATGGCCTCTTTCCCTTTTTGGATTATGGTTTCGGTAGCATTGTATAAGTACAATTTAGACATGGCGATCTGGGTTTTTTGGGAATCCTCCCCAGAGCGTTTCGCATTTTTCTCGGTTCTCAAGATGGTACTTTCGGCCATGTATACTTCAATCAGTATATCGGCGGCGGCAAGCATCAATTGTTGGTGTTTTTCCAATTCAGGACCAAATTTTTGAACGGCACTTCCGGCAACCATCAAGAAGACTTTTTTCAACCTCTTGATCAAATCTTTTTCTTCGGCAAACAACTCTGAAAAATCAGGGGTATCAAACGATGGGATTCCCATTAATTCTTCACCTACTGCCGTAGCCGGACCTAATAGGTCTACATGGCCTTTCATTGCTTTTTTAACCAGCATACCAACGGCCAGCATTCTGTTGATTTCGTTGGTTCCTTCGTAAATACGGGCGATACGGGCATCTCTCCATGCCTTTTCCATTGGGGCATCGGCACTAAAGCCCATTCCTCCGAAAATCTGAATACCTTCATCGGTGGTGTTTTGAACATCTTCGGAAACGGCCACCTTTAAGATAGAACATTCGATGGCGTATTCTTCAACACCTTTTAATTCGGCCTCTTGATGCGAATTGCCTTCGGCTTCACGAATGGCAATACGGTCTTCAATGTTCTTGGCGGCACGATAACTGGCCGATTCACCGGCATAGGCATTGGTGGCCATATTGGCGATTTTGGCTTTGATCGCGCCAAAATTGATAATCGGTGTCTTAAATTGAATGCGTTCATTGGCATAGGTCACCGCCTCTTTGATTACCCGTCTTTGGGCATCTAAGCAGGCTGCGGCCAATTTAATACGGCCTATGTTCAAGGCGTTCATCGCGATCTTGAATCCGTTGCCCCTTTCAGAGAGCATATTTTCTACCGGTACTTTGGTGTCGTTAAAGAACACCTGACGGGTCGAGGAGGAGTGGATCCCTAATTTTTTTTCTTCATCACCGAATGAGATACCGTTTTCAGGGTCGTTCTCAACAATGAAACCGGTAATGTTCTTATCGTCTTCTATACGGGCAAAAACAATGAAGAGGTTACAAAAACCAGCATTCGAAATCCACATTTTCTGTCCGGTAATGCTGTAGTATTTTCCATCGTCGGAAAGTACCGCTTTTGTTTTACCCGAATTGGCATCAGATCCCGCGCCAGGTTCGGTCAAACAATAGGCACCGAACCATTCGCCAGAAGCCAATTTAGGAACATATTTCTGTTTTTGCTCTTCGGTTCCGTACAGGGTGATAGGCATAGTACCAATACCTGTATGTGCACCGAAAGCGGTACTAAAAGAACCTGTAGCCCCCGAAATATAGTCACAGACCAACATGGTAGAAACAAAGCCCATGCCCATTCCTCCATAAGATTCGGGTACGGCAACACTTAAGAGTCCGAGTTCGCCCGCCTTGCGCATACACGCTTCGGTGTAGGCGTAATCTTTCTTTTCAAAGCGTTCCCAATGCGCCCATAGTTCGCGATCAACGAACTCCTTGGTACTTTCGCGCATCATTTTCTGCTCTTCGTTCAAATCTTCTAAAGTGAAGATGTCTTCGCAATTGGTCTCTTTTACCAAAAACTGACCACCACGTAGAATTTCTTTGCTCATAGTTTTTTGCTTAATGTTAGTTTTCTTGTGTTAGTTCAAAAATTCGTAGATGCCGGCAGCGCCTTGACCTGTACCTACACACATGGTTACCATGCCGTACTTGCCTTGCATATTCCGTTTTCTCATCTCATCGAATAGTTGCACCGATAATTTGCCACCGGTACAGCCCAATGGGTGCCCCAGTGCAATAGCACCTCCGTTAACGTTTACGATGTCTTGGTTCAATCCGAGTTCGCGTATTACCGCAAGTGATTGTGAAGCGAAGGCTTCGTTCAACTCGATAAGCTCTATGTCATCTTGTTTTAGGCCAGCCTGTTTTAAAGCTTTTGGAATGGCGGCAACCGGACCGATACCCATAATTCTTGGGGGTACGCCGGCAGCGGCATAATTCACCAAACGGGCGATAGGCTCAAGATTAAGTTCCTTGACCATATCTTCGCTCATTACCAATACAAATGCGGCACCATCGCTCATCTGCGAAGAGTTACCTGCGGTAACGCTACCACCGGCTGCAAAAACGGGGCGTAATTTATTCAGTACCTCTATGGAAGTTCCTTTTCTAGGGCCCTCATCTTTGGTCACGGTGTATTTTCTAGTGGCTTTTTTTCCATTTTCGTCAATGTAGGTTTGCTCTACTTCAATAGGAACGATCTGATCTTGAAAACGGTCTTCCGCCTGCGCCTTCAAAGCTTTCATGTGCGAATTGTAAGCAAACTCATCTTGGTCTTCACGAGATACTTTGTACTCGTTGGCTACAGCTTCGGCAGTATTTCCCATGCCCCAGTAGTAATCTTCATGGCCTTCACTTACCAAATCGTAGTTCAATTCGGTTTTATATCCCGTCATAGGGACGGAACTCATACTTTCGGCCCCACCGGCTATAATACAATCGGCCATTCCCGCCTGAATTTTTGCAGTGGCAATACCAATGGTTTCAATACCTGAAGAACAAAAACGGTTTACCGTAACCCCGGGAACATCAACAATGTCTAGTCCCATTAAAGAAATCAATCGGGCCATGTTCAGCCCTTGCGATCCTTCTGGCATGGCGTTACCAACGATGACGTCATCGATCCGTTTTTTATCAAAATCGGGCAATTCTTTCATCATGTATTCAATGGTCTCCGCGGCGAGCTCATCTGTTCGCTTGAACCTAAAAACACCTTTCGGAGCTTTTCCGACAGCCGTTCTGTATGCTTTAACTATATATGCAGTTTTCATTTTAAATGGTATTGAGTATTGAGTTTATTGTATTGAGATCTATAATGTTTTTTGAAACGAATAATTCATTTTTTGAATTTCAACACAAACGTCAATTACTGGTTTTACTTTTTCTTTTTTTATTAAGTTTAATTCGATTAAGAGTATTAACTGAGTTTGAAGTTCATAAGCTGAACCATTTGCAATACTCAAAAAATGTTTAAACTCTTTTTGCGAATTTCTACCAGCTCCTTCTGCTATATTTGAAGGAATTGATACAGAGCATCTTTTAATTTGAGAAACTAGCCCGTATTTTTCTTCGGAAGGCAAATCAGCTGCTAGTAGATAAATGGATTTAGCTAATTCAATAGCCTTCTTCCATATTTTTAAATTTTCTACTTTATGCATTATATCTAATTTCCCAATTCTAATATCTCAATACTTATTTATAATTAATTTCTTAAAGGTTTACCTGTCTTTAACATGTGTTGGATACGCTCGAGCGTTTTGCGTTCGGTACAAAGCGATAAGAAAGCCTCACGCTCTAAATCCAATAGATATTGTTCGTTTACCAAAGTAGGCTCCGATAAATCGCCACCGGCCATGACATAGGCCAATTTATTTGCGATTTTCTTGTCGTGCTCACTGATGTAGTGGCTAGCTTCCATAGAATCAGTGCCCACTAAGAACATACCCAAAGCTTGTTTACCAAGTACTTTGATATCTTTTCGTTTTACGGGTTGTGTATATCCGGCTTCGGCCATCAGTTTGGCATGTGCCTTAGCTGTCGCAATCTGGCGGTCTTTGTTCACCACTACGATATCTTTTCCATGTTGAAGAATACCTAAATCATAGGCTTCGTAAGCCGAAGTAGAAACTTTGGCCATACCGATGGTCAAGAAATACTCTTGCAAGACGTTTAGTTCAACATCGTTCTTTTTAAAGGTATCCTGTGCTCTCACGGCAAACTCTTTTGAGCCACCTCCACCGGGGATAACACCAACACCAAATTCTACAAGACCGATATAGGTTTCTGCCGCAGCTACGACCTTATCCGCGTGAAGTGAAAGCTCACATCCACCACCAAGGGTCATGCCGTGTGGGGCAGAGACCGTAGGGATAGCCGAGTAGCGCATACGCATCATCGTATCTTGGAACATTTTAATAGCCATATTAAGCTCGTCATATTCTTGCTCAACGGCCATCATAAAAATCATACCGATATTGGCCCCTACAGAGAAGTTTGCCGCTTGGTTACCGACAACCAAACCTTGAAAATCTTTCTCGGCAAGGTCAATGGCCTTGTTCAGACCGGCAAGGACGTCACCGCCGATGGTGTTCATTTTCGACTGAAACTCGACATTTAAAATGCCATCGCCCAAATCTTCGATAACAACACCACTGTTTTTAAATACCTCTTTGGTCTTTCTGATATTATCTAAAATGATAAAGGCATCTTGTCCCGGTATTTTTTCCATGGACTTTTTAGGGATATCATAGAAATAAGAAGCCCCATCTTTCACCGAATAGAACGAGTCGTGTCCGGAAGCTTTCATTTCTTTTACCCAAGCAGCGGCCTCTAGGCCTTCGGCTTGAACGAATTCCAACCCTTTATCCAAACCAACGGCATCCCAAATTTGGAAAGGTCCGTGTTCCCAGCCAAAACCGGCTTTCATAGCATCGTCAATCTTGTAAAGTTCATCGGTTATTTCAGGAATCCTGTGCGATACGTAAGCGAATAATTGACCGAAGCTCTTTCGGTAAAACTCGCCGGCCTTATCTTTTCCTCCAACTAATACGGCAAAACGGTCCACCACCTTATCAATGGTTTTGGTAAGCTCTAGCGTGGCGAACTTGGCACTTTTCTTTGAACGGTAGTCCATCGTGTCCAAATCCAAGGTCAAGATTTCCGTCTTTCCGTCCTTATCTTTTGATTTTTTGTAGAACCCTTGTCCGGTTTTGCTTCCCAACCATTTGTTTTCCATCATGGTATCGATGAAATCGGGGAGTTTAAAAAGTTCTAACCTTTCATCGTCCTTACAATTTTCGTGAATACCGTTGGCCACGTGTACCAAGGTATCGAGTCCGACCACATCAACGGTTCTAAAGGTAGCCGATTTGGGTCTGCCGATAACGGGACCGGTAAGTTTGTCAACCTCTTCAATGGTCATGCCCACGTCTTTCACCGTGTGGAAAAGGCTTTGAATACTAAAAATACCGATGCGGTTACCAATAAAGGCTGGGGTATCTTTGGCTACAACAGAAGTCTTTCCTAAGAACTTCTCCCCGTATCCGTTCAAAAAGTCAAGGACTTCTTGAGAGGTTTTCGGGCCAGGAATGATTTCAAAAAGTTTTAAGTATCGTGCCGGATTGAAGAAATGCGTTCCGCAGAAATGCTTTTGGAAGTCATCACTTCGGCCTTCGGACATAAATTTGATAGGGATACCCGATGTATTAGAGGTAATCAAGGTACCGGGAGTACGGTATTTTTCAAGATTTTCGAAAACCTTCTTCTTGATATCAAGACGCTCTACCACAACTTCTATGATCCAGTCTACCTTACTCACCTTGGCGATATCGTCTTCAAGGTTTCCCGTGGTGATACGCGAGGCGAATTTTTGATGATAGATGGGTGAAGGTTTAGATTTCAAGGCTGCCGTCAATGAATCGTTTACCAATCGATTGCGTACGGCCTTGTCTTCAAGGGTTAATCCTTTTGCTTTTTCCTTATCGTTCAACTCTCTAGGAACGATATCGAGCAATAACACTTCTACTCCGATATTTGCGAAATGGCAAGCAATGCCACTCCCCATGATTCCGGATCCAATGACTGCTACTTTTTTAATATGCTTGTTCACGATGTAGTTATTGGGTTATTAATTAATCTGTTTTTGGATCAAGTGCACCTTGACCGCCTATTGGGTTATCGTTGGTATAAATTGTTTTTTCCGCTATGAGTTCGTTTATGGTTTCCATAACTTCAAAAAAGGTATTTATCTTTTCTTCGGATAAACTGTTCCTGACCGATTCGTTAAATTTTAAGACCACGTTTTTTGAATCGTTTCTTTTTTCGAGACCGAAGTCTGTCAAATAGATAAGAACACCGCGCCCGTCATTAGGGTTGGGTTTTCGTTCAATAAGGCCTTGTTCTTCCATCCTTTTTAGAATACGCGATAAGCTCGTAGCTTCCATGCCCATTTTGGGCCCCAAGGCTGTGGAGGGAGTGCCGGTCTTAGGGTCGACACTCAATAGGGTAAAACCCACGGCCATGGTGGAATCGAATTTTTTGGCTTCTTCATTGTACATACGGGCTACCGCTTGCCATGTGGCACGCAGCGCGTAGTCTATTGTAATATCTTTCATACATAAGGTGGGTTGTCGGTTATCAAATATACAAAAATATATTATGCATGCATAATATATTTTTGATTTTTTAAACCAATTAAACAACCTTCCTACGAAGAAATTACCTTATTCGTAAAGGGGTAGGGTCCTTTTTGGGAAAAGAATATTTTCGGGCGAAAATTTATAGCGTTCGAAGGGAGTGCCTATGAACGCCCATAGATGTCGTTATAGAGATCCATATATTTTTCTTTGACAATTTTACGTCGAAGTTTAAGGGTAGGGGTAAGATGCCCTTCATTAATACTCCAAACATCGGGGGTTAGACGAAATTGTTTCACTTTCTCCCACTTGGCAAATTTTTCGTTAGCCAGGTCGACCTCTTGTTGGTAGCGTGCCAAGACCTGCTCGTTCTTAATGATTTCGGAATTGCTTGAAGCCGATATGTTGTGTTTAGAGGCCCATTCGTGTAAAAAGTCGAAATCGGGCTGAATGAGGGCTGCGGGCATTTTTTCTCCCTCACCGACAACCATGATCTGTTCGATAAAACGAGATTGCTTGAAGCGGTTCTCTAAGAGTTGGGGTGCTACGTACTTGCCGCCGGAGGTCTTGAACATTTCTTTTTTACGGTCGGTGATCTTTAAAAAGCCGTCACTGTCCAATTCTCCGATATCGCCGGTGTGGAAATAGCCGTCTATAATCACCTCTTCGGTTTTCTGTGGGTCTTTGTAATAGCCCAACATTACCTGTGGGCCTTTTATACAGATTTCCCCGTCACTGGCAATCTTTACTTCGGTACGGTCTATTGGTTTTCCGACCGTGCCTATGCGGAAACCTCCATCGCGCATGTCGTTTACCGAAATGACCGGTGATGTTTCCGAAAGGCCGTAACCCTCCATGAGCCCGAATTCAGCAGCGTTGAAAATACGTGATAAACGGGGCTGTAAGGCTGCACTTCCTGAAGCGATCAAGCTTAGGTTGCCGCCTAGGCCTTCTTTCCATTTGCTAAAAATTAATTTTCTGGCGAGGGACAATTGCTGTTCGTACCACCAACCGTTCTTGCCGTAGGGCTCATATTTTAACCCTAGGTTTACCGCCCAAAAGAACAAGGCTTTTTTAATGCCTGATAGTTCGGCGCCCTTGGCGTATATTTTATCATACACTTTCTCTAGAAGCCTAGGTACGGCCGTCATTACATGAGGTTGTGTTTCCTTAAGGTTCTCGCTGATCTTATCGAGTGACTCCGCATAGTATATGGTTACGCCCCTGAATTGGTACAAATAGATCAACATACGTTCGTACACATGGCATAAAGGCAAGAAACTAAGTGCCTTGGTCTTGCCGTCTTCTATGGGAAAGCGCTTTGAGCTTTCCAGGGCGTTGCTGACCAGGTTATTGTGCGATAGCATCACTCCTTTAGGTCTTCCGGTGGTTCCCGATGTATAGATAAGGGTGGCCAAATCGTCTGACTTGACCTGTTTTTTTAATTGTTCTACTTCCTCTTGATTAGAGGTGTCGGCACCGAGTTCAAGTACTTTCTTCCAATTATCGCATTCGCCGATTTCATCGAAGGAATAGATATGATCAAGACTCGGCACCTGGTCTTTTACCGAACTCACTTTTTTGTAGACCTCTTCACATGAAACAAAACAAAGTTTAGCCCCTGAGTGGTTCAGTACATAAGCATAGTCTTCTTCCGAAATAGTGGGATAAATAGGAACGTTTTGCGCGCCTAGTTGAAGAATGCCGATATCCATAATATTCCATTCCGTTCGGTTCGTCATCGATATGACGGCAATTTTATCATTAGGGCGTACCCCCATTCGCAGTAGGGCACGGCTCATGGCGTTGGCTTGGTCTATATATTCTTGGGTCGATGTGGAAATCCACTTGCCATCCTTTTTGGAGACGAGTGATTTTTCCAGATTGAATTTTTCCAACTGATAGTAGGGGAAATCAAAAAGTCGGCTAATTTCTTGCATAGTATATATCTAAAAGGTCCTTGCAAATTAGGGAAAGAACACGGGATTTTAAAACAGCTTTCATAAAATTGATATTGGTTTTATGAGAAATCACTATTTCACTTACTAAGAACGCTCTTTTCGACCGATAATTTTATAAGACCGCAATAAAAAGAAAATGAAATAGTTATATCTTTTGACGAAGCACCAAAGTAAGAAAAAACATACGCTTTTAAAATAATTCTTACTCCTCCCATTTTTACACCCAAAGTATGCCTTAAAACTACTTCTTATGAATTTTTTTTTACAAAAGTTAACGTATCTGATCGTATTATTGGGTACAATAGGGCAATCACAGTCCACTCCGTTCGATTGTGACTTCAATGCGTATTTATTTCAATATAATGATATTTATGCATTAGACCTAGCGTCTGGCAGTTCATATTTGGTATCGGAAAACATTACGCCAGGTAATGTTAATGCGGTAGCTTATAATAGTACCGATGGTTATATCTGGGGGTATTTATCAACCCCTTCACAATCTATTGTTCGTATAGGTAAGGATTTTAAGGTTGAGCAATATACCATTCCGGAATTGCCTACGGGTAATAAATATGTAGGCGATATTTCAACGGACGGTATCTATTACTTTAAAGCGGGTGGCACTTCTTACTACAAAATCGATTTAAACCCTGAATCTGAAACCTACCTCGAATATTTAGGGCAGTTCTCTCTAAGTCAAGGCCTTTCAATAGCCGACTGGGCCTTTAATGCCCAAGATAATAAGCTGTATACGGTAGAGCGGGGAACGAATGTGCTGTATCGAATTTCCGCAGAAACGGGAGTAGTGGAACCTTTGGGGGAAGTCCCGGTTTTAGAGGGGCTGAATTATTCCTTTGGAGCCGTTTATTTTGATGTAGATGGCAATTTTTATATTTCGGCCAACCAAACCGGGGCTGTTTATAAAATCGAAAAGGTGCAAGACATTGTTTCGGGTACCATCAAATCCAATATTTTCGCCTTTGGTCCTGCGGCCTCAAGTAATGATGGGGCAAGGTGTCCTACGGCCCCTGTACCACAGGAAGATTGTATCAACGGGGTGGATGATGATGGGGACGGACTTGTAGATTGTGATGACCCTTCGTGTTCGGGAGTAGCTTCTTGTCCGACCATAAACCTTACTTCTGGTGCCAATGATGGGGGCTTGGAAAGCAATGACCGGTTATCTTCCCTTATCGGAGAGAGGAATTACAACCGGGCCAAAACCAATTATAAGTTTGATAAGCTTAGCGCCAAAAAGGTGATGAAAGGTTCAACTTATGCCAAGACGGGAAAATTTGCGGCAGACGCTATTCCTTTGGAGCAATTGGTTCCCTTAGATGTGGTCGGTGAAACCAGTACCATAGAGTCTTCCCCGGCCGATCTTTTAGACCTTACGAATGCTTCCGATATCTACTCGGTAGATTATTTAAGGAAGGACGATAATATAGGCGCATTGATGGTTATCAAGACCGATAACAAGGTGTATGAACACAGTAAGTTTATTTGTGACAGATTCCTTGGGGCCCAACTGTTATCGGTATCCACCCTACAGCTAAGGGAGAAAGACTTTATCAAGTCGATCATCAAACAGCCCGATGGAAATACCGAATTCGCATTGACCTTTTCGGTGCGATTGGATGCCAACGACGAATTTGTGGTGGAATCGCATTGGAATATTGATACCTACGCCGACAACACGGCCTATTATAATTTTCAGATATGGTCCAATACGGTAGATGATCTTTTACTGCTTGCAGATGAGA
Organism: Zobellia galactanivorans; assembly: GCF_000973105.1. Taxonomy (NCBI): domain Bacteria; kingdom Pseudomonadati; phylum Bacteroidota; class Flavobacteriia; order Flavobacteriales; family Flavobacteriaceae; genus Zobellia; species Zobellia galactanivorans. The sequence goes on along the minus strand of NC_015844.1, from coordinate 100,960 downwards.
TTTTGAACCTTTTGGAAGTACATAGTCCAATATCTGAATTTAAGGGCTCTACACCCCCACCGGTTTTCGTGAAATCGGCAAAATATGCCAAAGGAGAGGTGGTACTTAATTTGGTGAACAACAATAAAACGGAGAAAATACAATTGGAAGGTGGTCTTAAAAGGACGGAAACCAGTGATTCTGAGAATATAACCTTAAGTGCGCCAATAGAAGGCTACTTAGATTCAGTAGCTTTAAGTACGGGGAATATTTTTGATTTCGGCTTTAGGGTGAGTATCGCCAATGGTACTCCCGATGACCTATTTGTGGCCGATGCCCCATGGGGGTTAGACGCTTCATCGGAAGGTACTACGGTAGATAACTATGAAGTAAAACCTGTACAGGCACCTTATATCGAAGATGGTTATCCGGTAGAACGAAATGTTGAGTTGAGTGGAAAAACATCAAGCTATATTGGGGTATATCGTGCACTGAGCCCACGGTTTACACCGGTCAATTTATCGGATTACGGCAAGTTGACATTTGACGCTAGTGGAACGGGTGTATTGGAAGTAAAATTGCTAAAAGGTGATGGGGCATCCTATTCGGCCCAAGTGAATTTAACGGGAGAGACCAAAACTTACAATGTGTTGTATTCCGACTTTAAAAGCGCAACGAATGCGACAACCGATTTCTCGAGTCTGAAAGTCATCAATTTTAATTTATTGTCCGAAGATGGAAGTCAGGAAAGCAAGCAAATGAGCCTATCGAATATTTCCTTTAATAACAATGAGGAAGAAAGAATTTTTATTTCCGAAGACACTTCGGAATCTCTTGTGTTTCCCAACCCCATGCAATCAGAATCCCATCTCTATTTTTACGAGGAAGGTGCGGGAAGCTATACCTTGGAACTCTTCAATATGGCCGGTAAAAAAATCTCATCGCATGATATGGGCGGTGATACCAAGGCGGGCCAGAATAGTATTGTCTTGAAAAGGAACAATTTGACATCGGGACTCTATTTCTATAAGATCACGAGCAGCAATGATAAAATATGGAGCAATAAATTGATGGTGAAATAAGGTCTTTTAGACTTTTGTACGGCGTTAAGGATGTAGTTTCACGCCCTAATGTATTACAAAAAGACAGCGTGCACTTTTAAATGCACGCTGCTGTAAGATTTGAATAAGGGTGTTTTACAGGGCTATTTGTTCTCCAAAATCCATTTTCGTGCATTTACAAAAGCCTCTAACCATGGCGATACTACATCGGTAGTGCCTTCTGGGTAATACGCCCAGTTCCAAGGGAAGATAGAGCGTTCGATATGGGGCATGGTCACCAGATGGCGGCCAGTGGTATCACAAAGCATAGCCGTGTTGAAATCACTTCCGTTCGGATTGGCGGGATAGCCTTCGTAACCGTATTTGGCAACGATGTCATACTGATCTTCATTATGCGGAAGACTGAATTTACCTTCGCCATGTGAGATCCAAACGCCTAGGGTGCTTCCGGCCAAACTTGAAAGCATCACCGAGTTGTTCTCTTGTATTTTTACCGAAGTAAAATTGCTTTCGTGCTTGTGTGAATCGTTATAGGTCATTCGGCCATGGGTCTCGTGTTCAGGATTGATCAAATCCAATTCCATGAACAACTGACATCCGTTACAGATACCTATGGATAAGGTATCAGGTCTTGCAAAGAAGTTTTTAAGGGCGGCATTGGCCTTTTCGTTGTACTTAAAAGCACCTGCCCAACCCTTGGCGCTTCCTAAAACGTCTGAGTTGGAAAATCCGCCAACGGCACCGATAAATTGAATGTCCTCAAGGGTTTCGCGGCCCGAGATCAGGTCGGTCATATGAACGTCTTTAACATCAAAACCGGCCAAATACATGGCATTGGCCATTTCGCGTTCAGAATTACTTCCCTTTTCACGAAGGATGGCTGCTTTTGGTCGTGGTGCAGTGTTTGCAGGAACCGTACTTAAATCAAGGTTTTCAGGGAATTTATACTGAAGCGGTTGATTTTTATAGTTGTCATATCGGTCTTTGGCTAAATTGCCGGCCGTTTGCTTGTTGTCTAACAAATAGGAAGTCTTAAACCAGGTATCCCTTAACGATGCTATGTTCAAGCCCATTTCCATTCCTCCATTCTTGATTTTCAGAACGGTATCGGAAACTACGCTTCCTATTTTCTTGAAATCGATGTTGAGGTCCGCTAATTTTTCCTCTACTGAAGCATTTTTCGCTTGAAAAACAATTCCGGAGTTTTCGGAGAAAAGTAGTTTGATCGTATCTTCCTCACCTAAGCTTGAAAGGTCGAGATCCGCGGCCAAATCGTTGTCGGCGAAGCACATTTCCAATAAGGTAGTGATCAATCCGCCCGAAGCTACATCGTGCCCTGCAACGATTTTCCCTTCTTTTATCAGGTCTTGAATAGCGTTGAAAACGGTCTTAAAATAAGAAGCGTCCTTAATACTTGGGGCTTCGTTACCGATGGTATTGCGAATCTGGGCAAAGGACGAGCCTCCTAGTTTATACGAATCTTTAGATAGGTTGATGTAGTATACCGAACCGCCATTTTTTTGGAATACGGGCTCTACTACTTGGGTAATGTCATTACAATTTCCGGCGGCGGAAATAACGACCGTACCAGGCGCGATGACATCCCCATCTTTATATTTTTGCTTCATTGAAAGCGAGTCCTTTCCTGTAGGTACGTTGATACCCAGGGCGATGGAGAATTCGGAAACCGCTTCAACGGCCTTGTACAATCGGGCGTCTTCGCCTTCGTTCTTACAGGGCCACATCCAGTTGGCGGATAGGGAAACGGATTTTAAATTGTCTTTTAACGGAGCCCAGACGATATTGGTCAAGGCTTCCGCAATACTGTTTAGGCTTCCTGCGGCCGGATCGATAAGTCCGGAAATAGGGGAGTGGCCGATACTGGTGGCAATTCCCTCTTTTCCTTTGAAGTCGAGGGCCATAACACCGCAATTGTTCAAAGGCAGTTGCAAGGGGCCGGCACATTGTTGCTTGGCAACACGTCCGCCAACACAACGGTCAACTTTGTTCGTTAGCCAGTCTTTACAGGCAACGGCTTCCAGTTGTAATAGTTGTTCCAAATAATCGTGGAAGAACTCTAAAGAGTACTCGGGATTGGTATAGTTTCTTTGAACGGTAGTGTCGGTCAATACGGTCTTTGGGGAACTTCCGAACATATCCTCTAAATTCATATCCATAGGTTTTTCACCTGTGGTAGCCGATTCGAAAGTAAATTTATGGTCGCCGGTTACATCGCCAACCTCGTACATTGGTGAGCGCTCGCGTTCGGCGATACGATGTAATAAATCGACATCCTTTTGACCGATGACCAAGCCCATACGTTCTTGGGATTCGTTACCGATGATCTCCTTGGCCGATAGGGTAGGGTCTCCTACGGGAAGTTTGTCTAAATCGATTTTTCCGCCCGTATCTTCTATTAATTCGGAAAGGCAGTTGAGGTGTCCGCCCGCACCGTGGTCATGAATGGAAACAATCGGGTTAACGTCGTTCTCTACCATTCCCCTGATGGCGTTTGAGGCCCTTTTTTGCATTTCGGGATTGGAGCGTTGTATGGCGTTCAACTCGATAGCGGAGCTAAATGCACCGGTATCGGCACTCGAAACGGCTGCACCGCCCATACCGATACGGTAGTTGTCGCCTCCTAAGATGACGATCTTGTCCCCCTCCCTCGGGGTATCTTTTAAAGCTTGTTCCGCTTTTCCGTAACCAATACCGCCGGCTTGCATGATGACTTTGTCGAAGCCTAGTTTTCTTGTATTCTTTTCATTACTGTCTTTCGATTCGTCATGTTCAAAAGTCAATACCGAACCCGTAATAAGGGGTTGGCCGAACTTATTTCCGAAATCGGAAGCACCGTTGGAGGCCTTGATAAGGATATCCATTGGGGTTTGGTAGAGCCATTCCCTTTCCGGAAACGCTTTTTCCCATGGGCGGTCTTTTTCCAAACGCGAATAGGCGGTCATGTAGACGGCCGTACCGGCCAAGGGCAATGAACCTTTACCACCGGCCAAGCGGTCTCGAATTTCACCTCCGGAACCTGTGGCGGCCCCGTTAAAGGGCTCTACGGTAGTCGGGAAGTTGTGCGTTTCCGCTTTTAGGGAAATTACCGAATCGAACTCCTTTTCTTGGTAAAAATCGGGTTTATCGGCACTTTTAGGGGCAAATTGGGTCACTTTGGGCCCTTTTACAAAAGCCACGTTGTCTTTATAGGCCGAAACGATATCGTTCGGATGCTCTTGTGATGTTTTTTTGATCAGCTTAAAGAGCGAAACGGGTTTTTCCTCACCGTCGATAACGAAGCTTCCGTTAAATATTTTGTGTCTACAGTGTTCTGAATTTACCTGACTGAAGCCGAAAACCTCGGAATCGGTCAATTTTCTACCGATTTTTTTCGATAGGGTCTCGAGGTAGACCACTTCTTCATCACTAAGGGCCAAGCCTTCCTTTTGGTTGTACTCGGCAATATTATCTATCTCTAGAATCGCTTCGGGAACCACATCGATTTGAAAGATACTTTGTGAGAGTCCTTTATATTTTTCCGAAAGCATTGGGTCGAAATCGGTAAAATCTTCGCTTACCGCTTTGAACTCTTCTATCCTTATAATGCCCTCGATACCCATGTTTTGGGTGATTTCGGTAGCATTGGTGCTCCAGGGCGTAATCATGGCCGCCCTAGGGCCAACAAAAAAGGCGTCGATAGACGCCGTGTTTATTTTAGGTAGGTTGCCGAACAACCATGTCAATTTATTTGTGTTTTCCTGCGAAAGTTCGTTTACCGTTTGAACGGCAAAGACTTTAGTGGCTGCATCCCCGAAGAAGTGAATCATTGAGCTTGTGAATTGATAGGTTTTGAGAAAAGGCAAATTTACAGCTTTTCGCGCAATGATCACACAAGAAAAGTTAACAGTATTTCCGGGAATTGTTGATTACTTCTTTTCTAGCAATGCCATATAGAAACCGTCAAACCCACTTTTGGAGGCATATATCTTTTTCTCCTTGACCAAACTGAAGTCTTTTCCTTCCTCTGAAGCTAGAAAAGATTGTACCTGGTCGTTGTTTTCTTGAGGAAGGATAGAGCAGGTGGCATACACCATTTTTCCGCCCGGTTTAACGATTTTGCTATAGTTGCGAATGATCTCGTGCTGCGTTTTCGTAATCTTCTCAAGAAACTCGGGCTGCATTTTCCATTTGCTATCCGGATTTCTGCGAAGCACGCCAAGACCCGTACATGGGGCATCTATCAAAACGCGATCGGCACTGCCGTATAATTTTTTATAGACCTTGGTAGAATCGATTTCGCGGGTTTCGATGTTATGGGCATTGTTTCTTCTGGCACGTCGTTTCAGTTCCTTAAGCTTACTGCCATAGATATCCATAGCGATAAGTTGTCCCTTGTTTTCCATAAGGGCCGCCAAGTGAAGTGATTTTCCACCGGCACCGGCGCAGGTATCGACCACACGTTGTCCTGGCTTTACATCTAAATATGCGGCCACCAACTGTGAAGAGGCATCTTGTACCTCAAAATATCCTTTTTTGAAAGACTCGGTAACGAAAACATTGGCGCGTTCGGGTAATCGGAGGGCATCGGCGTATCCTTTGATAGGTTCGGCAACGATACCTTCATCCAATAAGGCCTTGCGAAGGGTTTCCTTTTTGGTCTTTAAGGTATTGGTCCTTAAAATTACTTCGGCCTGTTGGTTGAGTGCGGCACTTTCTTCGTTCCATAGCTTTTCCCCTAAAGCCTTAAGACAGATCTCATCGATCCAGTCGGGTAGTGACTCGCGGTATTTCCTTATTTTCGAAAGTTCGTCAAAACGCCCTTTGATACGACGTTCCGGTGTAGGTTCAAGTTGCTTCCAATCTGGAAGTTTTATTCCTTTTAAAACGGCCCATACGGCCCACATTCTAAAAAGGTCGGGTCTACTGAAGGGAGCCTTTACCTCGGCAATTTCGGTATACAAACGTTTGTAGCGGACCATTTCATAAGTGGTCTCGGCAATAAAGCCGCGATCTCGGGCACCCCAACGTTTATCGAACTTTAGTACTTTCTGTACCACCTTATCGGCATACTCCCCTTCGTTAAAAATCAAGTTCAAGGCATCGATTACTGCGAAAACCAAGTTTCTATGTAGCTTCATTACAAAAAATTAAGGCTGCAAAGGTATTGTTTTGCCATTGGATTACCTGTATTTTTGAGAAACTTTGTACGTATGCGCACTCTATTTCCTTTTTTACTTGTTGTTCTCTTGGTTTCGTGTTCCGAAAAACGGAAGGCCCCATCATTTACATCGGTGGCCGTTCAAACGGTATATGAAGATTCCGTAAGTATCCGAGCCATAGAGCTTATGGGCAATAGCTTGGGCTATGCGGGGAATAACGGCGTCTTCGGTAGTATAGATTTGGCTACGGGCAAGGTGATGGAAAGCGTTCAGGAATATCGAGATAGCCTACCCGAGTTTCGCTCTATTGCGCATACTTCCTCCGATTTTTTTATGCTTTCGATAGCGAATCCGGCCTTGCTGTACAAAACGGGCGATAAGGGGCGTATGCAATTGGTATACAAAGAAGAGGACGAAAACGTGTTTTACGACGCCATGAGTTTTTGGAACGATAAGGAGGGAATTGCCATAGGGGATAGTATGAACGGATGTCTGAGCATTCTGATCACAAGGGACGGGGGAAATACATGGGAAAAAATACCCTGTTCGGAATTACCGGAAGGAGTGGAAGGTGAAGGGGCCTTTGCGGCCAGCAATACGAATATTAAGGTTTTGGGGGATAAGGCGTGGGTAGCCACCACCAAAAGCCGCATTTATTTTTCGGCTGATAAGGGCAAGACATGGCAAATACAAAAGACCCCGATTAGTAGCGAAGCCCCAACCCAAGGTATTTTTTCCGTTGATTTTTACAATGAAAAGCTAGGGATGGCCATTGGGGGCGATTTCACCCGGCCGGAAATCAACAAAGCGAACAAGGCCATTACCGAAGACGGTGGTAAAACCTGGCAGTTGATTGCCGACGGTCAAAATCCACAATATAAAAGTTGTGTACAATTTGTGCCCGGCTCAGAAGGCAATGGCCTTGTGGCTATCGGTTTTACCGGAATATCCTACTCGAACGATAGGGGGCTAACTTGGAAGTCGTTATCGGACGAACCCTTTTATACCCTCCGTTTTTTCGATTCCAACACGGCCTACGCTGCAGGTAAGCACAGAATCGCCAAACTCGTTTTTAAATAGGTTTTAGGAAATTTAGGGCCTGTTTTTGTTGCTTTCACCACGCTTTTGGTGGTACTTTCTGATCAGCTGTCTTTTAAACTCTTCTTCGGAACGCAAGAGTAAAAGGGTTTTTTTGGCCGTAATGACCCCTGCCGCTTTTTTGATGAAGTCCTTTCTAATGTCTTCCTCTTTTTGTTCGAATTCAAGAAACAGTTCAACAACAGCACTCGCCTCTTTCTCCGAAAGTTTTTCCGGTTCTTTTACTTTTGGGTAGACCTGGGTGTGCTCTTTCTCCCTGAGTTTTCCACGATTGTTCTCGTACTCGTTATAAATGGGCCAAAAGGCTTGTGCTTCCTTGCTGCTCAAATTCAATCGTTCGGTCAGGAAGGCTATTTTTAACGATTTGATTTTGTCGTAATCATGTGGTTTCTGGGCGTAAAATTGCGCAGATACAAATAGGAGGAGTACGATTATTATGTATTTTAATCTATTCATCGTATACAAGATTTAATTCATCAATATAATCTGTGTTTTCATCAAGGTAGTCTATCACGTAATCTTCGCTGAAACTACTCTCGAACATATCGGTGATTTCAAGTTCGCTTATGGGTACGACCTCTGCTATTTCATAGCTGCTAAGGTCTAGTTCATTTTGGTCGAAATAGTATTCAATATCTGCTTGGGCCAGGTCGTCAAAACCTACCTCGTTTGTTTTGTTCAGGTTCAGTACCAATGCTACGACCAAAACTGCGGCCGCGGCCGCTATGGCGTAATAGTATTTTTTGTAGGATTTTAAGGGGATGACCTTACTCGATCCTTCTTCGTTTAATTTTTGTTGAAGCTTATCGCCCAAAGTATCAAAGTAGCCTTCAGGAAGCTTAAAGCCTTCCGTTTCGGGTATGGCCGAGCGCTTTTCGGAAAGCTTTTCAAAAAGTCTTTCATCGAACTTTTCAAAATAACCTTCTGGGGTCTTAAACGGATTTTTTTTATCGAATGGCTTCATATGCTATGCTTCTAAAGATATTCTTTTTGTTCTTTTAGGTAAGCTTCTATCTTCTTGGTGGCCAGGTGGTAAGAAGCTTTTAGTCCCCCGACCGATGTTTCAAGTATCTCTGAGATCTCTTCGTATTTCAGTTCTTGAAAGTATTTCATATTGAACACTAGTTTTTGTTTTTCGGGCAGTGTTGCAATGGCCCGTTGTAATTTCAATTGAATTTCTTCTCCTTCAAAATATACGTCCGCTTTCAGGTTTTCGACTAGGCGGTCTTGTAATTCGCTGTCACCGACACCCATCATTCTTGATTTATTCTTGAGAAAGGAGAGGGCTTCGTTGGTCGCTATCCTGTACATCCAAGAATATAACTTACTGTCGCCCTTAAAATTTGAAATGTTTTTGTAAACCTTGATAAAGGTATTCTGCAGAATATCATCGGTATCGTCGTGGTTCAACACAATTCTACGTATATGCCAGTACAACCTTTCTTTGTAGGTATCTACAAGCACCCCAAAGGCGCTGGCCTGGGTTTCTGCTCGCTGTAACTGATTTACTAAGGTTTCCTCTGCAATCAAATGTTTCGGGCTTAAAATGTATAGTTAAGACTATAAATTTAAGAAAAGGTTTAATGGCCTAGCCCAAAGATTGCATTTGCACCAGTTTTTTATAGGTGCCATTCTTTGCAAGAAGCTCGTCGTGTGAGCCTTGTTCTACGATTACGCCTTTTTGAAGTACGACGATGGTATTGGCATTTTGAATGGTCGATAACCTATGGGCAATCACTATGGATGTTCTGTTGCGCATCATTTTTTCGAGCGCATCTTGTACCAAGCGTTCGCTCTCGGTATCGAGGGCCGAGGTGGCCTCGTCGAGTATCATGATGGGCGGATTCTTCAGTACGGCCCTGGCAATGGATAGGCGTTGCTTTTGCCCGCCACTCAACTTGTTTCCGCTATCGCCTATATTGGTGTCGTAGCCATTGGGAAGCTCGACAATAAATTCGTGGGCATTGGCGATTTTTGCCGCTTCAATGATCTCTTCTTGGGTAGCGTTTTCCTTCCCTAAAGCAATATTGTGGGCTACCGTATCATTGAATAAAATGGAATCTTGGGTAACGAGGCCCATAAGGCCACGTAATGATTTTTTAGAGATGTCCTTGATGTTGTGCCCATCGATTAAAATGGAACCTTCGTTCACATCGTAGAACCGGGTAATGAGATTGGCGATGGTACTTTTGCCACTTCCTGACTGCCCTACCAAGGCTACCGTGTCGCCTTTGGGAACGGAAAGGTTGAAGTTTTTGAGTACGTATTCATCTTCATATTTAAAGGAAATATCCTCAAGGGTTATACCGCTGTCAAAACTAGGTTTGTTTACGGCATCGATTTTGTCTACAATTGGGTTTTCGGTCTCTAATATCTCTAAGACCCTTTCAGCGGCGGCATTCCCTTTCTTTACGCCATAGGAAGCTTTACTGATGGCTTTTGCGGGCGTCAAGATGTTATAAGCCAGTCCCATATAGGCAATGAATGAAGAGGGGTCTAAGGTTTTGTCGACCAAGACCATCTTTCCACCGAACCATAGGAGTACGCCTATGACCAAAATACCCAAAAATTCACCGGTGGGCGAGGCTAGGTTTTGTCGGTTTAAAAGAGAGTTTGAAAAGCGAAAGAACCTGTTGGTCGATTTTTCGAAAACACGTGAAAAATAAGATTCCGAGTTAAAAGCCTTTATCACACGGAGTCCGCCCAAGGTTTCCTCAACAATGGAAAGGAATTCGCCTTGTTCTTTTTGTACGCGGTCCGATTTTTTCTTTAACGATTTACCGATCCTTGAGATGATGGTGCCCGCAATAGGTATGAATACAAAAACAAAAATGGTCAGCTTGGTGCTGATACCAAACATGATAATGATGGTAAACAATATGGTCAAGGGTTCTCGTACGATCAGTTCCAAGACCGAAAGAAAGGAATGTTGAATCTCAAGAACGTCTGAGGTGATACGGGCAATAACATCACCCTTTCTTTTTTCGGAATAAAAAGAGATGGGCAGCTCAACAATTTTTTTGTACATCTTGTTGCGAATGTCTTTCAGTACGCCGTTCCTTAGAAAGGTAATGAAGTACATGGCCAAATAATTGAAAAAATTCTTTAGAAGGAAAAGCACGAGTACCAGGCCAATGACCAATATCAGTCCTTTCATCTCGTCATCACCGGAATATTCATTAACCCTGAAATTGATGTAGGCCTGAAGATAATCCTTTAAACTGCCCATACCTGTGTACACAGGTTCTTGCAAAACCCTGTTTTCAGGCTTGAACAAGACATCGAGCATTGGAATCAGTGCCGCAAACGAAAGGGCACTGAACAATGCGTAGAGGATGTTAAAAAAAATATTTAGATATCCGTATTTGCTATAAGGCTTTGCAAAACGAAGGATTTTTTTGAAATATTCCATTAACCGAGATTAAGCTCTGTAAGAATGTTTTGGATTTTATCATCCAATTCTTTTGAGACTTTTTTGAAATCTTCCGCTTTTTCCAATTTCGTATTCGTGCTGATATAAAACTTTACCTTAGGTTCGGTTCCACTTGGTCTTGCGGCAATACGTGTGCCATCTTCGGTTTCGTAGATCAGTACGTTCGATTTTGGAATGTCGATTGTCTTTTCTTCACCTGTAAGTACGTTCTTGGCGATGGAAGTGTTGTAATCTTCGATCCATTTTACCTTTGAACCGGCCACGGAAGAAACAGGGTTTTCCTTGAAATCCTTCAGCATTTGTTTGATTTCCTCGGCACCGCTCATCCCTTTTTTGGTAATGGAGATCAGCTTCTCTTTGTAGAAACCGTAATCAACATAACAGTCGATCAATTTTTTGTAAAAAGAGCTTCCATCCGCTTTGGCTTGAGCAGCAATCTCACATGCCAATAGGGTAGAGGTAACGGCATCTTTGTCACGTACAAAATCGCCTACCATATAACCAAAGCTTTCTTCACCGCCACCGATAAAATTCGACTCGGGGAAATCTTTTATCATTTTTCCGATCCATTTAAAACCGGTCAGGGCAGTCTTGAACTCTACGCCATATGCTTTGGCCATGGCTTCCATCATAGGGGTGGAAACAATGGTGGTGGCTATAAATTCATTGCCCTTAAAGCCTTTTCGTCTTTGTTGTTCCAAGAGGAACTTGGTCATCAAGATCATGGCTTGGTTGCCGTTGACGATTTCCATTTTTCCGTCAAGGTTTCGAACCGCTATACCTAAACGGTCGCTATCGGGGTCCGTACCTACTACCATGTCCGCACCGATTTCTTCCGCTTTGGCAACGGCCATAGACAGTGCTTCCGGCTCTTCAGGGTTCGGTGATTTTACGGTAGGGAAGTTTCCGTCGGGCTTGGCCTGTTCCTCTATTATGGTCACGTTCTTATAACCGGCCCTTTTTAAGACTTCGGGAATAGCGGTGATAGATGTACCGTGAAGCGAAGTAAAAACAATTTTAAAATCGTCTTTACCGGCAGCGTTAAAATTTCCGTTGGCAACGGATTCCTTAATGAAAGCCTCGTCTACGTCTTTATCTATAAGCTCAATGAGCGCATTGTTTGCCTCAAAATTGATGTCCTCAAAAGAAAGGGAATTGATTTCGGCAATTATCTCGCCGTCCTGTGGCGGCACAATTTGCCCCCCATCGGTCCAATATACCTTGTAACCGTTGTATTCGGGCGGGTTGTGCGATGCGGTCAAAACGATGCCTGCATGGCAGCCTAAATGCCTAACGGCAAACGAAAGTTCGGGGGTTGTGCGAAGTTCCGAAAAAAGGAAGACCTTGATACCGTTTGCCGAAAGTACTTCTGCCACGGTTCTTGCCAAGGTGTCGCTATTGTGACGGCAATCGAAGGCAATAACCACTTTGATATCTTCGTCGGTATAGGTCTTTTTTAAGTAGTTGCTTAGGCCCTGGGTGCTTTTCCCCAAGGTGTATTTGTTTATTCTGTTGGTGCCGACTCCCATAACTCCGCGCATACCACCGGTTCCGAATTCCATATGCTTGTAAAAACGGTCTTTCAGTTCATCGGTATCGTTGTCGATTAGGTTTTGGACCTCTTTTTTTACTTCTGGGTCAAAAAAATCGGTCAACCAAGATTTGGCGGTATTTAGAATGGCGTCCATAGTAGTGTCTATATTAAGTATGTTAATTAGCGCATAAAATTACGAAGAATATTCATTTGCTTTTTGCTCTGGGTATATTTCTTCGGAAATGGTATAACGCGTCTCGTTTTTTCGTGATCTTATTAAAATTTCGCCTAAAAATCCAGCCAAAAATAACTGGGTGCCAATTATCATTGCGGTAAGTGCAATAAAAAATTGGGGGCGATCGGTAATGAGCCGACCGTACGGGTTGATAAAAAGTTTATCGATACCGAGGTAAATGGCGAAGCCGAAACCTATAATGAACATAAGAACGCCCAAGGCCCCGAACAAATGCATGGGCTGGCGTCCGAATTTAGAGACGAACCATATGGTCAAGAGGTCTAAAAAACCGTTTATAAAGCGTTCCATGCCAAATTTGGTCTTGCCGTATTTTCGGGCCTGATGCTTAACTATTTTTTCGCCTATGTTGCCATAGCCTGCATTTTTTGCCAAAACCGGAATATAGCGGTGCATTTCGCCCGAAACCTCAATGCTTTTGATGACTTTTTGGTCAAAAGCCTTTAAACCGCAATTGAAATCGTGCAACTTTACGCCTGAGGTTTGTCTAGCTGCCCAGTTGAACAGTTTGGAAGGCATATTCTTGAAGAGTACCGAATCATATCGTTTCTTCTTCCAGCCCGATACCAAATCGAACTTGTCTTCTTTTATCAATCGGTACAGTTCGGGAATTTCTTCAGGATTGTCTTGCAGGTCGGCATCCATAGTTATGACCACATTGCCTTTGGCCGCTTTAAAACCGGCGTGAAGCGCCTGTGATTTTCCGAAATTCGTATTGAACCGTATGCCCTTTACGTTAGGGTTCGAATGGGAGAGCTCCGTAATGGTCTTCCAAGAGCCATCGGTACTGCCATCGTCAATAAAAAGAATCTCATAGGTGAATTGATTGGAGCGCATGACTTTTACGATCCAATCATGGAGTTCTTTTAAAGATTCTTCTTCGTTAAGTAAGGGTATTATTATGGATAGATCCATTCACAGTTTCTATAAATCAGACCAAAAATACAATTTTGATCTAGAAGTCATTCAAACTTTTCAGGTATAAGCCTTCTTTATCGTCCCTTAATGGGGCCACATATAGAATATTTAAAAAGATAAATGAATTAACTAATTGGTCTTTAGTGAATTGTATGATTTTTTAGGGGAGTGGACACATAATTTTTAAAAAGGGTATCTAATACGTGGGTTTGTCTTTCTTTAAAATAAGACCCACCACAAGGCCTACGACCAAACCAATGAGAATGTTCATGATCAGAATGATAGGGTAGTTCATCCAAGCGAACTGTTTTTGCATCTCGATACCTTGGTTAAGCTGTTCCTCGGTCAGCTTCGGGTTGTTTTCCAAAGCCTGTTGTTTTCCGATCTCGTACATATGGTCCATAAAATCGGGCTCTACAAAATTTGAAAAAACATAAAAATAGAGTAGTCCCATAATTGCGGCTATAAGGGCAACGCCGGCCCCTACCTTTAAAGCTTCCGAGATGGTTAAAAAGCCTGAATTGGCTTTCCTGAACTGATAGACGCCCAATACGATACCTGCTATCAAAATCAATGTTTGGGTACCTTGAACGGCGATGCCACGCTCATAGTGCATATCCATAGTGTAAAGCATAATAGCGAAGGCTATACCAATAACACCTACTATTAGACCATGATTAAGGGCAAACTTTCCTGTTTTTGCTTGGATTTCTTCCATTTTAGTGTATTTAGGTTGTTGTACGGTTATATATGTGATTTAAACCATCTTTTTGTTACATTGTGGGTGATTAAAATCTTAATTTGGATTGAAATCTAGGTTTTTATGTATTTTTATCGTAAGCCGTAACCGTCTTAAAAACAATTGTTTATGTGTTTTGCTCGACAAAGATAGGATAGAAAAAGAAAATGTTCCTTCTATTCCGTAAACAAAATGGGGATTTTCTTCAACGGTTCCCCCGACCGTAAATCTTCAATGTGTTATTCTATAGCCCTAGATAGGGTAAAATGGTGCCGAATTTCGTGAAGGGCTCTTTTATGGGCGTCACTTCACCATAATCGTTCTGTCGGCCATGCTGCCCGAACCGTCTCTTTTGGATGAGGTCGGGACGGCAGGTAATACCTATGCGGACGGATGCTTTAACGAGGCGCCATAGGGCCGGCGATAGGCGTGCCAAGGTTTGGGATGTCGCCGAACCGACCTGATAAGGCCAAAGGGAGTTTGAAAAGAGGTAACGGTCTGTTTTTATATGGCATGGGTAGAAGAAAAATGAGTAAGAGTTCAAATAAGTACTAATGTTATAAATTCTAAAAAATGAAAACGAGATTGTTGTTCCCATTACTATTGATAATTCTAAATATGGGGTGTATCGAAGATGATGAAAAAGAAGACGAAGTGTCGAATTGTGCGGCGGCCATGATGAGATATCTTGAAGAAACGGAAGAGGCTTATTATGCGGAAATTGCGGAAGTAAGAAACCCCGATGGTACTTTTTATACATTGGAACAATGCCAGGAACAGAGGGAAATTGCCCAGGAGTACTTGGTTACCTACGAGGAAAAGGAAGAAGAGTTTAATGGTCCGTATTTTTCCCAATGTTCAGATAAGGAAAAATTTGATATCAACAATATTTTTGAGAGGCTGATATTGGAAATGGAAACGGATGTGGTTCTCACCTATGATTGTGACTAAAGCGGAGGTTTAAAGCCCTATCGGTTGTTTGTCTGGGGTGGAGGCATCTTCGGCCAAGGTTTATTGGTGTTTTGGGGTTCGGAAACGGAACGGTTGCAAAACGGTTGGGCATAAACCCGTACACGCCGCTCTTTTTGTTGTCGCAAAGGCCGGCACGCCTTTATTTGGAGGGCTTAATTTTTTTTCGGGTACTAATTGGTTCTTTTTTTAGTAATAAGATTGTAGATTAAGGAAAATTAATTAAATTTGCAGCCTTAAAATGAGTGCCTGTTGGAATGGGTGCGTAAAATTTTAATTAGAATGAAAAAAGGAATACACCCAGAAAATTATAGATTAGTCGCTTTTAAAGACATGTCAAATGACGAGGTTTTTTTGACTAAATCTACCGCAAACACCAAAGAAACATTAGAAGTTGACGGTGTTGAATACCCTTTGGTAAAATTGGAAATCTCTAGAACATCTCACCCTTTCTATACTGGTAAGGCTAAATTCTTGGATACTGCCGGACGTATTGATAAGTTCAAAAGTAAATACGAGAAGTTCAAGAAGAAACCTGCTGCAGCCAAAGAAGAAAAAGCTGATAAAGAAGAAAAGTAATTTCTTGTACACGATATTTTTAGAAGAGCCTCCACAATTGTCGGAGGCTTTTTTTGTTTATAGCATAGACCAATTACAATTGTGGTCTATCTGACGAGAGAAACAGAATGTCTATTTTTGCAGAAAAATAACCAGCAATGAACTATATACTTTTTGATGGTAGGGTAAGGGAAAACCTGCTGCCGTTTACTTTTACAAGGCCGGTTGCCGATATACGGATAGGAATATTGACCATACGTGAAAAATGGGAAAAGTATCTTGGCAATACCACTACCACGATTACCGAAGAGTATCTATCGGAAAAGTATCCGATGGTCGAGATGGAAGAGAACGTATTGATCAATGCCTCTTTTCTTCCCAATGAAAAGTTGGTCGGCCTGATTCAAGACCTAAAGGAGAACGAGGCTATTTTTAAAGGGGAGGAAGTCATAGCTTTTTTTACCAAGGAAACACAGGAAGAGGTAGATTTTGCGTCGTACCGGCATATCGATTTTGAAGATGATGTCATACAGGTGGTAAATACCTGGGATATCTTCTCGAAAAACGGGGAAGCCCTGCAGGCCGATTTTGATTTGATTACCGCAGGAAGAAAAAGTGCACCTATACCGAAGAGCAATACCCTGATTCACCCAGAGCGTATCTTTATGGAGGAAGGGGCACAGGTAGAGCACAGTATTTTAAATGCCACGGACGGCCCCATTTATTTGGGTAAAGATTCACAGGTGTGGGAAGGTAATTTGATTCGGGGTGCTTTTGCACTGTGCAATAATGCCGTGGTGAAAATGGGGGCCAAGATTTATGGTGCAACAACAATAGGCCCGTACGGAAAGGTGTGCGGCGAAATCAGCAACTCGGTAATTTTTGGCTACTCAAGTAAGGGCCATGAGGGTTATTTGGGTAATGCGGTATTGGGGGAGTGGTGTAATATTGGAGCCGATTCGAACAACTCGAACCTTAAGAACAATTACGCTAAGGTCCGTTTATGGAATTACGCCTCTGAAAGTTTTGAACAGACCGGATTGCAATTTTGCGGCCTGATGATGGGGGATCATAGTAAAACGGCCATAAACACAATGTTCAATACCGGTACGGTAATCGGGGTGAACTGTAATATTTACGTACCAGGATTTCCTCGTAATTTTGTGCCAAGTTTCAGTTGGGGCGGGGCTTCGGGCTTTTCTACCTATAGTACGACCAAAGCTTTCGATGCGGCCAAAGTGATGATGGCGAGAAGAAATGTGGAGTTCGATGATAAGGAGGCCCGTATTTTGGAGCACGTCTTTGAGTTGACTAAAAAATGGCGTAACTATTAATTTGAATCTTCAAGATAAGTGTCTTTTAAAAGGGGAAGGAAGCGACCTCTTTAGCGAATGTTACAGGGTCGCTTCAAGTTTGTATATTTGTGACCTTAAAAAAAGCGTCAATTGAATACGAATGCAGAAAGGGAAAAGGGTATGAAAAAGAAAGTTGCTTTTTATACATTGGGCTGTAAACTCAATTTTTCCGAAACTTCAACCATTGCCAGAGGATTTCAGGATGAGGGTTTCGAACGTGTAGATTTTGCCGAATCGGCCGATATGTATGTGATTAATACGTGTTCGGTGACTGAAAACGCGGACAAAAGGTTCAAGACCATTGTAAAACAGGCCCAGAAAGTAAACCCTGATGCCTTTGTGGCGGCTATCGGCTGCTATGCGCAGTTGAAACCGGAAGAATTGGCCGCTGTAGATGGTGTGGACTTGGTGTTGGGGGCTACCGAAAAATTTAAGATTACCGACTATATCAACGACCTTACCAAAAACGATTTTGGCGAAGTGCACTCCTGTGAGATCCACGAAGCCGATTTTTATGTGGGTAGCTATGCTATCGGAGACCGTACACGTGCTTTTTTAAAGGTACAGGACGGATGTGACTATAAGTGTACCTATTGCACGATTCCCTTGGCTAGGGGCATCTCTAGAAGCGATACCTTGCAGAACGTCTTGGACAATGCGGCTGAAATATCGGCAAAAGGCATTAAGGAAATTGTACTGACCGGCGTGAATATCGGAGACTACGGTAAAGGGGAGTTTGGTAACAAGAAGCATGAGCATACGTTTTTAGACTTGGTAAAGGCCTTGGATAGGGTAGAGGGCATACATCGTTTGCGAATATCCTCTATTGAGCCGAACCTGCTAAAGAATGAAACTATAGACTTTGTATCGCAGAGCGACTCCTTCGTGCCTCATTTTCATATTCCCTTACAAAGT
This sequence comes from Zobellia galactanivorans, assembly GCF_000973105.1. Classification (NCBI taxonomy): domain Bacteria; kingdom Pseudomonadati; phylum Bacteroidota; class Flavobacteriia; order Flavobacteriales; family Flavobacteriaceae; genus Zobellia; species Zobellia galactanivorans. The sequence goes on along the minus strand of NC_015844.1, from coordinate 82,989 downwards.
GGGAGCGATGCTATTTTAAAGCTGATGCGCCGCAGGTATATGAGCGACCTATATGTAGATAGGGTCAGAAAGATCAAGGAGGTTATGCCGCATGCGTGTATCGGTGTCGATGTTATTGTCGGGTTTCCGGGGGAAACCGACGAACACTTTCTTGAAACTTACCATTTTCTGAACGAGCTGGATATATCGTATTTGCACGTTTTTACCTATTCCGAACGCGATAATACGGCTGCGGCCGATATGGCCGGCGTTGTACCGAAACAGGTAAGGAACAAGCGTAGTAAGATGTTACGTGGACTTTCGGTTAAGAAACGAAGGGCTTTTTATGAAAGTCAGTTGGGGCGCACGCATCAGGTATTGTTCGAAGGAGAGAACAAAGAAGGATACATTCATGGTTTTACGGCCAACTACGTCAAGGTAAAATCGCCGTGGAACCCAGAATTGGTAAATACCCTTCACGAGGTAGTCTTGACCGATATAGATACCGATGGCCTGGTGCGTTTTGAGTTCGCTAAAAGTACAGCGGAAGTATAAGGGCAAAAAAAATCCCGCTTCGTGCGGGATTCATCTTCAAAAAAACTCTGAAATTCGATTAGATTCTAATACCTACAGGTAACATCTCTTTATATTGTCTGTTTTTACGTAAGAAACCGGCAATTTGAGGACTTGTAGGAACCACTCTCTGATTTTGCTCTTGAATGTGGTGAAGAACGGATTTGATAAAATCTTCTTTGAAACCTTCTTTAGTGATTTCTTCAGGCACTACTAATTTTGTTAGAAATACTTTGCGTTCTTGCGAAGAATATTCGATCTTGGCTAAATGACCTTCAACCTTGGTTTCGAATTGGCGCAAGAAACTGTTGTCAATAATTTCTACTTCATTCATATAGTTTGATTTTAGATGACGGCAAGAGGTAAGAAAATTACGGTGTTCTCAAATCGCAATTTTGTATACTTTTGCTCAGATTTGTATAAACTATGGATTAACCCCAAAGTCGACAGCAAAAGTAGTGAAAAAAATGTTAATTTCCTAACAATTCCTATGCTTATTCAAAATGCGCAGTACTAAGGTTCATGTCTATTTTATGCCGGGAATGGCGGCTAACCCTTCCATTTTTAAGCATATCCGCTTACCTGAAGATATCTTTGAGCAACATCTGCTTGAATGGTTCGTACCCGAACGGGATATGTCACTTTCCGACTATGCCAAAAAAATGAACGAATATGTGCTTCATGATAATGCGGTTTTGGTCGGTGTATCTTTTGGGGGGATGCTCGCACAAGAAATGGCACGGTTCAAATCCTTTAGGAAGGTTGTGTTGGTATCAAGTGTAAAAGAGGCCTCAGAGCTGCCGAAGCGCATGATATTCGCTAAGTATACAAAGGTGCATAAACTTTTGCCCACAGGACTTGTCAACAATATTGAGCTTCTGGCGAAGTACGCTTTCGGGGAGACGGTAACCAAGCGGTTGGCGCTCTATGAAGAATACCTTTCCATTCGTGACAAATATTATATCGACTGGTCTATTGATCAAATCGTCAATTGGAAACCGGTCGAGCCCATACCTAACCTCGTTCATATTCATGGTGATAAAGATGCTGTTTTTCCTATTGAAAAAATAAAGCATTGTATTACCGTAAAAAGTGGCACGCATACGATGATCATTCACAGGGCTCGGTGGTTTAATGAGCATCTGCCCACAATTATTTTGGAATAAACGAGTTGTAGTATTAGATTCATCTCTATCTGAAGACCCCCCATGTGAATTTAATCGTAAGCCTTGTTGTGATCTCTGCCTTTTAGTGGGATTATGGCAAAGTAAAAGTTAAACCTCAATAAGTAAGGGGCCGAGGTAGAAAAATTCAAAAAGAGTTTACTAACTTTGAATAAACCGAACAATACCAAAAAATGAAGATTTTAAAGAATGTATTGATGCTCTTGGGCGTCTTTTTTGTCGTGAGTACTTTGATATTTGCCGTACAAAATAATGTAGAACCGAGTAAGGGAGATGCCGATGTAAGCGAAAACGAGATTGAAGTAAACGATAAGAACGTTGCGGAATCGTATCGAATTTCGGCCATAGATATTCCTGAAGACTTGAACTTTGCAGGTGAAATGGTGCCTCAGGAAGACCCTGAGATCATGGAGCGTGTCGACCGTGAGTTTTTGGTAAACACCTATTGGCAGTCGAATGCCGTACTGTTGATCAAAAGGGCGAACAAATATTTTCCGATAATCGAGCCTATTTTGGCAAAAAACGGAATCCCCGACGATTTTAAATATTTGGCGGTTGCCGAAAGCGGATTGCAAAATGTGGTGTCACATGCCGGTGCGGCCGGTTTTTGGCAGATTATGAAGGCTACAGGAAGGGAATACGGCCTAGAGGTGAACAGTAACGTAGACGAACGTTATAACCTCGAAAAAGCTACAGAAGTGGCTTGTGCCTACTTAAAAAGACATTACAACAAGTACGGCAGTTGGACCTTGACTGCGGCTTCGTATAACGCTGGTGCCGGTGCTATAAACAAATACTTGGGTATTCAGCAGGTAAGCGATTATTACGATTTGTTACTGGGGCAGGAGACGGGAAGATACGTGTTCCGTATTATGGCCATAAAGGAAATATTGAGCCATCCTGAGAAATACGGCTTCGATATAGACGAGGAAGATATGTACAAGCCCGTTCCGACCTTCAAAGTTGAAATCGATGAGCCTGTATTGAGTTTTGCCGATTTTGCGCAGCAATACGAAATCAACTACAAAATTTTAAAGAGACACAATCCTTGGCTTAGAGAAGCGCATTTGAACAATAGTTCGCGCAAAAAATACACTATAGAAATACCGAACAAAGGGTATTATAGGGTAGGTAAGTAGCCAAACATCTTCGATGCGGTTATCTTAAATTGGATTAGAGACCGTTTTATTGCATAATTTGAGCCATCTTTATAGAATAACGGGCCCGGATCGTCTTGATGATTCGGGCCGTATTCAAATTGATGGATTCTATCCTTACTTTTATTCATAAGAACTTATGGTTGGTGCTTTTGGCGGTCAACTACATCCTCGTCATTGCCCTTTCTTTTTTTATTCTTTTAAAGAACAAGAATCCCGTTAAGACCCTGTCATTCTTGTTCGCCCTTGCCGTACTCCCTTTTTTGGGTTTGGTGGTTTATTACTTATTCGGGCAAGACTATAGGAAATCTAAAATTTTCGAAAAAAAATACTTTCTCGACAATGAGCGGATCAAAGATTGGCGGGCCAATTTTAAATTGGACCAAGAGGAGCGTGACGATTTTGAGGAAACCTATGGCGAGGGAATCTTTAAGGTCTATAAGCTTCTTAAAAACAATCAAAAAGCGGTTCTGACCTTTGACAATGATGTAGAGCTGTTGATCAATGGGGAAGAAAAGTTCAAGCGGTTGCGAGACGATTTGCGGAATGCAAGCGTGTGTATTCATATGGAATATTTTGTGTTGTTTTCCGATGCTTTGGGAAATGAAATCATGAATATCCTTATGGATAAGGCCCGTGAGGGCGTAAAGGTAAGGCTGGTGTACGACGATGTGGGAAGCAATATTGCCAATAGTATGAAACGGAAAATGACCAAGGCGGGGGTGGAGCACTACGCTTTTATGCCGGTTCTGTTTTCGAACTCCACGGGAAAGCTAAATTATAGGGACCATCGGAAAATAGTTGTCATAGATGGAATAATAGGTTATGTAGGGGGAATCAATATGGCGCAGCGATATGACAATTCGTATGACAACCCAAGGTACTGGCGTGATACCCATTTAAGGCTGAGGGGCGGGGCGGTAGGCTCGCTACAATCGTCTTTTTTGTTGAATTGGAATTTTGCCTCGAACAATGAGATCGAAATTGAAAAAGCCTTCTTTCCGAAGGAAAAACCACAAACGGAAAGACCGGTCGCCGTGCAGATTGCGGCAAGCGGACCCGACACCGATTGGGCCAATATTATGGAAGCTATTTTTTCGGCTATTAGTTCCGCAAAGGAACGCATCTATATCACCTCGCCCTATTTTATGCCTAACGATGCCATATTAACGGCCTTGGCTACAGGGGCAAGGAGTGGCCTCGATGTGCGTGTCATCATTCCGTACGAGTCGGATTCGTGGGCGGCACAATATGCTTCGGATTCGTATATCGCATACTGTCTTGAATCGGGAATAAAAATCTACCGCTATCACAAGGGCTTTATACACGCAAAGACTATGGTCATAGATGATATCTTCTCTACAGTGGGTACCGCTAACCTTGATTATCGCAGCTTCTCGATCAATTTTGAGATAAACGCCATGCTTTACAGTAAAGAAATCAACCGTCGGCTGACAGAGGTTTTCTTTGACGATTTGAAAGCGTGTGAAGAGGTTGACCTGGTGCGCTGGAACAATCGCGGACTGGTGCGTAAACTGAAAGAGTCGTTCAGTAGGCTTTGGGCACCTTTACTTTAATCGCAAGTTTAAAAAAAGGCCTAGGCCTTTAGTGTTTCCTTCGGCTAAATTTTCTTCATCTGCTGTTGCATCATCTTGATTTGCTCGGTAAGCATATTGCTCTTATCGAGTTTTTTGGCTTCTTGGAGCAGGGTAGTGGCCTCACGTTTTCTACGCTTTTGCATGGCAATACCTGCAAGGCTTAATTTGGCCATGGCGATATCGTAGTCCATTGTGAGTCCTAATTTCAAGGCCTTTTTAAAGTACTTTTCGGCCTGTGTCAAGTTTTTTTGTGAGTGTATGATACCATGAAGGTAATTGAAATAGCCTTGTTGTTTGGTGATTAGGGCCGCCTCTGGATTTTTGATTTTGCTCAACCATTTTTCCGTGCCCTCAAGGTCTTGCTTCCTCATTCTTAAAAAGGCCAAGAGAATGATTTCGTTTCTAAAATAGAGGAATATAAAAATGAGGGATAAAAGAATGAGAAAGATTCCGTTGCCAATGTTGCCCTCGATGAATTGATATACGGCGTATGCGATTATAAGTCCTGCTATGACCAGTTTAAGATTTTTGTTAAACATGTGTATTAATTATTGATCGGTTCGTTTAAATTATCTATGAGTTCGTAGGTAATGGAAGATTGTATGGTCGTGGGGATTTCTTGGTCGCCCATTTGGGTCATGGTCGAAGACCCGTTTGAGAGTCCCTCCACGGTCATTTTTTTTACAAAACCAGTAGAGACATCCGTAATTATCTGTGTTTTTTGTGAGCCGTCGAGCTTCATGGTCGTGGCCAATTCGGTAACATCCATGTGTACCTCGGCAGAACCGTCTATAGTGGCCGTGTCAGCGGTGAGCCCTTTTAGGGTCCATGTGTTTTGGCTCTCTAATTTTCCAGTGTATTTGTTTTTCCAGGTATCGCCTATACGTACTTTTTTCTTCGGATAGATATAGGTCATCTGTTCGTAACTTTTTGAAAGTGCTTCCGAACCAAATTCTTTCTCCAAGGATTTTTTCATCATTTTCAATGAAAATTCATCTGTAAGTCCTGAAGCCTCGGCCATTTTCACTACAAGGCTATCTCCTCCCTTTACTTCGATGATATTGCCTGTTTTGGCCAAAAGAATGTTGACCGGTCTGTTGAGCAGACTGTTGAATATTTGCGATTGCATATCGTCGGGAGCGACTTCCTTGGCCCGTACGTTTAATAATTCCCCTTGTATACTCGATTTCATATTGAGGTTGAGGTCCTTGAATTTCAAGGCGATTTTATAAGTGGAATCCCTTACCTCCAGTACTTTGAATTCAAGAATACCGTTAATTTTGTTGGTCATTACATGACTGGCCCCGTCGAGCTCTTGGGTGATGATCTGCTCGGCGTTTTGTTTTATGGTGAAGACGGCATTTTTCTCCAGTTTGTACTCGAGCTTTGTCTGGGCTAAGGAGATGGTACTTGACAGAACAATAAAAATAATGCCAAAAAAGTTTCTCATAGATTGATTTTAGTGCTAAAATCCGATTTTGGCAAAAGTAATAAAAACCTATCGCTAGGCGGCAGGCATTCAATAAAAATATTTTTCTAAATGTATTTGCTAGAGAGAAAACTCTTTGTATATTTGCGCCCAGTTTTAGCGAGCGGTTTCGCAAACTAGTATCACAAAACGAAAAGGATAATACAATGCCCGGACAGAAAAGAACATATCAGCCTTCGAAAAGAAAAAGAAGAAATAAACACGGATTTAGGGAGCGTATGGCGTCCGTAAACGGAAGAAAAGTTTTAGCTCGTAGAAGAGCTAAAGGAAGAAAAAAACTTTCTGTATCCTCTGAGCCGAGACATAAGAAATAATGATATTATTTTTTTAAGAAATATATAGGTGTTACTTTTTATAAGTAACACCTTTTTTTATGTCAGGTTTGTCCTGATATTTGTAACAATTTTTTGCCAAAGCCTTAAAGAATACAACTAATGCCCAAAAGAAAAGATTTAAAGTCAATACTACTGATCGGTTCCGGTCCCATTGTAATAGGTCAAGCCTGTGAGTTTGATTACTCAGGTTCACAAGCTTTGCGAAGTCTTCGTGAAGATGGTATAGAGACCGTTTTGATAAATAGCAACCCTGCTACCATTATGACGGACCCCACCATGGCGGATCACGTTTATCTAAAGCCCTTAACCACCAAATCAATAGTTGAGATTTTAAAGGAACATCCCCAAATCGATGCGGTATTGCCTACTATGGGAGGGCAAACGGCCTTGAATTTGTGTATTGAAGCTGATGAAAAGGGTATTTGGAAAGATTTTGGCGTAGAGATCATAGGGGTCGATATCAACGCGATCAACATTACGGAAGACCGTGAGAAGTTTCGTGAACTGATGTTGAAAATCGGTGTTGGGATGGCACCCCAAGCTACGGCTACCTCATTCCTGAAAGGGAAGGAGATAGCCCAAGAATTTGGTTTCCCATTAGTGATTAGGGCATCATATACCTTGGGTGGGGCAGGAGCTTCGATAGTTTACAAACCGGAAGACTTTGATGAGCTGTTAAGTCGCGGACTCGAAATATCGCCCATTCATGAGGTAATGATCGATAAGGCCCTTATGGGGTGGAAAGAGTACGAGCTTGAGTTGCTCCGTGATAAAAACGATAACGTTGTCATTATATGTACCATTGAGAATATGGACCCTATGGGGATACATACGGGTGACTCCATAACCGTGGCACCGGCAATGACACTTTCTGACCGGACTTTCCAAAAGATGCGGGATATGGCCATTCATATGATGCGCAGTATCGGTGACTTTGCAGGGGGGTGTAACGTTCAGTTTGCGGTTAGCCCAGATGAAGAAGAAGATATTATTGCCATAGAGATCAACCCAAGGGTTTCGCGCTCTTCGGCATTGGCTTCAAAGGCAACGGGTTATCCTATTGCCAAAATAGCTTCTAAATTGGCCATTGGTTACAACTTGAACGAGTTGGACAACCAGATTACGAAATCTACATCGGCATTGTTCGAACCCACCCTCGATTATGTTATCGTAAAGATACCGAGATGGAACTTTGATAAGTTTGAAGGTTCAGACCGTACATTAGGACTTCAAATGAAGTCGGTAGGTGAGGTAATGGGTATTGGACGTTCCTTTCAGGAAGCCTTGCATAAGGCAACACAATCCTTGGAAATAAAAAGAAACGGTCTAGGTGCCGACGGTAAAGGCTACACCAATTATGACCAAATCATTCAAAAACTGACGATTCCTAGTTGGGACAGGGTTTTCGTGATTTACGATGCCATTCAATTGGGTATTCCATTGGGTAGGATACACGAGATTACCAAAATAGATATGTGGTTCTTGAAACAGTACGAAGAACTTTATCTCTTGGAAAAGGAAATCTCTACCTATACCATTGCTACCTTGACCAAGGAATTGATGCTGGAAGCCAAGCAAAAAGGTTTTGCCGATAGGCAAATTGCCCATATGCTCGATTGCTACGAGAGCGAGGTGCATAAAAAACGAACCGAGGAGATGAATATCAACAGGGTGTATAAATTGGTCGATACCTGTGCCGCCGAATTTAAGGCGATGACCCCATATTACTATTCTACTTTTGAAGAAGAAATAGAAAAGCCCGACGGAACCCGATATGTTGAGAACGACAGTATCGTTACCGATCGTAAAAAAATTGTAGTGCTTGGTTCTGGTCCCAATCGAATAGGGCAGGGTATAGAATTCGATTACTGTTGTGTTCACGGTGTGCTTGCCGCTGCCGAATGTGGCTACGAGACCATCATGATCAATTGTAACCCTGAAACGGTTTCTACCGATTTTGATACGGCCGACAAACTTTACTTTGAGCCGGTTTTCTGGGAGCATATCTACGATATTATCCGTCATGAGAAGCCTGAAGGCGTTATTGTACAGCTAGGCGGGCAGACCGCATTGAAACTTGCGGAGAAATTGGAGAAATACGGTATTAAGATTATCGGAACCAGTTTCAAGGCACTGGACCTTGCGGAAGACCGTGGTAGTTTTTCCGAGCTTTTAAAAGCAAACGACATTCCGTTTCCACAGTTCGGGGTTGCAGAAACTGCCGATGAAGCCTTGGCCTTGGCCGATGAACTTAACTTTCCGTTGTTGGTAAGACCTTCGTACGTGTTGGGTGGGCAAGGAATGAAAATTGTCATAAACAAAGAGGAGCTAGAGGAGCATGTTGTAGATCTTCTTAGAAAAATACCGAATAATAAATTGTTGTTAGACCATTATTTGGATGGCGCGATAGAGGCGGAAGCCGATGCCATTTGTGATGGGGAAGATGTTTATATTATTGGTATTATGGAACATATAGAGCCTTGTGGTATTCACTCGGGCGACTCTAACGCAACACTGCCTCCGTTCAATTTGGGCGAGTTTGTAATGCAGCAGATAAAAGACCATACCAAGAAAATTGCCTTGGCCTTGAACACCGTAGGTTTGATCAACATTCAATTTGCCGTAAAAGACGACATGGTGTATATCATAGAAGCGAATCCACGTGCTTCTAGAACCGTTCCTTTTATTGCCAAAGCTTATAAGGAGCCTTATGTGAATTATGCCACCAAGGTCATGTTAGGGGATAAAAAGGTCAAGGATTTTGATTTTAACCCACAGCTTAAAGGTTTTGCCATTAAGCAACCGGTCTTTTCCTTTAATAAATTCCCGAATGTAAACAAAAACCTAGGGCCTGAAATGAAGAGTACGGGCGAGAGCATTCTCTTTATCGACAGCCTTAAAGATGATCAGTTTTATGATCTTTACGGTCGAAGAAAAATGTACTTAAGCAAGTAAAATTGCTTATTGGAAGAGTGTAAAAGGTCGTGGTAATTGTTTTGCCGCGACCTTTTTTTATAATTTACCTTGGGCGTAACGTCTCCTGATTTCCTTTTTGTCGAATTTGCCCACGCTGGTCCTTGGCACTTGGCCTATGAACAAATATTTTTCCGGGATTTGATAATTGGCGAAGTCACGACTTAAAAATTCTTTTAATTCGTAATTCGTTACCCTTTCGTTTCTATCATGGAGCACGATAACGGCCAAGGGTCTTTCTGACCATTTTTCATCGGGTATGGCAATTACGGCCGCTTCTTTTATTTTCGGATGGGCCATTAAGGTCGTTTCCAAGGCAACGCTAGAGATCCATTCGCCCCCACTTTTGATCAGGTCTTTTGTTCGGTCGGTAATATGCATATAACCATCTTGGTCGACAGTACTTACGTCTCCGGTTCTAAACCATCCGTCATTGGTGAAATTGTCGCGGTTCTTTGTTTTAAAATAAGAACTGATGACCCAAGCTCCCTTAACTTGTAGTTCGCCCATTGTTTTGCCATCCCTTGGGGCGACGTTTCCGTTGTTGTCTACAATACGCATTTCAATACCGGGAAACTCTATGCCTTGTTTTGCCCGTATCCCCACCTTTTTGTCTTCACTTAAGTCTTGATGGTGGGGCTGTAGTCGGCTTACGGTGCCTAGGGGCGACGTTTCCGTCATTCCCCAAGCGTGGACCCCTCTAATGCCAAAATCCTTCTCCATGGCCTTTATTAGGCTTGCGGGAAGCGCGGACCCCCCGACCAGATACTCTTCCAAATCTAATTTGGGCCTAGGGGGATTTTTTTTCATGCTCTCATAGATCCCCATCCAGATTGTAGGCACACCATTGGCCTTGGTGACCTTTTCTTTTTGTAAAATTTTGATCAATGCCTCGGGTTGTAGGTTTGATGAGGGCAAGACCATATCAGACCCCGTAAGAAGACATAGGTACGGATATCCCCAGGCCATAACGTGAAACTGGGGAACAATGAGCAGTACAATATCGGAGTTGCTGTAGTTGGCGGCATTGGGCGTGGAGATGGTCAGGGCATGTAGGTAGGTAGACCTATGGGTGTAGAGCACACCTTTGGGCAGCCCCGTTGTGCCACTGGTATAGCACATGCCGCTTGCGTCGTTTTCGTTTAGGGTAGGCCATTGAAATTCTTCCAATTGTCCTGCCAGTATATCTTCGTAATGTAAAACATTGGGCAATGTGGTGTTGAAATTTTCTGGTGCGTTTAGAATAATAAAATGCTCTACGGTTTCCAGTTTCCCGGCAATTTTTTCAAGTAAGGGTACAAGCGTGGCGTCTACAAAAATAACCTTGTCTTCCGCGTGGTTGATTATAAATTCGGTCTGTTGTGATGAAAGCCTGATGTTGATGGTGTGGCAAATGGCCCCAATACCGGGTACGCCGTAGTATAGTTCTACATGTTGGTAATGGTTCCAGGCAAAGGTGCCGACCATATCGCCTTTTTTTACCCCGAGGGTATTGGTGAGTGCATTGGCCAATTGCATGCAGCGTTTGTAAAGGTCTCCAAAGGTGTATTCATGCCTGGAGGCATCGGGCAAATAACTGATGATTTTTTTGTGCTTAAAAGCGCTGTTGCCATATTCAAGAATAGTGGTCGTAGTGAGCGGGTAATCCATTATTAATCCTTCCATAGGCTATCGGGGTTAAATCGTTGGGCCAGTTTTCCTAAAGTTACTGATTTTTTGTTATGTAGGGGAAAGTAGGAGGGGGAGGGTCAATTGTACCAAACAGCGTAACGTTTCCTACGCAGTTCAAGGGCCAGGGTTTCTTCCATTTTTAGGGCCGCGGCCCGTGTGGTCAATGGTTTAATATGATTGTATAGGCTGGGCCTAAGGTAGGATCCGTATTTCTTTACGATGGTTGAAGCTAGGCGGTGTCCCTTTTTATTTACATAACCCGTTTTGTGCTGTTGGAAGCGCTCTTTCGGGGTTTTGCTGGTCATTCCTACATATAAACATTCTAAGACCCCGTTGAATTGTGGATTGGCTTCGCGAAAACGCCGATTTTCAGTAAACACCTTTTTTGACAGCTCTATTACGTAGATATGATATTGGGTTTTGGCCATTTGGAGCGAAGTTTTATTGGGAAAGATTGATTTCTTCCTTCGGAAGGTGCTTAAAGATTGTCTCTAGGAATTCGGGAAGATTGTAGGGTTTGTGGATAATATCGTCAATGCCTGAATTGAGTATTTCCTTTTTGCTCTCGTCCAACTCTACGGCAGTTAACGCAATTATCGGAATGTCTTTATCGAATTCACGTATCAATTGGGTGGCTTCCATCCCGTTCATGTTCGGCATATGTATGTCCATGAGTATCAAATCGTAGTCATTGGCTTTGCTCATGGCCACGGCTTGGGCGCCATCATCTGCCAAACTCGATTCAATATGGTGTTTTTCTAAGGTTTTTTGCGTTACTTTTTGGTTGATTCTATTATCGTCGACAATAAGCACTTTATTGGTCCGTCTATTTTCAGTTGATGCACTTCCTTTAGGTAAATTGGCGATAGGGCTTTCATTAGCCTTTTGGCTCTCACTGTATCTTTTGAGATTTAGGCGAAAACTGAATTGCGACCCTTTGCCCGGGGTACTATCGAGTTCAATTTTGCTTTGGTAGAGCTTCAATATTTTTTTTACGATGGTAAGGCCGAGCCCCGTACCTGTATAATTGAGGTTTTTGTTTTCGATTTGGGTGAATTCATTGAAAATGTCTTTTTGCATATCCAATGGAATTCCAAGACCGTTGTCCTTTATGACAAATTGGGTGTAGTAGGTGTCGTCATCTATGGCTTCAACAAGAACAAGCTTTAGCCAAATGTCACCGTTTTCTGTAAATTTTATGGCGTTCCCAACTAAGTTTATAAGCACTTGCGATAATCTTATCGGATCTCCAATAAGGTGGTTCGGCAGTTTGTCGTCAATGTGTAAATGTAGGGTGTTATTGTTTTGTTGTAGGGTTGATTCGAAGGAACGTACAATATTTTTTATGAGCGTGTCTAGCTCGTAGGGTATTTTTGACAAGGTAATGGCTTCGGCATCCATCTTGCTTAATAAGAGTACGTCATTGATCAAGGCCAGGAGGTAATCGGCCGAGAATTTTAGGGAATCGAGATCATCTGCATAATCTTTGAGTTTTTCGTCTTCTTTTAAAATTCTCGATATACCTATAACTCCGTATAGGGGGGTTCGAAGCTCATGGCTGACCGTAGAAAGAAACTTGGTCTTGATCGTCGAAAGTTTCTCGGCCTTGGCATGGGCGATACTCAGTTGTTTGTTCTTTGCCCGGAGGTTGTTGATGTATTTTCTTCGGGTCTTGAAGAATACGATTATGATGAGCAGGGTGATAATGAGAATAACAACGGCAATAATAAGTACCGTGGTCAGTGTTTTTGATTTTGAGATCAATTGTTCTGAGTATACTTTTTCCTTTAGGGCCGATTCAAGGTCTTTTTGGGCCTGTTCCAAATTGAATTTGGCCCTGGCCTTTTCGGTCTCTTCCACTTTTTTAAGGGTGTATGCCTTTTGCTTGAACTGGTTGTGTTTGTCTAGGTTGGTAAAGGCTTTTCGGTAGTCGTCCGTTTCACTGTAGAGTTTGGCTAAATTGTCGTAAGCTTCAATGGCCAAATCGGTATTGTTGTTCTTATCGGCGGTTAAGGCGATGTTCTCTAGTTTTTGGGCGGCGGCATCGTACTCTTTCTTTATTAGGTAATACTTGCCGTATAAAAGGTCTATATAAAGTTTGTCAAGGGAATCGACTTCCTTTGCGGACAGATCTTCCGCTTTTTGAAGATAGGTATAGGCCTCGTCTATTTGTTTGTTGTCGAGGTAGGTCCAGATGAGGTTTACATAAGTGAGGTAAACTTCATCGTAGTCTTGGTTCTTTTCATTTATGTCGATGCTTTCCTTAAAGAAGCGGACCGCTTTTTCATAGGTGGCCTTATTGTCGGAATACAAAATGCCTAAATTCAGGGTTCCCCATGCTATAAGACTATCGACGTGTGTGGCCCGGGCCAGTTCCAGTGCCTTTTCGGAATAAATCCTTCCCTGCACACTATCGTCCGTCTCGGAATAGATTCCACCTAGTATATCATAGCCTAAAAACTCGTAGTATTTGTAATTGAACTCCTTTCCTTTTTCTACTAGGGCCGAAGCGTATTTTATGGCTTCTTTATAGTTGTATTCGTCGTAGGCGTCATTCGATCGGTTGACGTACAATTCTAAGGTATCTCTTTTCCAATCCGTGGCCTCTTGGGCTATTCCATTAGTATACAGCGCAAGGAAAAAAATGAATACTAGTGGTTTTGATATCCTCATGTTCACATTGGGGCCGGTATAGGGTTGTACGGTCGGCCTTTTCGGCAAGCTAAGATAAGAATTTGCTTCTCAAATTATCGGCAAGCGGCCAATAGATCGATAGATGGTATGGGCATTCAAAAAAAATAGTGCGACTGAAAACGGGTTATTCGCCCTCTATGTTTACACCTTCCGTGGTAAAGGAGAAAGCTTGTGCACCCAATCCGCCGACCATAACGGCTTGAAACAAGGGGTTTAACGGGCGCTTGGCATACCAATCGATAATAAAGTTGGCACCGCTGCCACCGGAATTGTCTTGTTGTTCTATAACGTAATCGATAGATTCCATAGGGCGGAGGTAGATGGTTTGGTCTATATAGCTCCTTACAAGGTCGCCCCCGGTATTGTAGTAATCTATTTTTGAAATGAAGAGACTGTCTTTAAGGCTGGTATTCCTGATGCTTAACGTAGCCGTCAATAAGGTTCTGGAGTCTCTGGTCTGATTGTAGATATCAGAGTAAATAGGTACGTAAACCTGTTTTAAAAGAGGGTCGACGGCATTACCGTCGACCCTTCTGTTTAATGTATGTTCATCGAGTACCGGTATCGGCTTTTCCTCCGCGGGTCGTTTACACGACATGGACAACAAAACAAGAACAAGTACAACTGCTATTGATTTCAGACTATTTTCAATAGCGTAAAAATATATGCCGTAGCGGTATTTTCCTATCATTTCAGCATTCTAGTTTTATGGTATCCATGTTTTGGTAGGCCTTTTTAGGCTACTCCCATTCGGTATGGAAAATACCTTCTTGGTCAAGGCGTTCATACGTGTGAGATCCGAAGAAATCACGTTGCGCCTGTATAAGGTTCAAAGGCAATCGACTTGATGTATAGGCATCGAAATAGGTCAATGAGTTTGTCAGTCCCGGCATCGGGATACCGTTTTTGGCGGCATGTGCTACCAAGGTTCTGGCCGAGGTTACCGTACCCTTGATTTTCTCGACGAAATTCGGGGAAAGCAATAAGTTCGGTAAGTCTTTATCGGCTTCAAATGCCTCGGTGATGTCGGCCAAAAGACCGGCCCGAATGATACAGCCCGCACGCCAGATTTTGGCAATGGTGGCAATATCTAGATCGTATTTGTATTCTCTTGAGGCATCGGCCAATTGGTGCAAGCCTTGGGCATAGGTAATGATGAAAGAGAAGTAAAGGGCCTCTTCGGTCAGCTTTGCCAATTCTTCTTTATCTAAAATTGCCACTTCTGGGCGACCATATAGTTTTTCGGCTTCGGTTCTTTCGGCTTTGAGTGCCGATATTTCACGCATACTTACCGCAATGTCAATGGAAGGGACCGGTATACCTAAGTCCATGGCATTTTGACTCGTCCATTTCCCTGTTCCTTTTTGTTTTGCTTTGTCTAAAATCTGATCTACGAGATGACCTTTGTCTGCGCCCAGTTCATCTTTTTGTTCCAGAATTTTAGAGGTGATTTCCACTAGAAAAGACTGCAGACGACCTTGGTTCCATTTAGAAAAGGTATCGTGCATTTCTTCATTGGAAAAGTTGCCTGCTTTTTTAAGCAAATCATAAACTTCTGAAGTGAGCTGCATTAAACCATATTCTATACCATTGTGAACCATTTTTACATAGTTGCCAGATGATTTTGGACCTAAATAGGCTACACAAGGCTCCCCTTTATATTTTGCGGATACCGCTTCAAAAATAGGTTTAATGTGTTGGTAGGCCGATTTTGATCCGCCGGGCATAATACTGGGGCCCAGTCGGGCACCTTTGGCGCCACCCGAAACTCCCGCGCCAAAGAAATTGATGGCCTTGTCGTGAAGGTAGGCTTCTCGTCGGTCGGTATCGGTAAAGAAAGAATTTCCTCCATCGATAATAATATCACCTCGGTCTATATGCGGCAAGAGACTTTCGATGACCGAGTCTACGATTTTTCCGGCCGGAACCAAAAGCATGATTTTTCTAGGCTGTTTCAGGGCTTGAACGAAGGTCTTTATATTGGTGGATGCATTCACCTTGGCTTCGTGGCCGCCTTCCTCCTTTAATGCCGCTACTTTTTCCTGATCCAGGTCGTAGCCGAACGCAGAGAATCCGTTATCGGCAACGTTTAAAATGAAGTTACGTCCCATAACACCGAGACCTATCAATCCAAAATCATATTTTCCTTCCATTTTCTATATTTAAAATTACACGATCGGCCCTAAAATTGTCATATTCGGGCAATACGACCAAAATTAAGCGAAATAATTGAAATGTAAGATTATCTTAGGGTAAACTCGTTGGTATTGCTGCATCTTTTCGATACTTTTAGCCTTTCAAA
Organism: Zobellia galactanivorans; assembly: GCF_000973105.1. Lineage (NCBI taxonomy): Bacteria > Pseudomonadati > Bacteroidota > Flavobacteriia > Flavobacteriales > Flavobacteriaceae > Zobellia > Zobellia galactanivorans. The sequence continues at coordinate 67,034 of NC_015844.1, read as the reverse complement.
TCGTATAAGGATACCATCTCATTATGAATAAAACAGAAAACCAGATTCTTGTGATATTTGGCGCCTCTGGCGACCTTACTGCAAGAAAACTCGTACCTGCACTTTTTAATCTTTATTTAGCAGGTCAACTTCCCGAAAATTTTGTGGTATTGGGGGCCAGTAGAAGTGATATGACCGATAACGCGTTTAGAAATAAAGTGGTTTTGGAAAGTACATATCTAAAGACAAAGATAAAAGAGCATAGCGACGACTATATAAAAGCATTCGCCAATAAATTTTTCTACGAAGATTTGGGGGGTAGCTATGATACGGATTATGGTCGCCTACGTAAAAGGGTAGAAGACCTTAAGAACAAATATCAGACTTCGGGAAATATCATCTATTACCTTTCTACGCCTCCGACCTTATATGAAACCATAGCGCAGCGATTGGCAGATGCGGGAATGAGCACACAGAACAACGGTTGGAAACGTATGATCGTTGAAAAGCCTTTCGGTTATAGCCTTGAGACCGCAAAACAGCTGAACCAGGGGTTACAACAGTTCTTTGAAGAGCACCAGATTTACCGAATTGACCATTATTTGGGCAAAGAGACCGTTCAGAACCTATTGGTGACGCGATTTGCCAATAGCATTTTTGAACCCCTTTGGAACCGTAACTATATCCACCACGTAGAAATTACCAATGCCGAGAGTGTCGGTGTTGAAAAACGGGGAGGGTATTACGACAAGTCGGGCGCGTTGCGTGACATGTTCCAGAACCATTTGCTCCAAATCGTTTCCTTGATCGTAATGGAGCCGCCGATCAGCGATGCTCCCGAAGATATTAGGAACGAGAAAGTAAAGGCGCTCAAGTCGCTTAGGGTCATGAAAGATGAGCAAGAATTGTTCGATAACACCATAAGGGCGCAGTATACCAGTTCGGTTATAGACGGTGAGCCCGTGAAAGGATACCGTGAGGAAGAAGGGGTCGACAAAAATTCAACTACCGAAACCTATGCGGCCATCAAGTTTTTTGTGGATAACTGGAGATGGAAAGATACGCCTTTCTACGTGCGTACCGCCAAGAGAATGCCAACGAAGGTTACCGAAGTGGTCATACATTTTAAAACACCACATCATCAGGTGTTTCAAGAATCGGGATTGGACAATAAGGACAATAAACTGGTCATAAGAATACAGCCAGACGAAGGCATTTTGATAAAATTCGGGGTAAAAGTGCCCGGCCAAGGTTTTAAGGTCGAACGTGCCAACCTTGACTTCTACTATTCCAGTTTGGCGGAAACCCATGTGATGGAGGCCTATGAACGCCTGCTTCTAGATGCTATGCAGGGTGACGCTACCTTGTACGCCAGGGCCGATGAGGTTGAAGCAGCTTGGGAATTCGTGGATCCGATCTTAAAGTATTGGGAAAGTGGTAAAGACGTACGCATGTACGGGTATGCGGCAGGGGTCTGGGGACCCGAAAATTCAAATGAGCTGATAGACGGTATAGGCGAATGGAGAAACCCGGGAGCGAGTTTGACCGATGATCCGGGCTTTTGTGTCATATGCTAATAGGGGTTTATGGCCATTGGTCCAAAGCTTTGCGTATAAATTGTAAAAAACGACTATGGATTTAAAGATATATCAAGATAAAAACGAGGTTGCCGAAGCGTTTTCGGCCTATTTTGCCGAGCAAGTGAAGCAAAACGATACTTTTCATGTGGCCCTTTCGGGCGGAAGTACCCCAAAAATAGTTTTTGATGAACTGGCCGATAAGTTTGGTGGACAAATCGATTGGTCTAAGGTGCATTTGTACTGGGGAGACGAGCGTTGTGTGCCCCCGACCGATGATGAAAGCAACTATAAGATGACGGTAGAACACCTGTTGTCTAAAATTGAAATTCCTGAAGGAAACATCCATCGCGTTCATGGGGAAGATGAGCCCCAAGGCGAAGCCGAACGATATGCAAGGGAATTGAAATCGGGGCTTCCGGCCAAAAACGGTTTCCCTCAATTTGACCTAGTGGTTTTAGGTATGGGCGATGACGGCCATACCGCTTCTATCTTCCCCCATGAAATAGAACTTTGGAATTCAGAACATCTATGTGAAGTGGCCGTACACCCCGAATCGGGGCAAAGGCGCATCACTATAACGGGCAATCTGATCAATCACGCAAAGACCGTTGCTTTCTTGGTGACCGGTGAAGGAAAAAAGGAAAAAGTAGGCGAAATTCTCGGTAGCGATGGTGGTTCCGTCACTTATCCGGCCCACTTGGTAGCCCCAACCTCGGGCAATCTATTGTGGTTCTTGGATCAAGCGGCGGCCGATAAGCTTACCTAAGGTCGAGCTTTACGTTTTCATTGGCCAAAAGGTCGAGGTGTTCCTCTATTTTAAATTGGGACGAGTCGAATTGGGTATCCCTTGAGAAAGCCTCTTCTTTTCTTTGTTTGCTTCGGGCGAATCGTCTAACGCCTTGCTCGTTCTCTAACAATAGACCGGGCACGGGTACGCTTTTTCCGTTTTCGTCCTTGGCTACCATGGTAAAGTATGAGGAATTGCAATGGCGCTTGGTGCCGGAGGTGATGTTTTGCGATTCTACCCGAACCCCTACGACCATAGAGGTCTTACCGGTGTAGTTTATGGAAGCGCGCAAGGTTAACAGCTCACCGACTTCTACCGGATGAAGGAAATCGACCCGATTGACCGATGCGGTCACACAATATCTTTGAGAGTGTTTTGAGGCACATGCAAAGGCAATCTGGTCCATTAGGTTTAGAATGTGTCCACCGTGGACCTTCCCACCAAAATTAGAGTGGGAGGGAAGCATTAGTTCGGTTATTGAAACTCTTGAATCGTTAGCACTCTTGAATTTTTCCATTAGTTTCTAAAATGAGGTGATTGTTCTTTTTCTACTTTGGTTACAAAATATTTGCTATCTCCGAGCCAAAGAAAAGTAGCAAAGCGTTCAACATAATGCAACTTTACGTATTGTCCTTGGTACTGCTGAAGCTGTTCGATCACTTCTTTGTCTTTGTCCAATATGGAAAATGAAAAGATCTGGGCACCTGATATGCCTTGACTGATCTCTCCTTCCCAAGTTTTGACGATAACACCTTTGTGGCTGATTTTGATAAGCTCGCCCGAACGTATTCCGTTGCTATAGGGTACGAAGTAAATGAATGCGTACACTATGGCGAATAGGGCTAAAATAATGCCCAAGCTAATAAAGAGCGACTTTTTCATGTTTCTAGTTTTAGGTCGCTTTCAAAGTCATCTTCTTGAGCGCGTTTAAGTATGGGTTCGGGAATCGATTTTTTTGCTTTTGCTCCCATTTTTTTCAATTTTTCAATACTGATGACAATATTTCCACGGCCTTCGACCAGTTTGTTCATGGCGCCTTTGTATTCCGATTTGGCCTCGTCCATTTTCTTGCCCACTTTGGTCAGGTCGTTTACGAAACCTTCGAACTTATCATATAGGGCCCCGGCCTGTCGAGCTATTTCCAAGGCGTTACGCTGTTGTTTTTCATTGTTCCACATACTGTCAATGGTACGTAATGTAGCCAATAAGGTCGATGGCGTAACGATGACGATATTTTGTTCGAAGGCCTTGCTGTAAAGTGTACTGTCATTATTGATGGCAATGGCAAAAGCGGGTTCTATGGGCACGAACATGAGTACGAAATCCGGACTCTCCATGGCGTAAAGGTCTTCGTATTTTTTGGCGGAAAGCTGGTCGACGTGTCTTTTTAGGGAATTGATATGGTCTTTTAGGAATTTATCACGTAAATCGTCTTCGGCATTTACAAACCGCTCGTAATCCGTTAACGATACTTTGGAGTCGACCACCATTTTCTTGCCATCGGGAAGGTGTATGATCACATCGGGAAGCACCCTCGAACCATCTTCCCTGGTAAAACTTTGCTGAACGGTATATTCGCGGTCTTTTTCCAATCCTGATTTTTCAAGCACGCGTTCCAGTACCAACTCGCCCCAATTCCCTTGCATTTTACTGTCGCCTTTCAAGGCTTTGGTAAGGTTTTCGGCCTCTTGGGTGATTTTCAGGTTTTGGCTCTGAAGATTTAAAAGTTGCTCCTTTAATGCGGAATGTATGCTGATATTTTCTTTTTGGCTCTCTTCTACCTTCTTCTCAAAAAGCTGTATTTTCTCATTGAGGGGCGTCAAAATATCCTTAATGTTCTTCTCGTTGCGTTCGGTGAATTTTAGGCTTTTTTCCTCTAAAATTTTATTGGCGAGGTTCTCGAATTCTTTGGTGAATTTTTCCTGTAGTTTTTCAACCTCTTCTTTTTGCTCCCTATTTTTCAGCTGAAGATTCTCCAGATCGGCCTGATAACGGACAATTTGGTTGCCTAATTGTTCCTTTTCATCCTGTAAACGGGTTTTGTGCGCTTCGCTATCTTTCAATCGCGCCTCCAATACATTGAGGTTGGCATGCAGTTGTTGCTCCCGTTCTTCAAGGGCACTCTGGCTCGACTTCGTCTTTAGGTTCTGAATATAATTTCCTAAAAAATAGCCTATGGCAAGGCATAGTAATCCGATTAATAAGTAAATAAGGTAAACGTTCATCTTCCTGGTAAAATGTTCAGGGTAAAGATACGAGATTGGTATTAAAACGGAACACTGCCCTTGGGTTACTTTTTTATTCTAAAAGATCCCGTTTTTGGGTCGAAAACAACAGTGTCGGAAGGAAACAAAGATTCAAAGGCCTTTTGTGTGATAAGTTCGCAAGGTTGTCCGAAATGGTTCGACTTCCCATCTAAGAGAAGCATTTTGTCGCAAAGTTGAATCGCCATCTCAATTTCATGAGTGGTAAAAACCACTGTTTTTTTTGTGGTGTGCGCTATGGTGCGCAGTAATTTTAATATTTGCACCTTATGGTAGAGGTCTAAATGGGTCGTAGGCTCATCTAAGAGAATGATATCGGTGTCTTGGGCCAAGGCCCTGGCGATCATGACCCGTTGTAACTGTCCGTCGCTCAGTTCAAAACATTTTTTGTCTTTTAAGTCGCTCAACTCTAGCGCTTCAAAGGCCTCGCTTATCTTTTTTTTGTCGATATCGGTCAGTTTGCCCAGCCAATTGGTGTAGGGTTGCCTGCCTAATGCTACCAATTCTAGAACGGACAAATTTTTAGAGGCGATGGGCTCCGTTAAGACCATGCTTATTTCAGACGATAACTCTAAGGGGGCATAGGCTTCCAAAGGTTTTTTTTTGATGATCAATTGCCCTGAAAGAAGGGGTTGGGCGTTGCCCAGGGTCCGTAACAAGGTAGACTTGCCGATACCGTTGATCCCCACGATGGCGGTTAACTCGCCTGGTACCAAGGCAAAGTTGATGCCTTTTGCTATTACATGGGTTCCGTAACCAATGGCAAGGTCTTTCGAGAGAAGCGTAGTATGTTTGGTTGTATAGGCGACGACAGTAGGTGTTAAAGTTGTTTCTTGATGTATTTAGGCAATTTAGAGATGCTTCTGATCTTGATGTTCTTGTAATACACCTCGCAGGCCTCCGATTGAAATTGGATCTTTCCTTTGGTCAGTGCGCTTGCAACACCATTTTTGTTATATTCCTTTGCATTTTCGAGTACCATTACCACCTTTCCATTAACAATATGGTAGGCTTTGTCGTTTATGCAAATAAGTTCTAGGCGGCTCCATTCCCCATGGGGATTTTCAAAATTGGCCATTCTCCTGCAACGTCCGTCGGCCCCTGTCTTAAAAGTATGTACTTCTCCCTTTGGATCGTAGAACCAAAATTCTTTTCCGTTTTCCTTGCGTTTTGAAGCTTTGATATCCATACTTACACCGGCTAAAGGGAAAAAGTCGCCACAATCGGTTTCTTGTACCTGCATTTCCGGGGCCTTCATCCAAACGTTCCAGAATTGTCCGTGTGGTTCTTGGGCATGGTAAAGAACCCCACTGTCCCTCTTGTCTTTAAGGCGGGGTTCGTATTTTTTGGAGCCCCATTTGATATCAAAGACCAAGTGGTAGTTTTCGTATTCTTGTTTGGTGCTTAAGCCCCCATAGATCTGGCCGCTTACATTGAGAATAGTCTCCCCGTTTTCTTGGCTTGTGGTAAAGACATTCAAGGGGTCGTTGTTGAGTCCGATCGGTGTTCCGTGCATTCCATCACCTTTTTCGTAGCCTTCAAGGTCGAGCGATGTGTGCGGTACCCCTATAAAAACGTCCCAGTTAGATAGGTCTTTGTCGAGAAGCATCTCCCAACCTTTGTCATTTTTTTGCGCATTTAGGTTAATGGCAACACTGCTTAAAAGAAGAAAAAGAAAAGTCAATTTGGTTTGCATAGGGTTGGGTTTACTATAAATAGTTTGTAAAAAATAGGTTTTAAAATAATTGTTGAACGTAAAACTATCTAATTGCCCCTCTTTGGGGTATAACATATGATCATATCTGTATAATGTAAAGTTTATTATGTTGTGTTTTGGGTCAAAACACCATTTTTCTTTTTCTTAACAATAACCAGATTACCACTGGGGCACCAAAAATACTGGTAATGGCATTTATAGGCAAAACATTGGCATTGTTTGGCAGTTGGGCTATGGTATCACAAACCAGCATTAAGATGGCACCATAGGCCAATACGGCCGGAACCAAGATGCGATGCTCCGTAGTATTGAAAACCTGACGGGTCAAATGGGGAACTGCCAAGCCGATAAATGCAATGGGCCCGGCAAAAGCGGTAATGCCGCCGGCCAAGAGTCCGGTCGCAACAATGATCTTGAACCGAGAACTCACCAAATTGATGCCAAGGCTACGGGCGTAATTTTCACCTAGCAAGAAGGCGTTTAAAGGTTTAATGGAAAGCACACTTAGAAATATGCCCAAACAGACCAAGGTCAGTAATAGGAGCAATTGGTGCCAAGAAAGATTCCCTACGCTACCAAAGGACCAATAGACGAATTGTTGCAGTTTTTCAGCTTGGGTAAAATAAGACAAAACACTTACAATGGCTGCAGTAATGCTACCGAACATAAGGCCTATGATCAAAAGGGCCATACTATCCTTTACCTTTCGGGCGATAAGAAGAACACAGAACAGCACTAAAAAACTTCCCGTGCTAGAGGCAAGGGCAAGGGAAACATCGTTGATCAGGGTAATACCGAGCCACGAAGTAAAAGTGGCCGATCCCATTATTAAGATGGCCGCGCCCAAACTGGCACCGGAACTGATACCTAGTACGAAGGGGCCTGCCAAAGGGTTTCTGAACAAGGTTTGCATCAGCAATCCGCTCAAGGCGAGTCCGCTGCCCACCAATAGGGCCGTAAAGGCCTTGGGCAGTCTATAGTTCCAAATGATGTACTCCCAGGCCGTGTTTTCCAAGCTTCCTCCGAAAATGGAATGTAAGGTTTTGGAAACGGGAATGGAAACCGACCCTAAACAGATGTTGATAATAAAGGTAATTACCAAAACAAGCAGTAGGAGTAAAAAGGAAGTGCGATATGTTTTTTGGACTTGCACTTATTCAAGAGGTTTAAAAAAGAAGGGTTCGTAATCGGGAAGCAATTCGGGATGGAAAATGTGAATAAGGTCTTTTAAGACCAAATCGGGTTTCATCGGTGCCATTTCGTAATATAGGAGCCCCCCTGTACTGCCCTTTGCCAAGGTGTTCGAGAATATATTTTTATTCTTAAAGGCCTTGAATTGTGTATAGTGGGCGTTGGCTTTTTCCATTTCAGAATAGGAGGTGATCATTGAGGGGTTGAGCCAGTAGTCGGCCTGTTGTGATTTGGCCAGAACGGCTTCTAGGCTAAGTGAAATCCCTCCGGTTTCGGTGTCGTCTTTGTAGAGGTAATCGGCTTTTGCATCTTCTAGAAATTGGGCCATCCAACTTTTGCCCCCTGCTACGTGCCAAACATCTTTGTAGAGTCCCCCGGTAAGTACGGTAGGCCTTGTTTTGACCTTGGCTACAAGGGCCTTGGTTTTTTGATATGAATTTTCAATCGCATTAAAAATACTATCGGCCTTGGCCTCAAGTTGAAAAAAAGGTGCGAAAAATTTGATCCATTCCGCTTTTCCGAGAGGGGACTCCTCGGTCCAATCCCCGTTGAGGACCACGGGAATGTTGGAATGGGCTATGGTTTCATAGGCCTTGTTCCTATTGTTCATGCCAAAGCCTATAACGACTTCAGGATTAAGGCTGATGGTGATTTCCGTATTGATACTTTCATTATTCCCCAACTCCTTTACACTACCATCCAATATCCGTTTACGGGTATATTCAGAAGAAATCAAATCCGTATTCGGAAAGCCCACCAGCCTGTCGGCCACCCCTAGGGCTTCAAGTGAGGGAATATGGGTCGTGGAGGTAACCACCAAACGTTCTATCGGAACGGCCACGATAGCGTCGTATGCTTCGCTGTTCAAGGTGATGGAGGCCATCTTTTCTTTGTCGACCAAGGCGTATTTAAAGGTTTTTTCCGAGCCTGGCCATGGCGATGATACGGTAATAACGGTAAACCCTTCGGCTGCTTTTTCAATGGAAAAACCAGTAGCATGCGTAATCTTGGTTATGGCAGGTAAGCTAGTGGTAATCGAGGTGCTTTCTTTCTTCTCCCTTTTACAGGAAACAACCAAGGCGCATAGGGCAATGAAAACAATTTTCTTCAATTTTTTTTGTCTTATGGGTCTCAAGAATGGGTGAAATGTATCAATGGGCTAAAGGTACAGTCTTTCTTTTCCAAGAAAAAAAGACAAATGGAATTTTATTTATTTTCTATCTATCAATTGATTCTGAGGAAGTAAAAGGAGAAGGGACAGTTTATAAGGGAAATTCGTCTGGACAACGTCAATTGTTCGCTATATTTGACTTTCAAAAAAATGATATGAAAAAAATCTTATTGGTTTTGGTCTTGGCCGTATTCGCTTCCTGTAGCGATGATGAAAAAGTGGATTATGTAGCAAAAAATGAACAGGAAATCAAGGAATACATTGAAGAGAACAATCTTGACGCCAAGAGAAGCGCTAGCGGTCTTTACTATGTGGTAGAAGAAGAGGGTACAGGCTTTCGGCCTACGGCAACCTCAAATGTCACCGTGGCTTATAAGGGCTATTTTACCGATAAAGAAGTTTTTGATGAAAGTGAAGCGGAAGGCATCACATTCAACCTATCACAGGTTATCGCCGGATGGACGGAAGGTATCACCTATTTCAAGGAAGGCGGTAACGGCTTGCTATTGGTACCTGCAGCCTTGGGTTACGGAAATTCAGATAGAAGGGGTATACCCGGCGGGTCTGTACTTGTTTTTGAAGTAGAGCTTATTGCCGTAGAGTAATTTCACAAAAAAAGGTTTTTCTTTTACAGCTTCAAAACCGAAACATTTTTCAGGTGCAATCTTTTCACAAATTATGTACCTTCGCCGCGAATTTAGGTTCGACAGGGTCGTTATGGCCTTGTTGATTAAAAGGGAATCCGGTGAAAGTCCGGAACTGTTCCCGCAACTGTAAGTTCATGCCGAGCTACGCTTGGTGCCTCTTAAGAGGGTGTTGCTTTCTTCAAAACCACTGTCTGCCATAAAGATGGGAAGGTAAAACAACATTGGACAAGTCAGGAGACCTGCCGGATTCAAACAACTAATGTTAAACTTTCGGGATAAAGGTTTACGTATGGGTACAGACATACTATTCGCTCGAACAGAGATTACAAAATGAACAAAAATTTTTATGGAGTTTGTGCTGCCCTATTGGCAAGCACCAGTATGATTGCGCAAAATGTAGAAGGCGATTCTACAAAAGTGAGACAACTAGATGAGGTTGTGGTCAGTGATTCTAAATTTGAGTTGAAACGTGAAAATTCAGGTAAAACGGTGATAAAGATTACCGCAGAAGAATTAGAGCGTTACCAAGGTAAGAACATCACTGAAATCATTAATAACCAGAGCGGTATCGAAATATCGGGAAGCCGTAGCCCAGAAGGTTCTGTTTTTGGTGTTTATGCCCGAGGAGGAAGAGGGCGTCAAGTACTTGTTATAGTCGATGGGGTTCGAGTTCTAGATCCGTCGTCTTTTTCTGAGGTATACGATTTGCGTTTACTCTCTGCCGCTAGTGTAGAATCTATAGAGATCATTAAAGGTGCCGCTAGTACGCTTTATGGTACCAATGCGGCCACTGCAGTTATAAATATTACTACTAAAAAAGCTTCGGTAAAACCTATTTCCCTGAGTGTACAGTCAAGTGTAGGTACGAATCAAACCCAAGATGACCAAAATTACAATGTATCAAGGTCGTCTAACAGTGCTCAAATAAGCGGTACGTTGAATAAATTCAATTATTCGGGTAGTTTTTCGAACCGATATGCGGAAGGTATTTCGGCAAATATAACGCCTGCGAATGAAGAAGATCCGTTTTCAAACATTTCGACGAATTTGCGTTTGGGCTATGATTTTTCGGATAAACTGAAGGTTTCGGTTTATGGAAACCAAACAAAGGTAAATACAAATTTTGATAACTCTTACGGTCCAACGGATGCGCCCAATCAGTTTATAAGTAAGCAAGAAAGAGCAGGGGTTGCGGCCACCTATGATTATGGTAGGGGTTCTTTACGGGCAAATGCAGGATACAGTAGTTATGATTCTGAAAATATCACGGATTTTCCGTCTACGTTTAAGGGTAACAACTATGTGGTAGATGTATATCATAAATACAATTTTAATGATCAATTTCACAGTGTTGTCGGTTTGAATTATTTAGCCGATGAAACCGATTTTTTAGCCAAGGAAAAATTTGAGATTACCGATCCATATGCGAACGTAGTCTATGTATCTGATTTTGGATTGAACTTGAATGCCGGTGCACGCTTAAACAACCATACGGAGTACGGAACCAACTTTGTTTACAATATAAACCCATCTTTTACTCTTAAAATGGATGGCAGTTATCTTAAGTTCTTGACATCGTATGCAACGTCTTATATAACACCGTCATTAACTCAGTTGTTCGGGAATTATGGGGCTAACCCAGATTTAGAACCAGAAGATGACCGAACTATTGAGGGAGGTTTAGAATTTGCCGGTAAAGGTAACTTTAGAGCTAGTGCCCTTTATTTTAATAGAAAAGAAGAAAACTTTGTGTTTTATGATAATGCAACGAGTAGTTATAAAAATGCACTGAATACAATTGATGCACAAGGAGTGGAGGTAGAGCTTAGTTGGAAAGCTGCCGACAAATTAAATTTCGATGCCAATTATACATTTACGGAGAGAAAGGGAGACGATGCCGTTCGTATTCCCAAACATAAGATAAATGCGAATTTGGGCTATGCGTTTTCAGATAGAGCTTTTGCCTCGTTAAACTATAGCCTTACAGGAAGTAGAACAGATTCTGATTTTAGTACTTTCCCATCTACTATTGTACCTTTGGACAGTTTTTCCTTGGTAGATTTGTACCTCTCGCACGAATGTATAGAAAACCGGTTAAAGGTATTTTTAAATGTCAATAATATTTTAAACCAAGAATATACCGAAGCCCTTGGTTTTACGACCAAAGGAAGGAATGTTATGATCGGTTTTAGTCTCAATCTCTAAAAAACAAAAACGTGCTCAAAGTTTGCTCTTTTATGCCTGCCGTTACCCAAATGCTCTATGATATGGGGTTGCAAGAACACTTGCATGGTATTACGTTTGAATGCCCCCCTATGGCATTGCAAGAGAAAAAACCGATAGTGCGTTGCATTTTGGAAGGGAAGAACTATACAAGCCAAGAAATCGACACCTTTTTCTCGGAAAGCAAAAAGGAAGGGGAGAAGCTTTACTATGTAGACGAAAAGGCCCTTGCCGAAATCGCTCCAGACATCATCTTTACACAAGATATGTGTGATGTTTGTCAAATCGATACGGAATGTACGGCCGCTGCTGTTGCAAACCTTGAGAAACAACCGGAACTTATTTCAATTAGTCCTTCTAGTTTTAATGATGTCTTTGAAAATGCCATTACTATTGCCAAGGCATTGGGTAGGGAAGAGGTGGCTTATGAGTATTTGGGAAAACTGAATGAAAGAATAGATTATGTAGTGGACCAACTAAGAGCAGCTAGAGTTCTTACAAAGAGAGTGCTGTTGTTGGAATGGATAGAGCCTATTTATAATTGCGGACATTGGATTCCCCATCAAATCGGTTTTGCCGGTGGGGTAGACATGCTTTCTAATCCTTCGGGGAATAGTGGTGTGCTTTCATGGGATAAAATAAAGCAGTACGATCCGGAGGTAATTATAGTAGCGCCTTGTGGGTTCAGTATTAAAAGAACCTTAAAGGAGATGCATCTATTGCTTTTAAAAGAGGGCTGGCCCAACTTAAAGGCGGTCAAGGACCAAAAAGTATATGTAGCCGATTTTGATTTGTTTACGCAATCATCCGCTGCCACCTTGGTCGATGGCATAGAGTTGTTGGCCGGGTTGTTTCATCCGGAAGCAATTTCTGTTCCTTCGCGATTAAAACGTAAGTATCAAAGGTTCTACGAGTTCTGAGAAATTATAAATTCAAAAAAAAGCGGTCTGTTTTTAAAACGGGCCGCTTTTTTGTTCGTATTGAATGTTTTTAGACTACCAAACTATAGGCGGGTCGCTAACGTACATGTTATCTTTTAAAGGCGAGAACATTTTTGAATTGGTCATGGTCTCTATAGGAAGTTCGACGGTATGGCTGCCTTTGGCCGGGGATCCCGTTATTTGTTCTATGGCCTTGGCAAGCAGTGGTTCGTTAAGGTCGCCTAATACACCCAAATTTGCTAAATCTTCGGGTAAGACTATGTCGGGTACCAAGCCACTGGTGTAAGCTGAAAACCCTTTCGAGTTTTCATTTCTGCCTAATAAGGGTTGTATGGCCCACTTGTTTTTGGGGTTTATTTTGTTCGTTCGTTCTTGGTTATAGACGTAGTTGTTTCCTCTGTCGTCTACCATAGTTACCGAGAACTCGTTTTTTCCTCGGGTTTTGTCCCCTATTTGAACCACGTCGATATAAGGAGTCAGGCCGTTGATCACTAATTCGCTCGCCGAGGCTGTGCTCGTGGTGGTCAATATATAGACTTTGTTGAGGTTTAGGGAGTTTATGGCAGTGCCCTTACTGGTCTTTTCCGCAAAAAAGCGTCTTAGCTCGGTATCATTGTCGTCAAGTATTTTTTGATACTTCTCGTTATATCGCGCCTTGAGAAAGACTTCCTCGGTGTTGGTGCCATATATCATACTTGACAAGAGAACGGCGGTGTTGACAGAGCCTCCTGGGTTATATCGAAGGTCAAGTATCAGTTCGTTTACCCCATTCGATTTAAACCGACCGAAGACTTGGTTCAATTCTTCGTCATATTCGTTGGTAAACCCGGTATAGACCAAGTAGCCAATTTTTTTGTCCTGTATTTCAATGATTTCGTCTAGGAGTATGGGGTTTTCGCGAAGGCCTACCTCTTTGGTCAATTGTATTTGCGTTCCGTTCGGTTCCGCATTTTCACCTTCAATATCGGCCATGTCCAAAGAATAGGTGTCACTATCCCCAAAGAGAAGGGTTTTGTAGTTTTGGTCGGTCAAGGTGGTGCCGTTTACTCCCGTAAAGATATCTCCGCGTTTGATGTTTTTGGTTGACGCGTTTGAATTAGGAATAATATACTGCACATAGCCATAGATTTCACTGCTGTTCTCCTTTTGTCTTACCAGTCCGAATATGACTCCGTTACTTTTAGAAATACCGGCCAATGATTGTACAAGTTCTACGTAATTATCTGAAAAAAAGCTAAAACGGTCTTCCGAAAACAATAGCTTATCGTCGAAAAATTTTCCGGGGTCCGGTTCAGATGCCAGAAATTGGGTATAGGCTAGGGATCCCTCCTCTGTATTTGGAAATTTCGTATCGGATAGGTTTTCCACATCCGATTGCCAGAAATACCAAAAGTTCATGGCTTTCCACATAAAGTCTTGTACATGTACCCCTGCATCGGGATCGGGATCCACGGTATCGGGTATAGTGAAGTCGTCATCGGTTTTAGAACAGGAAACGATAAGAAATACAGATAGGAGCAGTCCTAAATTCAATTTTTTCATCATAATAAGACAACAAATAGTGTTTTACGGGTGAACGACCGCATCCACCCTTATATCACAACGTAAAATTAGTGAGCTTTATTTGTATTATTTTGATTTTAACGGTTTTATCAAGCCATCCATCAGCATTTTGTTCGCGCCGGGCTTGAACATTTTTGAACTAGAAACGAAATCGACCGATATAAGAGGTTCGAAACTTCGTTTTGCGGTTTCTCCTGAAATCACCGATAGGGCAAGGGCAAGTAGGGGTTCATCGGCATCGCCTAAAACGCCTAGATTGCCAGCGTCCTCATCTAGTTCATAGTCTGGAACCAGGCCACTGGTGTAATCTAAAAAACCATCGGCATTTTCATTGCGGCCCAATAATGGTTGTATGCCCCATTGATTGTCAGGGTTTATTCTATCTTCGTAATCTTCATTGTAGAAATAGTTGTTTTCGGGATCATCGACGAAGGTATTCGAGAATTCGTTTTTTCCAACGGTATTCTCACCAATGTGGACCACGTCAACATAGGGTGCAAGTCCGTTCATTACCAATTCACTGGCCGAAGCCGTGGCTCCTGTTGCTATGACAAATACACGCTTTAGGTTTAAGGTGTTGAGTGGGGTCTTGCTGTCAAAGGTCGTGTCCACAAAATTTTCTTCTCCATCGCCAGGGTCGAATGTTTCCATGATCTTTTCGTTGTAACGGGCCTTAAGAAAAAGTTCATCGGTGTTGGTACCGTACACGGCACTGGCAATTTGTATTGCCGATGTAACTCGTCCACCGGGATTATACCTGAAATCGAGCACAAGTTCATCTATATTCTCGGCTTTAAGGTTTCCGAAGACCTCGTTCAGTTCATCGTCATAACTGGCTATAAAGGAATTGTACATAATGTAGCCGACTTTTACGCCATTATGTTCGATAACGGTAGATAAATAAATAGGGTTCTCCGTTAGGCCCTCTTCTTTGGTCAAGGTGACTTTTTTATTGTTAGGCGTAATGGTCTTGTCGATAATATCGGCCATTCCCAAGGTGTAACTATCTTCGTTGAACAAGTGGAAGTTGTTGTCCGTTGCAGAGTTGTAAAAAAGTTGCTCTCCATCTACGGTAAGAAAAATATCGCCTCTTTTCATGCCTTTTTTATCCGCATCGGAATCTTTTACAACGTATTGTACATATCCGAAAACATCTCTATTGTCACCAAATAAAGAAAGACCGAATTCAAGGCCATTACTTTTTGATATCCCTTGAAAGCTATTTACCAGATCGTGATAGTCTTCCCTTAAGAAACTAAAACGATCATCTTCAAATAATAAGCTATTGAAAAAGGCTTCGGGATCAGATTCGGAAGCCAAAAAAGAAATATAATCCGGGTCATCAAGACTTTTAAATTTGCTATCGGCCAGATTGGGAACATCTTCTTGCCAGAAGTAAAATGAATTCATTACTTGGTACATGAAATTTTGTACGGGGTAATCGTTTGCCGTTTTTTGGGTTTCATCTCCATTGTCATCGGGGAAAATATCGTCATCGTTTTTGCAACTGGTAAAGAATAGCCCTGCGGACAACAATAATAAGAGGTACTTTTTCATAGCTTTTTTGTTGTGAAGTAAAACTACCGAATCAATTACCGTTCCAAAAAAGGCATGATAATATAATGGGGGAGTTTATTTTAAATCGTTTAAGTTAGTATACGTAAACAGTTAGTAAAAAGTTGTAGTAATAGCTTACAAAGCGAAAATTAAAAAATATTTGTAACATAACCAGAAGTGTCTCGTCTTGATTATGAAGACCTCATTATAAAGTGTTCAATAGTAACCCGACCAAAACAATGCAACAGGCAGATTTTTTAAAGATTGTCGGTCCTTTTCAAGACAAGCTCTATCGTTTGGCAAAACGTTTGCTGGTTTCTAGGGAAGAGGCTGAGGATGCCACCCAAGAGATTCTGTTGAAGCTATGGGCGAAGAAAAAGAATATGGGGCAGTACAAGAACGTTGAGGCTTTTGCGATGACCATGACAAAGAATTTCTGTTTAGATCGTCTAAAATCGAAACAGGCCGGAAACTTGAAACTGGTTCATACCAATTATAAGGAGGGCGGTAGTTCGCTACAGAAAAAAGTAGAGGCCAAAGATAGTGTCTCTTGGGTACAGAAAATTATGGAAGATTTACCGGAGCAACAAAAAATGGTCTTGCAGTTGCGCGATGTTGAAGAATATGATTACGATGAAATTGCCGATATGTTAGAGATGAAGCCAACGGCAGTACGGGTGGCCCTATCTCGGGCGAGAAAGACCGTTAGGGAAAAATTAATGCAAAAACACAGTTATGGAATTGGATAACGTAAAAAAATTGCTCGAAAGATACTTTGAAGCCGATACAACGGTGGCCGAAGAAGAGGTGTTGAGAGACTATTTCTCTAAAGAGAACATACCTGACGACCTAAAGCCATACGCTCCTTTGTTCGGTTTTGTCGCCAAGGCCAAAAAAGAAAGGTTTGCAAAACCCCTTGATTTGGGCCCTGAAAAGAAACTAGGAGGAAGTAGCCTGTATAAATGGTTGTCGATAGCGGCGGCGGCAGTGCTGATGCTCGGTGTTTATTTTGGAAAAACCTATTATGATGAAAAGGAACTGGAACAGCAACAGGCCCAATATGCCTATAACGAAACCAAAAAAGCCTTAGACCTATTGGCCCAAAATATGGAGAGGGGCACGGAGAAGATGGCCTATTTAAACGAATTTGTTGAGGCGAAAGATAAAATTTACAATAAGAATTAAAATAAAAATCCGAAAGATGAAAAAAATATTAATAGTACTAATAGTAGCAGTGTTTCCGGTTATGGGCTTTTCACAGTCCCTGTTCGATAAGTATGAAGACCTGGACAAAGTCAGTGCCGTGGTCGTGAACCGCAGTATGTTCAACCTCTTGAGTAAAATAGACGTTGAGGTTGATGATCCCGAGGCAAAAGACTTTATGGATATCGCCAAAAGCCTTAACAACCTAAAAGTGTTCATTACCGAAGACAAGGCGATTTCTGCAGATATGAAACTATCGGTAGAGAAATACCTTAAATCGGCCAAGTTGGAAGAACTTATGCGGGTAAAGGATAAAGATGCCAACGTAAAGTTTTACATCCGTAGCGGTAAAGATGACGACCACGTGAGCGAGCTCTTGATGTTCGTGACCGGTATGAAGAACGATATAGATGTAAACGGAAGAAAATTCGAAACGGTACTGTTATCCCTTACTGGCGATATCGACTTGAACAAGATAGGTTCTTTGACGAAAAAAATGAACCTGCCCGAAGAATTGAACGAAGCGGGCAAAAACAGATAATAAATCAATCATCATCAATCAATAATCAAAAACGATCATTAATCTTAAAACGAACAATCATGAAAAAACTAAGTGTATTTCTAGTACTGGCAGTATTACCGTTTCTCGGCAGCTCTCAATCTATTTTCGATAAGTACGATAATATGAAAGATGTAGGCTCTGTCACCATAAACAAGGGTATGATTCGATTGGCTGGCAATATTGCCGCCTTTGACGAAAGCGACCAAGATGCCCAAGATTTTGCCGATATCGCCCAAGGCTTAGAGGGGATTAAGATATTTATTACGGAAGATGCCCGGATCTCCGAGGATATGGGCAAAACCGTAAAAAAATACTTGAACTCATCTTCATTGGAGGAGTTGATGAAGGTGAGGGACAAAGATGCCACGGTCAAATTTTATATTAAACAAGGTAGGGACGAAGACCATGTAAGTGAGCTTTTGTTGTTCGTATCCGACATCAATAGCGATGAGCTAGGTGTCGATAATAGAAAATTTGAAAGTGTACTGGTATCTATGACAGGCGATATCGACCTGAACAAAATCGGGGCCCTGACCAAAAAGATGGATCTTCCGAAAGAACTAAACGAGGTAGGGGAGAGGTAGTAAGGTAGCACCTGCTAAGGGAATACCTAAATACAATTCAATATTCTAAAAAATATGTACATGAGAAAAATAACATGGGTTATAGCGGTACTGCTCCTAGGTATTACAAGTGCTTGCACTTCCACACCTAGCCTGCAACAGTATTATGTTGCAAATTCGGAAAATCCCAATTTTTTGACCTTGGATCTGCCTGTAGGCTTGTTGAACATTGAGAAAGCCCAATTGACCGAAGAACAAAAGGAGGGATTAGGTTCCTTAAAAAAGTTGAACGTACTGGCCTTTAAAAAAACCGATGCCAATGCGGTCGATTTTCAGAAAGAGAAGGCGGTGATAAAGTCCATTTTGAAAAATGAAGACTTTACCGAGCTTATGAAAATGAACACTGAATTTGGTAAGGCTACCATAAAATACCTCGGTGATGACGATGCCATTGATGAGGTGGTTATTTATGGAGACAATGAAGACAAAGGTTTTGTGGTCGTTCGCGTTTTGGGTAAAAATATGAATCCCGCTAGAATGGTCCAGTTCGTAAAGGTCTTGGAAAAGTCTGATTACCAAGGGGGAGAACTCTCAAAGATAGCCGACTTTATGAAGTAAAAAAAGCAAACAGATTCATCAAAAAAACAAGCCAAAACCCATGGTTTGTTTTTTTTTTGGTCAAAATTTAAAATTTTAAGTGACTTTTAGAAAAATGGAGTGTCTTACAGAATATAGCACTAACCTAAGATAAAGAGAAACTATTATGGAACAAGCGGAAGTATGGATGAACAAAGGCATTGATTTTGCCGTCGAATACGGGCCAAAGGTATTGGGCGCAATATTAATTTACCTTATCGGCTCATGGGTCATTAAGAAGATTATGGGAGTACTGAGAAAAGGTATGGCCCGTAAAAGTTATGACGAGTCGTTGCAACAGTTTTTGTTGAGCTTGGTCAAATGGACCATGACTATTTTCTTGATCATCATGGTAATTTCCAAATTGGGGGTTGAAACAACCAGTTTTGCAGCCATTATAGCCGCTGCCGGTTTGGCCATAGGTCTTGCCTTGCAAGGGTCATTATCGAATTTTGCAGGAGGGGTTTTGCTTATCATATTCAAACCCTATCGTATAGGGGATTTGATCGAGGCGCAAGGTTTATTGGGCGTAGTGAAAGAAATAGAAATTTTCACGACCAAAATTATAACGCCAGACAATAAATTGGCCATTATACCCAACGGGGCAATGGCTAACGGAAATATCATCAACTACACCGCAGAAGGTAAAATGAGGGTTGATACGACCATAGGAGTAGGTTATGGGGAAGATATAAAAACGGCAAAAGAGGTTTTACTCAATGTACTTACCTCAGACCCCAAGGTTCTAAAAGATCCGGCACCATCGGTGAACGTTTCGGAACTGGCCGACAGTTCTGTAAACTTTGCAGTGCGTCCGTTCTGTAAGCCAGAAGATTACTGGGATGTATATTTCGGAACTTTGGAAAACTGTAAGCTTGCTCTTGATAAGGCTGGAATTGAAATTCCTTACCCACATCAGGTTGAAATACAAAGAAAAGGATAATCGCTACTTAAACACTAACCATTATCCCCCCAAAAAGGCCGCAATTTGCGGCCTTTTTTTGTTAAGGGATTTATTGAATTTTTAAATTCCGGTATAGTTGCTCGGGGTAATTACCTTAAGCTCTTGTTTGATTTCTTCAGAAACCTCAAGTGTATCGATAAAATCGGCAATGGAATTCTGGTCTATTTTGGCATTGGTACGGGTGAGTCCCTTTAATGCTTCGTAAGGGTTGGGGTAGCCTTCCCTTCGTAAGATCGTCTGAATGGCTTCGGCTACTACGGCCCAGTTGTTTTCAAGGTCTTGCTCAAATTTCTCTTTGTTCAACAAGAGTTTGTTCAATCCTTTTAATGTTGACTGAAATGCGATTACCGTATGGGCAAAGGGCATTCCGGCGTTTCTAAGAACCGTACTGTCGGTAAGGTCGCGTTGCAAACGGGAAACCGGTAATTTGGCCGATAGGTGCTCAAAGAGGGCATTTGCTATACCTAGGTTACCTTCGGAATTTTCAAAATCTATGGGGTTTACCTTGTGCGGCATGGCCGATGATCCAACTTCACCTTTTTTGATGCGTTGTTTAAAATAATCCATTGAAACATAGGTCCAAAAATCCCGGTCTAAATCAAGAATTATGGTATTGATCCTTTTTAAGGTATCGAACAAGGCGGCCATATGGTCGTAGTGTTCAATTTGTGTCGTAGGGAAGGAGTGATGCAGCCCTAGTTTTTCTTGTACAAATCGGGTTCCAAAAGCTTTCCAGTCAATAGAAGGATAGGCGACCTTGTGTGCGTTATAGTTTCCTGTAGCCCCTCCAAACTTGGCGGCACTGGGGATATCGTTCAAGAGGTTGAACTGCTCTTTTAAACGTACGGCAAAAACTTCTATTTCCTTACCGAGACGGGTTGGCGATGCCGGTTGTCCGTGTGTTCGTGCCAACATGGGGATGTCGGCCCATTCTTTGGCCAACTCCTCGATTTTGTTCAATAAGGCCGTGTATTCGGGTACGTATACTTCATTGGTAGCCTCTTTGATAGAGAGCGGAATGGCCGTGTTATTGATGTCTTGGGAGGTTAGTCCGAAGTGAATGAACTCTTTATGGGCCGATAGGCCTAATTTATCAAAAGCACTCTTGATAAAATATTCCACCGCTTTTACGTCGTGATTGGTGGTTTTCTCTATTTCTTTGATTTCTTGTGCGTCGGCCGTATCAAAATTGATATAGATTTCGCGTAGCGCCTCAAATTTGCCGTGGTCGAACCCTGAAAGTTGGGGTAATGGAATTTCGCACAAGGCTATAAAATATTCGATTTCAACCCGTACTCTGTACTTGATAAGGGCTTCCTCCGAAAAAAATGGTGCCAATGGTTCAGTTTTACTTCTGTAGCGCCCATCTATAGGCGAAATAGCGTTCAAAGCGTTTAGCGACATAATGTTGTATAAGGTTGATTTTCGAAAAAAAGCAAAGATACCTTATGATGGCTAGTTTTAAAAGGTTTTTAGGTGTCTTGTACTAAAAAGTTGTAGTTAAAAAGTTAATAACTCGTTTTTTGGGCCGACAACTTCTTTAACTTGGCCAAAATTTCCCTCGCCCTAGCTTGATAAGCGGCACTTCCCTCTGGATAATTTTGTTCTAAGATCATTTTTAGTTCGGGGTGGACCCATGGATACCTCTGGCCGAGTAGCCATAATGAGGTCATGGAATAGGCTTTGGCCGCTACTTTGTGCTCTCCTATCAACCAATCGAAACATGCCGCGGTTAGGCGTTCAAGTTGCGTTTCGGTCATAATCGCCTGTAGTTCGTTTTTTTGTTTTGAGAAATAGGTCTTGGTCAAAAACTCGCAAATTTTGGCAAGGGGCCGTACGGCGGAGTCAAAATGTACCCTGCCGAGATTGGCGGTAAAAACATCTAAATGGGGGTAAAGAAAGGGAAGGTTTTCCTTAGCCGTAAATTCCAAGACCCAACAGGCCTTATTGGATATGGGGTTGTCTACCTCAAAGGCAATTTTGAGCAAAGGCCTTACCAATTGAGGATTTGTAGTGACCAGGAGTGCCATTTCAGCCCGTTTCTCGCGTGAGTGGTTTACGTAGTCTAACGATTGGTACAGTTCCTTTTCAGTCATTTTCGATGGTAGGCGTTAGTGTAGTTAAATCGATTCGATAAGGTCACGCACCAAATCGGGAACCCCTTCTACCGCGGTTTTGGCTATAACGGTGAGATGGTTGTAGTGGTTTTCGGAAACACTGGGTCTTGGGTCGACAAAATAAATAGGTACATGCCCCTGCGCATAGTCGATAAGGCTTGCTGCGGGATATACTTGCATTGATGTACCGATAATGATAAGGATGTCGGCATTTTGGGTGGCAATGGCCGCTTGTTCCAAAAGGGGAACGGCTTCACCGAACCAAACGATATGCGGACGCAATTGATGGCCTTGTTCACAGCGGTCCCCTAAATTGAGGTCCTTGGTCCAGTCGAGGACGCGATTTTCATTTCCGGTACTTCGTACTTTGAGTAATTCCCCGTGAAGGTGAATTATGTTTGAGCTGCCTGCCCTTTCATGAAGATCATCTACGTTTTGGGTAACGATGGTGACATCGAATAGTTTTTCAAGTTCGATCAAGGCCTTATGGGCCAGGTTGGGCTTTACCTGTTGAAGTTGTCGTCGCCTTTGGTTGTAGAAATTGAGAACGAGTTCCGGATTCTTGGCAAAACCCTCGGGTGAAGCGACTTCCATAACGTCATGCCCTTCCCATAGTCCTCCTGCATCCCTAAAGGTATTTATGCCGCTTTCCGCACTCATTCCGGCACCGGTCAAAATCGTAATTTTTTTCTTCATCGTTATAAAAATAGAGTTTTTATTATATTCGATATATGGTTAAGGAAGAACTTCTCGAATATCTGGAAAATTTTATTTCAGAAGAACGAAAACAACGGTTTTTGGAAATATTGGAAGACCGAACAAAATTACTAACGGTAGCTATTGAAGATGTGTACCAATTACACAATACCAGTGCCGTCATCCGCAGTTGTGAGGTGTTCGGCATTCAAGAGGCGCACGTAATAGAATCTAGGTATGGTAAGCGATTAGATGATAAAATCGCTATGGGGGCCCAGCAGTGGGTAGATGTACATAGATATAAAAGTACGAACGAGTGTATCCAAAGGCTGAAATCGGACGGGTACAAGGTCATTGCGACTACCCCCCACAACGATTCCCGTTTTTTGGAAGATTTTGAAATAGAGGGAAAGACGGCATTTTTGTTCGGTACGGAGCGCACAGGCTTGAGTCAAGAGGCTATGGAGCAGAGTGACGGTTTTTTAAAGATACCGATGTTGGGCTTTACCGAAAGTTTGAATATATCGGTTTCCGCGGCCATTATTTTACAGCATTTGGCCGTAAAACTTAGGGCTACCGACCTGCAATGGCAGCTGAGCGATGCCGAAAAACTGGAAAAACGTCTTGACTGGACGAAAAAATCGATTAAAAGTATTGACGATATTTTAAAGCGGTACGAAGTGGAGGGCTAATAAAATATATAAGCTAAGGGGAGGCTTCTTCCTTTTTCTCGGTAGAAGCGACCTTTTTTATTGTATATAATTTACAACCGATATATTATATGTAAGGCTTATTCTTTGTGTTCTAAAAGTGCGATGTTGTAGTCGTTTTCAAGAATCACTTTTCCGTTTTGTACCACGACTTCGGTATCGGAATAGGTATCGTATAGTTTGGTCCCATCTCCGAAAAAGCCTTTGACCCAAAGTGATTTTTTGCCTTTGGGGAGGTCGAGTCCGATAACCACTTTATCCTTTATATCGCCTTCGGAGTAACTGCGGCTAAAGACATAAGGGCTTTTTCCCAGTCTTTTGTGAATGCCCGCCCCGACGGCCAAATGCTTCCTTCTGAACGTACCCAATTTCTTCCAATGTTCAAAGATTTCTTTGGTTTTGGGCAGACTGTCGAGCTCTTCCCAATTCATGAACGAACGCAATGAGGCATCGCCTTGTACGGGGGTGTCCTCAGTGCCCGTTACGGTGAGGCTACGGGCGGTTTCGTCTCCGTAATAAATTTGGGAAGCCCCAGGTGTAAGCATTAAGATATTCGCGGCCCTGATAGGGTCTTTACGTTCAATGTCGTATGGATGTCCGTCATCATGGGAGGTCAGGTAGTTGACCACACTTTTTCCGTTTAGTTGTGAGCGTAGTATTTTGTCATACTTACGGAAAATCGATTCATAATCTTTCTTGGCATCTTCCTTTAGTTCAAAGTTGATAAGGCTTTTGAAGCCATGGGCAAAGTAATCTACTTTTTTGTCTTTGAAGTCGAATTCCCTTCCGTTGGAAATCCCGTAGTTATACACTTCGCCTACCATATAGAAGGGCTGGTCGTCCAGCACTTTATCGGGGTGCATTTTTTTCCAATTCTCAAAGGCAAAGGAAGCTTCTTTATAGAGCTCCGACCAAGCGTTTTCGTTTACGTGTTTTACGGTGTCTACCCTAAAACCGTCTATACCGAGGTGGTTTACGTAATCGGTGAGCCATTTGATGATGTAGTAACGGGGCGCCCTTGGGTATCCCGTACGTTCAAAGAAAAGTTGAAGTTCGTCTAGTTCTTGGCTAAGTCGGCCTTCTTCCTTCCATTTGGCCAAAAGGGCATCGGGGAGTTCGACCGCTTCGTTCGATTCGGTTCGAACGTCGGGTAGATTTTCTACCAGTGTACACTCGACCGTGGTTTCGTAAGAGGTAAAGTCACATGTGGGCGAGGTTCGTATCCATTCTTCGGGCCACGCCTCATCTTTGTCGGTAACCGGGCCGGTATGGTTGAGCACAACGTCCATCAATACACGAATACCGTGCTTATGGGCCGCTTTTACCATTTTTTCCAGGTCTTTTCGCGTGCCAAAATTGGGGTCAAGGGCTGTCCAATCCTTGGTCCAGTAGCCGTGATAGGCATAGGTGTTGCCGGTGCCTTCATCGGTACTTCCGTGAACTTGTTCTACTACGGGCGTAAACCAAATGGCATTGATGCCGAGGTCGGAAAAATAACCTTCCTCTATTTTTTGGGTGATGCCCTGTATGTCACCTCCCATAAACCCTCTTAAGGGGCCCGTAGGTTCCGTTCTGTCGTAGTTTAGGTCGTTTTCGGTAGTCCCGTTATTGAACCTGTCCGTCAATAAAAAATAGATATTGGCCGCTTCCCAGGAGAATGGAAGGTTTTTTACCGGTTCAACATGGGTGGCTATCGAATCGGTCTTAACGGGTACCTCTTCTATAATTTCTTTTCGCTCTTCCTTACAAGCGATAAAAATCGAAAAAACAACAACCGCGTAGAGCAGTCTTTTCATATGAAATCTATTTTCCCTAAAGCTATAAAATGCTATGGGAAATAGAAAATTTATTTTTTACGATTTAAGACCTTGAATTCTTCGTAGCAGCTGCTTATTGCGTCAAGGATCTGTAGGTCGTTGGCCGTGGTGATAAACGATTTTGAATAGTTGCAGTTGTTGAGGATGTCTTGTATGTCAACCTTCTCTATTTGAAGGAGTTCGGTAAGGATTTCTCGGTCGAATTTCGATGCCAAAAGATCGCGGATTTGGTCATCTTCCTTCATTTTTCTCAGCTTTCGCATTTGATTGGGCTGTTTCCCAAAGAGGTTGCGCAGTAAATCGGCGGGGTTTAAAATGGCGCCCAATACCTTGGTTACGGCACTCGGATTCTTATTTCCGCCCTCGTAACCTACCGAAAGTCCTGAAATACTATACTGGTATGCGTTGTTTATAGGGGCGTTCTTGACATCGATTTCAAGGTAGCCGGTAAGCTGATAGGGCTTGACGATTACTTCTTCAAGGGCGTATGCCAGCTCGGTAAGGGCAATTTTTGTATTCTTGAACTTGTACATGTCATTGGTAACCCTGATTTTTTGCGACTTAAATCCGAGAAATGAAAAATAAAGGGTGTCGTTGACGGAGGCGGTAATGGTAAACTGACCTTCACCATTGGTAATGGTACCCACCACCTTGTTGAGGTTTACAATGTGGACACTCTCCATGGGGGCGTCGGTTTGTGCGTTAACAACGATGGCTGTTATATCTCTTACTTCGGTTTCTTCGTCGTCTTGCGCAAAAATGGAAAGGGTTGAAAACAAGAAGAAAAAGAATACAATTGGTTTCATTACTTTAAGCATAGTTTAAATGTACTAAACAAAACAAAAAAATACGCCGAAGCGTATTTTTTAATATACAATTAACTTTAAATATAAGTTGTTAGGGGCTTAAAAGAAGTCGCTTCTGCTTTTTGAACTTCTTCTTTTTCCCGAATGGCTGGGTTTTCCTTTAGAGGAACTTCTGTCCCTACCTCTAGACCTGCCACCTCGATCGTTATCGCGATCTCTTTTTCTGCCTCGGTCATTTCTTCCTCTGCCGCCGCCGCTTCCGCCGGGGTTTTTAGATACTTCAACGTTTATGAACCTGCCTTCTAATTTGAAGTCGGTAAAAAACTGAAGGATCTGTTCGGTGTGTTCCGCTTCGGTATTGAAGAAAGAAAACGAGTCTTTCGTATCAACTTTGTAAACGTCTTCTTTACCTAGATTCAAGGTGTCTCGAAGGAAGTCTTTTAATGACATCCAGTCGTAACCGTCTTTTTCCCCTACATTGATAAAGTAACGTACCGAACCATTAGATGGGGCGTGCGTATTTCTTTCACCTCTTTCGCCTCTTTCCCTTCCGCGGTCGTCAGAACCGGATGAATTGAGGTCTTTGGTTTTGTTGTAATAGTTAGAGAAACGCGTAAACTCAACCGATACGATTTTTTTGATAAGCTCGTCACGGTCTATTCCTTCAAGAACATCGTTAATGGCGGGAAGGTAATTCTCTACGTCTTTGTTTATCTTGGTTTCCTTTATTTTGTTGGCCAAGTGGTAAAGTTGTATTTCGCAAATCTCTATACCCGTTGGAATTTTCTTAGAGATAAAATCTTGTTGGATCTTTTTCTCTATGGCGTGGATCTTCCGCATTTCACTTCGGGTTACGATAACCATTGAAATACCGGATTTACCGGCTCTACCTGTACGGCCACTACGGTGGGTATAGGTCTCGATTTCATCGGGAAGCTGGTAGTTGATAACATGGGTAATGTCATCGACATCAATACCACGAGCCGCTACATCGGTAGCGACCAACATTTGTATTTGTTTTTTACGGAAGGAGTTCATTACCAAATCTCGTTGGTTCTGGCTTAAATCGCCATGTAATGCTCCTGCGTTGTATCCGTCTTCGATTAACTTTTCGGCAACGCGTTGTGTGTCTCTTTTCGTTCTACAGAAAACTACCGAGAAAATATCGGGGTTGGCATCTGCAAGTCGCTTAAGGGCGGGGTATCTATCTCTTCCGCCAACTACGTAATATTCGTGCTGTACGTTAGAGGTTCCTGCATTTTTTGCTCCTACCGTAATTTCAATAGGGCTATGCATGAATTTTTTGGCGATTGTAGCTACTTCCCTGGGCATAGTAGCTGAAAACAACCAAGTAGATTTGTCTTTAGGGGTATTCGAAAGAATATCCTTTATGTCTTCAAAAAAGCCCATGTTGAGCATTTCATCGGCCTCATCGAGAACACAGTAGTCGATTTTTGTAATATCGACTAGGCCACGGCTGATCATGTCCTTCATTCTACCGGGCGTTGCCACAACGATCTGTGCGCCACGTTTGATTTGTCGGGCCTGATCGGTGATGCTGGCCCCACCATAAATTGCAACGGTGTTCAAACCTTTTACAAACTTGGAGTAAGCCTGAATCTCGTTGGTAATCTGCAAACAAAGTTCGCGGGTAGGGGAGAGTATCAACCCTTGGGTAGTTCTGCTGTTGCTGTCGAGTTTCTGAATTAACGGAAAACCAAAGGCGGCCGTTTTACCGGTTCCTGTTTGTGCAAGCGCCACGAGGTCCGTTTCGCTTTCCAATAAAATTGGGATTGCTTTTTCCTGTACTTCGGAAGGGCTTTCAAAACCCATGTCCTTCACAGCGTCCAATAGGGGCTGACTTAGCCCTAATGCTTCAAATTTTGTCATAAAAAAGGTATACTTAAATCGCTAATAGGTGTGTTGCATAGAGCGATTATCGTATATAACCTTAGTACTCGGAGCAACACCTGCCATACCGGCGGCGTTAAAATTAAGGTGCAAAGGTACGTTTAATTATCGAGATAGCGATTATCGAAGGAAATCTAATAATTTTTGAATGGCTAGGCCCCTGTGGCTGATACGGTTTTTGGTTTCCAAGGGAATTTCGGCAAAGGTCTTTTTGTATCCCTTGGGTTGAAAAATAGGATCATAGCCAAAACCGCCACCCCCTGTTTTTTGCGAGGTTATATGGCCTTCCACTATGCCCTCGAACATGTATTTTTTTTCGTTTAGGTTTAGGGCTATTGCTGTTTTAAAGTGTGCAGAACGATTAGGGTGGTCTTTTAACTTGGTCAAAAGTTTGTTCATGTTGTCGTCGGCATTTTTGCCTTCACCGGCATATCTTGCGGAGAAGACCCCGGGTTCACCGTTTAATGCGTCTACTAAAAGGCCGGTGTCGTCTGCAAAGCACGGTAAGCCGTAATTTTCGGTAACGTAATCGGCTTTTAGTTGGGCGTTTTCCTCTAAGGTGCTTCCAGTTTCGGGTATTTCGTCAAAACAGCCGATATCGGTCAATGAAACCAGTTCGATATGTGAGGGTACGAGTGCCTTTACCTCGTCGAGTTTGTTCTTGTTGTGCGTTGCGAAAACCAGTTTCATATAAGGTTGAAATTTGAGATTGTTTTTAGTAGGATGCTTTTAGTGGTGGCAAAAATAGTAATTTTGAAAAGCTATAAATATGTTATTATGGAGTTGAAGATACCTCCCGCGGTTGTTTTTTTGGTTTTTGCCGGTTTGATGTATTTACTGGCTTCATTTTTGCCTTTCGGGTATTTTGATTTTTTCGGCCGATATTACCTGATGGGGGTATTGTTGTTCTTTGCGGCTATAGTCGCGGCTTGGGCCCTTTTTCAATTCTTCAGGCTGCGCACTACTATTGATCCTACGGCGCCTTCAAAGGCAAGTCGGTTGGTTCGGGGGGGTATTTTTGCCTATTCTAGAAATCCGATGTACTTGGCTTTGTTGATGGTGTTACTGGTTTGGGGTATTTGGTTGGGGAATGCATTCAATACTTTGTTGGCGGCGGGTTTTGTGGCCTATATGAACCGATTTCAGATCATTCCTGAAGAAACGGCGCTTTTAGAGCTTTTTGGTAAGGAGTACAGACAGTATTGTCTCAATGTTCGGAGGTGGTTCTGATGTATAAGCGATATGACTTATAATTAAAAATATTAGCTTTTTGACTTATATTTTAATATATTAGCGTTTTAGCTTATATAGTTATGGTAGCAATAATTACGGGAGACATCATTAATTCAGAAAACCACAACTCGTCGGAGTGGTTGGGCATTCTCAAGGCTTACCTGTCTAGGCTTGGTAGTTCGCCCATCGATTGGGAGGTCTATAGGGGTGATGAGTTTCAGTTGAAAATAGCCAAGGAAGATGCCTTGCGTGCGGCCATACATATAAAGGCCTTGATAAAAACGGTAAAGGGCTTGGATGTTCGTATGGGCATTGGTTTGGGCAGTGAAACCTTTAAGGGGGTCGGAGTGAGTGAGTCCAACGGTCCGGCTTATCATCGGTCGGGTAGAACTTTTGAGTCCCTTAAGGAAGAGAAGCTTAATTTGACCATTGCTACCGGAAACGGTTTTATTGATGAGACCTTAAATCTCATGTTAAAGTTGGCGCTGCACTTTATGGATGACTGGAGTCCTGTATCGGCAGAGATTATTGTGTTGGCTTTAGATTATCCTGATGCTTCGCAACGCGAAATTGCCGAAAGGCTCAATATTCAGCAGTCGGCGGTAAGCCAACGTCAAAAACGGGCTCGTCTGGATTTGGTACAGGAATTACTTGCGTATTATTCAAAAACTTTAAAAGAATTAAGTTAGATGGTTCTGTTCACTAAACTTTTACTGGCCCACTTGATTGGCGATTTTTTGTTGCAACCGAGCCGTTGGGTAATTCATAAGGAAGCAAATAGGGAAAAGTCGAGATACCTTTACCTGCATGTTTTGCTTCACTTTGCGTTGATCATGCTATTGGTGTGGGATTTGCAATATTGGAAAATAGCCTTGATCATTGCGGCTTCACATTATGTTATCGACTTGGCCAAATTGTACGTTACGCCTAGGTTCAGGCTTAAAAGTGTTCCGTTCTTTTTAGATCAGGTGCTTCATATATTGGTGTTGTATTGTTGTGTGTATTACGGAAATCTGACCGAACATACAATGGCTCTTTTTCAAGGGTTGGATTGGCCTTTGGTCACTGCGATCGTATTCGTCAGTTCTCCTGCCGCGATTATCATGGGGAAATTGCTGGAAGCCATGTCGGACAAAATTGAATTGGATCATAAATCATTGCCCAACGCCGGAAAGTATATAGGCATAATAGAGCGGTTGTTCGTTCTTATGTTCATTATTATGGGAAGGTGGGAAGCTATAGGTCTTCTGATAGGGGCCAAATCGGTTTTTAGGTTCAACGATTTAAAGGAAAGCAATAACCGTAAACTTACCGAGTATATTTTAATAGGAACCTTGTTGAGTTTCGGACTTGCCATAATTACAGGAATCATTTATGTCAATGCGTAAATTAAGGATACGGCTGCTTCTGCCGTTCGTTTTTTTGTTGTCAATGGTCACGGCACGGTGCCAGACCAAATTCTTTACTTCTTTCGACGATACAAAAATTGCTTATACCGATGAGGGTGAGGGAAAGGTAGTTTTACTTATTCATGGGTTTATCAATACCAAGGAATCTTGGCAGAAAACCGAACTAAAGAAACAGTTGCTGAAAGAAGGGTTTAGGGTCGTCGCCCTTGATCTTCGGGGTAATGGGGAGTCGGACAAGCCCCAGACCGAGGAAGGCTACGATTTTGATGCCGAGGTAATGGATGTTATGTTTCTTATGCAGCACTTGCGGCAAAAAAAATATATGGCCATTGGGTATTCTCGGGGCAGTATTGTGCTGGCAAAACTTTTGTTGCGCGACAAGCGGGTGAAAAAGGCGGTTTTAGGGGGTATGGGCATCGATTTTACCGACTATATGTGGCCTAGGAAAATTAAATTTATGAAAGCCTTTGCCGGAAGGGTCACCGAAGAAACGAAAGAGGCCGTAGCCTATGCGAAATCGGTAGGTGCCGACTTTAGAAGTCTCTATCTACAACAGCGCTACCAACCTTACACCAGAAAAAGCCATTTGGCCTATGTGAAGGCCAAAGTACTGGTCATTGCGGGGGATGGGGATACCGATAATGGTAGTCCCGAAGAACTGCATAAGGCGATTCCCAAAAGTGAATTTGTCATTGTTGAAGGTGATCATAACGGCACCTACAAAACAAAGGCCTTTTCCGAAGCCGTGGTCTCATTTTTAGATTAAACCGGCTTTCTTGCTTGCTTTCGACCGTGTTTTTTCCTCCTTGGAAACATGAAATTCCCTATCAAAAAAAGCTAGATTAGTTATAGGAGTAACTTTTAGGCATTTTAGTGGACTTCGGACAGAAATAATCTTTATTTTTGTCCCTTAATTTTTTAGCAAAGCCATGGTAGAGACAGGTAGGAAATACATATTCGATTTTGATAGTACCTTAACAAGGGTCGAAGCTTTAGATGTGCTGGCCGAAATGACCTTGGAAGGCAAGTCGGATCGAGACGAAATCGTTCGTCGTATTCAGGAGATTACAAATTTGGGAATTGATGGCGATATATCGTTTACCGAATCCTTGGAGCAACGTATAAAGTTGTTGAACGCCCATAAAGACGATTTAGGCCCCTTAGTAGAGGAGTTGCGTCATAAGATATCGAAGTCTATTGCTGCCAATAAAGATTTTTTCGAGAAATTTTCAGATGATATTTATGTGATTTCTTGTGGATTCAAAGAGTTTATCGATCCTATCGTCAAGGAGTACAATATTCCATCCGAAAGGGTTTATGCCAATACCTTTGAATTTGATGAAGAAGGAAATATTGTCGGGTTTGATTCAAAAAACGTACTTTCACAGCATAACGGAAAAATTGAATGTCTTAAGCAAATGAACCTTGAAGGCGAGGTTCAGGTTATTGGTGATGGTTATAGCGATTACGTTATGCGCGAAGCCGGAATTGCCGATAAATTCTTTGCTTATACCGAAAATGTACATCGCGAAAAAGCAGCCCAGAACGCTGACTATATA
Organism: Zobellia galactanivorans; assembly: GCF_000973105.1. Classification (NCBI taxonomy): domain Bacteria; kingdom Pseudomonadati; phylum Bacteroidota; class Flavobacteriia; order Flavobacteriales; family Flavobacteriaceae; genus Zobellia; species Zobellia galactanivorans. The sequence continues at coordinate 35,228 of NC_015844.1, read as the reverse complement.
ACTCCTAATATGGATGAATTTTTATTTGTGAACGATTTGCCACGTAATATATCATACCCAAAGAACAGAATCAAGATATTGCTTCTTGAAAATGTCCACCCAGCCGCTTTTAAGAATTTGTCTGAAGAAGGATTTTCGGTAGAACTTGTAAAACACAGTATACCGGAAGACGAACTGATAGAGAGAATAAAGGGGGTACACGTATTGGGTATTCGCTCTAAAACGCAAGTGACCCAAAAGGTATTGGATGCGGCCGACAAACTTATGGTGGTCGGTGCGTTTTGTATCGGTACTACCCAGATAGATTTGCAGTACGCCAAGAAAAAGGGGGTGGTAGTGTTCAATGCGCCGTATAGCAACACCCGTTCCGTGGTCGAGTTGGCCATTGGTGAGATCATCATGCTGATGCGAAGTGTTTTTGCCAGAAGTAGTGAGATCCACAACGGGCAATGGCAAAAAACGGCCGAAGGGTCAAGGGAAGTGCGTGGTAAGAACCTCGGAATTGTCGGCTATGGTAACATAGGGAAGCAACTTTCCATTTTAGCGGAAGCCGTGGGTATGCGTGTTTATTATTATGATGTTGACGATAAACTGTCAATGGGTAATGCTAAAAAATGCAATACCTTAGAAGATTTATTGAATGTTTCCGATGTAGTTACCTTACATATCGATGATAACAAGGCCAATAAGAATTTTATCGGTGAGCGTGAAATAAGCCAGATGAGAAATGGCGCCATGCTCATTAACTTGTCAAGAGGCTTCGTTGTCGATATCGATGCCTTGGCCAATGCCTTGAAATCAGGTAAACTTGCCGGTGCCGCCATAGATGTATATCCAGAAGAGCCGCGTAGCAACGGTGAGTTTTATACGCCGCTTCAAGGTTTGAAAAATGTAATACTTACGCCCCACGTTGGTGGTAGTACCGAAGAAGCGCAACGCGATATTGCCGATTTCGTTCCGAACAAGATTATGGATTATATCAATTCAGGGAATACTGTTGATGCGGTGAACTTCCCGAATATCCGTTTGCCAAAACAACGGAACGCACACCGTTTCTTGCATATACACAAGAATGTACCGGGCATTATGGCTAAGATCAATGAGGTATTGGCCAAATACGGCTTGAATATCTCCGGACAATATTTGTCTACGGATAGCGAGGTAGGCTATGTGATTACCGATTTAGATAAGGAGTACAATAAAGATGTTATCAAAGCGCTCAAAAAAGTAGAGAACACTATTAAGTTTAGGGTTTTGTACTAGTCGTTGATACTGATACAGATGTTATATAAAAAACGGCTCTCTTTTACGAGGGCCGTTTTTATTTTTTATTGGTGGTGGTAGGGTTCGTTCCGTAAAATGGTGAAGGCTCGATAGATTTGTTCGACCACGAACAAGCGTACCATTTGGTGTGAAAAAGTCATTTTAGATAGGCTTATTTTTCCCTTGGCCTTTGCGTAAACTTCAGGACTGAAGCCATAAGGACCACCGATTACGAATACAAGCTGTTTTAGGCCTGAATTCATTTTCTTCTGTAAATAGGCCGAGAATTCTACCGAAGAATGCTGTCTTCCATTTTCGTCCAACAACACTAGTGCATCGGTCGGGCCGAGCTTTTTTAGGATCAGCTGGCCTTCTTTTTCCTTTTGTTGGGCTTCCGTGAGGTTTTTTGCGTTTTTTATGTCGGGAATAATCTCAAGTTCAAACTTTACATAGTGCTTTAGTCTGTTCTCGTACTCCGATATGAGCTGTAATAGGGACTTACTATCCGTTTTTCCTATTGCTATAAGTTTTATGGTCATGGGGCAAATATAATTTGAAATAATAAACTTCAAGAATAGGACGTATGGCAATACAAATAAATAAGCCTTGGGACAAGGTCAATAAACCCCGAACAATTTACTAATTTAGCTTTAAGTAAAATTCCAAGCATGATTTCCGAAGAACAGTTTCAAAAAGAAATAGATAATATTATAGCCAATGCCATTCGAGAAGATGTGGGCGATGGCGACCATAGCTCCTTGGCCTGTATTCCCGATACGGCTACGGGGAAGGCCAAGTTGTTGGTGAAAGATGAAGGTATTATTGCGGGAGTGGAGTTTGCCAAGCAGGTTTTTAAGTACGTAGATGCCGATATGGAGGTGGAAACACTGATAAACGATGGGTCGCCGGTGAAATATGGGGATATTGTCTTTTATGTTTCCGGAAGGTCCCAAAGTATTTTGAAAGCGGAGCGCTTGGTTTTGAACGCCATGCAGCGCATGAGTGCCATTGCGACCAAAACAAATTCCTTCGTTAAGTTATTGGAAGGAACGGGTACTAAAATTTTGGACACCCGAAAGACCACTCCGGGTATTCGTGCATTGGAGAAATGGGCCGTTAAGATTGGCGGGGGTGAAAACCATAGGTTTGCACTCTACGATATGATTATGCTCAAGGATAACCATATTGATTTTGCCGGGGGAATTGCTAAGGCCATTCAGAAAACGAAAGACTATTTACGGGAAACCGGTCGAGATCTAAAAATAATAGTGGAGGCACGCGATTTGGATGAAATAAAGCAAATTCTAGAGGCCGGAGGTGTATATCGCATTCTTATCGATAACTTTAATTATGAAGATACACGTAAGGCCGTTGCTATGATAGGTGATAGCTGTTTGACCGAGTCTTCTGGAGGTATCAATGAAGATACCCTTCGTAAGTATGCCGAGTGTGGGGTGAACTATATTTCTTCTGGAGCGCTTACCCATTCGGTGTTTAATAAGGATTTAAGCCTAAAAGCGGTATAAATGTCGCAAGAGATAGAAGAGAAAATCGATAAAATTCCGATAATCAATTGGTTGGCGCGCTTTTTTAAAGGGGTTAAGCTGCCTGGGTTTGAAGGGCTATCTCTGTACGACTTGTTGGAAATGTATGTTCATGGCATCATTCAAGGTGCTATTTCAACACGGGCCAGTTCTATTGCGTTTAGCCTATTTTTGGCATTGTTTCCTTTGTTGATATTTCTAATTACCCTAATCCCTTTTATCTTGCCCTATGTGAGTGTGGGCAATGAAAATTTCGATTCCCAGTTCCTGCTCTTTTTGGAGTCTTTTTTGCCCTCGGCCACGAGTGACTATTTTGGGGAGATTTACCAGCAGATCAAAGACCAAAAACAGGGAGGGCTCTTGTCTTCCGCTTTTTTCTTTTCCATTTTTTTAATGGCTAATGGGGTCAATGCCATCTTTGGGGGCTTTGAGAATTCGTACCATGTAGAGTTGACACGAAATTTCTTCCGCCAGTATATCTATGCCCTTATGGTGGGGTTGATTTTGTCAATATTGTTGATCGTTGGGGCTGTGGTCTATGGCTATTTCGAATTGTATATAATTGATTATCTTAGTGTGTGGGCCGCTAAAACTAGGGGGTACGACCTCACCCAGAATGATATTGTCGGTGCGAAAATAGGTAAGGTGCTGTTTTTTGTTCTTTTATCTTATTTTACCACGGCTATATTGTATTATTTTGGGACTACCGAGGGTAGGCACGCCCGATTTTTTTCGGTTGGGGCGCTTATGACCACTTTGTTGTTCATGTTGACCTCGTATTTATTTGGGGTTTATGTTGAAAAATTCGCCAGATACAACGAATTATACGGAGCTTTGGGAGGTTTGTTGATTCTTATGGTATATATCTGGTTAAATTCCAATATATTGCTGTTAGGGTTCGAGCTTAATGCTTCGTTGAACTCGTTAAGAAAAACATATACTAAGAAATGAGTACGAACGCAATTTTAAGTTTTTTTATATTTTTTATCATGCTATGCCCAATGGGGCGCTCACAAGGGGTTTTCGGTAAATGGAAGACCATTGATGACCGTACGGGCAAACCAAAGGCGATCATAGAGATTTATGAAGAGGATGGGAAGATGCACGGAAAGGTGATCGAAATCGTAGAAGAGGGCAAGGAGAATTTCGTGTGTACCAAATGTGAAGGTGAGCTAAAAGATAAGCCTGTATTGGGTATGACCATCATTGAAGGGGCGGAGCACCATGGAAATGGTGTCTATAAGGGAGATAAGCTCTTTGATCCCCAGCAGGCCATGACCTTTAGATGTAAAATTTGGCTCAATCCCGATAATCCTGATGAACTCAAAGTAAGGGGCTACTTGGCCTTTATTTATCGCACCCAGACTTGGATTCGTGTAGACGGGTAGAATTCCAAATAGAGTATGCAGTATTTTATCGATGTAATCTTACCGATTCCTTTAGAGAAACTTTTTACCTATGCCGTTTCCAAAGAAGAGGCGGAATTTTTGTGCCCGGGCATGCGGGTAGGGGTTCCCTTTGGAAAATCTAAAATTTATACAGCTTTGGTGTACCAGGTGCATACCGATGCGCCAAAGCTTTATGAGGCAAAGGAAATCGACCGTATACTTGACGAGCACCCTATCGTAAATACGGTTCAACTTAAACACTGGCAGTGGATTGCGGATTATTATATGTGTACCATTGGGGAGGTGTTCCGAAGTGCGGTGCCCGGTGCATTTTTATTGGAGAGCGAAACCCTTATCCTTCGTAATGATAAGGAGGAGGTAGATGAGTCTACTTTGGAGGATGATGAATTCTTGGTATACGAGGCCTTGCAGCATCAATCGGCGCTAAAGGTCCAAGAGGTAAGCGCCATTGTCGACCGAAAGAATATCTTGCCCGTATTGAATCGACTTATAGAAAAGAATGTCGTTCTTCTAAAAGAGGAAATGTACGAACAGTACAAGCCTAAACTCATACGGTATGTAAAGTTGGGGAAAGTATACCTCGAGGAGGCGAAATTGGAAGCCCTTCTGAACGATCTGTCGCGGGCCCCTAAGCAAAGCCAGGTCGTGTTGTCCCTCTTTCAATTGCAGGCTACCAGTAAAAAACCGATCAAGGTCACTGAACTCGAAAACATAAGTGGGGGCTCAAAATCGGTTATAAAGTCTCTTGTCAACAAAGGTATTTTAGAAGAGTATTTTATAAGGACCGACCGTGTCAACTATGAAGGGGATGAGGGTGGTGAGCTCAAGGCATTGAACGAATATCAGCAAAAGGCCTTTGATGATATTTCCGAAAGTTTTAAAGAGGATAAGGTTACCCTGCTGCACGGGGTTACGTCTTCGGGGAAAACCGAGGTCTATGTACGGTTGATAGAGGAATGTGTGCAAAGGGGGCAACAGGCCCTGTACCTCTTGCCGGAAATAGCGTTGACGACCCAATTGATTTCACGTCTGCAAGAATATTTTGGCGAGCTGGTTTCGGTCTTTCACTCTAAATATAGTGTTCAAGAGCGGGTGGAAGTGTATAATAATGTCCTGCTAAAGGAAAACAAGGCCCAGATTGTGATTGGGGCGCGTTCGGCCTTGTTCTTGCCCTTCTCCGATTTGGGCCTGATCATTGTAGATGAAGAGCACGAGAGTTCGTTCAAGCAGTTTGATCCCGCACCGAGATACCATGCAAGGGATGCGGCCGTAGTTTTGGCCAAACTGCACAAGGCCAATATTTTATTGGGGTCCGCTACGCCCAGTATAGAGAGTTTTTACAATGCGAAAATCGGTAAGTACGGCTATGCCGAGATCAGTCGGCGTTATGGCAATGTACTTATGCCCGATATAGAATTGGTAGATTTAAAGGAGCAGAGCCGAAAACGCCGGATGAAGGGGCATTTTTCGGAACGCTTGTTTCTCGGTATACAAGAAGCCCTTGAGGCCGGGGAGCAGGTTATACTGTTCCAGAATAGAAGAGGGTATGCGCCTATAGTGGAATGTACTACCTGTGGCCATTCCCCACAATGTCCTAACTGTGATGTCAGCTTAACGTATCACCAGTATAAAAAACAATTGAGGTGTCATTATTGCGGCTATCATATGGCATTGCAAAAGAGTTGTCAGGCGTGTGGAAGCCCTACCTTGGATACCAAAGGCTTTGGGACCGAACAGGTGGAGAAAGAGCTGGAGACCTTGTTCCCTGATGCCAAGACTTGGCGTATGGACTTAGATACGACCCGGGGCAAGCATGGCTATGAAAAAATCATTACCGCTTTTGAGCAGCAGGAGATGGATATTCTTGTAGGGACCCAAATGTTGACAAAGGGCTTGGATTTTAGAAATGTGAGCTTGGTGGGTATCATGAATGCCGACTCATTGTTGAACTTCCCGGATTACCGGGCCCACGAACGTTGTTTTCAACTGTTGACCCAAGTGGCCGGTCGCGCGGGCCGGACCAAGAAAAGGGGCAAGGTTTTGATCCAGAGTTATAACCCCTACCATCAGATACTACAGCAAGTGTCTACCCATGACTACGATAGTATGTTCAAAGAACAGCTATACGAGCGTGAGCAATATAAATATCCGCCCAACAATCGGGTCATTCGCATTACTTTTAAGCATAAGGAATACAATAAGCTAAACGAGGCCACCGAGTGGTTTGCCAAAGCGTTGCGAACCACTTTGGGGGGTAATGTACTCGGTCCTGAATATCCACCGGTGGCACGAGTGCGCAATCTGTATTTGAAGAATGTGCTGATAAAGATACCACATGCCCAATCGGCGGTAAAGACCAAGGCGGCTATCAAAAGAATTGAAAAATCTTTCCACTCCGTTGGTCAATACCGCAGTGTACGGGTTATATACAATGTGGACCATATTTAATCGGAAAGCAAAAAAAATCCCGAACATTGAAGAATGTTCGGGACTGATATTTTAAAAAGTAGAAGTGCTAGACATTGCTCAGTGCTTCTGCCAATTCGGTCTTCTTGTTCCTACTAAGAGGAATGGACCTTCCACTAACTTCAACGTTTTTACTGTTGAATTTTTCTATTTTCTCCAAATTCACAATATACGATTTGTGAATACGAAGGAATTTGTCTTCCGGTAATTGTTGCTCAAATGATTTCATGGTAGACAAGATAACGATGTTCGCTTCGTCGGTTACCAGTTTTATGTAGTCGCCAAGGGCTTCTATCCATTTGATATCGTTTAAGATTACCTTGCGTTTCTTAAGGTTGCTTTTGACAAAAATATGTTCTTCGTCTTCCTGTACCTGGTTCATTTGCTCGTATTTGGCAACTGCTCTTTTAACGGAGGCATCAAATCGGGCAAGTGTAATAGGTTTGTGTAAATAATCGGTTACATCGTAATCGAATGCCTTTAGGGCATAATCGGGTTTACCGGTAATCAAAATTACTTGCGGACTATTTTCTAGGGATTCGAGTAGGTCGAATCCACTAATAATAGGCATTTCAACATCAAGAAAAATAAGATCGATCTCGTTGTTCTTAATACCATTTTTGGCTTCGATCGCATTACTGTATTCGGCCACCATAGCAAGGTTGGGATGGCTGTTTACCAGTTTCGCGACCGCCATTCGCTGCATGGACGAATCGTCTACGATAATACTTCTTAATTTCATAAATGGGTCGATTTGTGGGGTTAAATCATCGACAAAATACTAAAAAATCCGTCGAAAATACAACATTGTTGTAAACTTGACCTCCTTTTTTGTGTTATTTGCAATGACATTAGGTTAAGATTTGGTTATGTAAGATGTTAGGTTTATCAATCTATAACGAAGAAATTTCCATTTTCTTGTAAAGTCTGATAAATATTCTTATTTTTGCGATCCTAAAAAATATACATTTATGAACCATTACGAAACTGTTTTCATTTTGAATCCCGTGCTTTCTGATGATCAGATAGCGGAAACAGTTAAGAAATTTGAGGATTTCTTAATTAAGAATGGCGCCAAAATGGTCTCCAAAGAAAACTGGGGGCTTAAAAAATTGGCCTATGCCATACAGCACAAAAAAAGTGGGTTTTACCACTTGTTCGAATTTACCGCTCCTGGTGAAGTCATTACTCCTTACGAGCAAGAGTTCAAAAGGGATGAGCGTATCATGCGCTTCTTGACGGTTAAACTGGACAAGCACGCTATTGAGTGGGCTGAGAAAAGAAGAACAAGGTTAAAAGCTAAAGCTTAAGGAATTATGGCAACATTACAACAACAGGCAAAAGGAAAAAAAGACGGTGAAATCCGTTATTTGACCCCATTGAACATTGAGACCAATACTAAAAAGAAGTATTGCCGTTTCAAGAAATCAGGTATTAAATATATCGATTACAAAGACGCGGACTTTTTAATGAAGTTGGTAAACGAGCAAGGTAAATTGTTACCTAGAAGACTTACCGGTACTTCTTTGAAATACCAACGCAAAGTGGCTCAAGCGGTCAAAAGAGCACGTCATTTGGCTTTGATGCCGTACGTAGGCGATCTATTAAAATAAATTTAAGGCAAGATGGAACTTATACTAAAACAAGACGTAGAGCATTTAGGCTTTAAAGATGATATCGTAGACGTAAAGAATGGCTACGGAAGAAATTACCTTATTCCGAGAGGTTTGGCTACTATGGCTACACCTTCTGCAAAAAAGGTATTGGAAGAGAACTTGAAACAGAGAGCTCACAAAGAGAAGAAAATTGTTGACGCGGCCACTAAAACTGCTGAAGCGCTTAAGGCTCTTGAGATGAAAATTTCTGCCAAGACTGGTGCAGCCGACAAATTGTTCGGTTCTGTTACTACCATCGATCTTGCTGAAGCCCTTGAGAAAGAAGGTCACGCTATCGATAAAAAGTTCATTAGCATTCAAGGTGGTGCCGTAAAACGTACAGGTCCTTACAATGCACAGATCAGATTACATAGGGAAGTGGTTGTAGATTTCCCTTTTGAGGTGGTTGCCGACAAGAAATAACGGTTAATAACACCATGATAACTTCAAAGAGCTATGCCTGCATAGCTCTTTTTTTTTGCCCTATTTTTGTAAGACTAACACAAACAGATGATTATGTCTTACAAACTCCATTTTAGCTTTTTGCTGCTCTTTTCGTTTTTTACGGCAGTATCTCAGGTGACTACTTCGAACATGTCAGGTTCGGTGGTCGATGATCAAAATCAACCCTTGCTGGGGGCCAATGTTGTAGCGGTGCATACACCTACAGGTACCAAATACGGGGCAATTACCAACGAAGACGGCCTTTTTAAAATTTTGAACCTTAGGGTGGGCGGTCCGTATACGGTAACCGTTTCGTACATAGGTTTTAAGGAACAGACCTTGAACGACATATTTTTAAGTCTAGGAAAAACCTTTACTTTAGATGTCAACCTAATGACCGAAAGCCAAGCTTTAGACGAAGTTGTAGTCATTTCAGATCGTGGTGGTACCTTCGGAAGCGACCGTACCGGTTCGGAAACCAGTGTCGGAAGAAGGGAGCTTACCAAATTACCTACCATTTCAAGGTCGGCAGAAGATTTTACTCGATTGGAACCGAGTGCGTCGGGAACTCCGGGTACGGGAGGCTTGTCTTTTGGAGGTCGTAACGACCAGTACAATAACTTTTCCTTAGATGGGTCTTTTTTTGGAAATCCTTTCGGTCTTGATGCTCCCGGGCCAGGTGGACAAACCAGTTCTCAACCTATTTCCTTGGATGCCATCGATCAAATTCAAGTATCATTGGCTCCTTACGACGTTACCCAATCAGGTTTTACCGGAGCTACCGTCAATGCGGTGACCAAGAGCGGAACCAATGAGTTTCACGGATCTGTTTACGGTTTCTTTAGAAACGAGAGTCTAACGGGAGGCAAGATTAGGGGAGAAGAAGTGGTGAAGCCAGACCTAAAACAAAATCAATATGGTGTAAGCATCGGCGGGCCTATTATAAAGAACAAACTCTTTTTCTTTGCCAACTTTGAGCGCGATCAACGCGATGATTTAGGGACTAACGGTTGGGTACCCAATACGGGTTCGGGGGCCATTAACGAATCTAGGGTGCTTGAAAGTGATTTGATATCCGTACAATCTGCACTTGCAGGATTGGGGTATGATACCGGTAGATATGAAGGTTTTACTTATGGAGCCGAATCTACAAAGGGGATATTGAAATTAGATTGGAACATAAGCGACGATCATCGCTTGGCGGTGATTTACAACTTTTTGGATTCTTCCAAAGAGAAACCTGCCCACCCTACTGCCTTGGGTGTTCGCGGACCTAGTGCCCAAGTGTTGCAGTTCGAAAATTCGGGCTATGAAATCAACAACAACCTTCAGTCTTTTCAGTTGGAGCTGAACTCTACTTTTGGGGATAATGCTACAAACAAACTTCAGGTAGGTTATTCGCATTTTGACGATTTTAGAAATCCGTTTTCTGCGCCAATTCCCGCCATTACGATCCAAGATGGGGCGGGAAGCAATTATATTATTGCAGGCCATGAACCCTTTTCTATAAACAATACGTTAGATCAAAAGGTATTTCAGCTTACGAACAACTTCAACTACTTTGTGGGGAACCATACCTTGACCGCAGGGGTTTCGTTCGAGAAATTTCAATTTGACAACTCTTTTAACCTTGGGGCTTACGGATATGATGAAAATGGTGACTTTGTTCAAGAGGTGGGAGCTTTTGCGTCTTACCCTAGTTTAGCGGCCTTTCAAACCGATATAAACGACGGTACTTTGGCTGCGGCTTTGGCCAATGCACAGAATATTTTTACGAATAGCAATGCTGCAGGTGTTGGTAATGCGGGCGGTTGGGCCTTGGCTGAAACCAATGTGGGGCAATTGTCTTTTTATGTACAGGATGATTGGAGTATTACCCCGGATTTTAAACTGACCTATGGTGTACGTTTTGACAAGCCCTTGTATTTTGATACGGATGACAAGATTCAAGAGAATATTGCAAGGAAGCCTTTTACCTTTGATCCTACGATTTCATATTTTAATCCACAGACCGGTCAGGAAACTTTATTGGATTCGGAGACATTACCGAACAATGATTTCCTAATCTCTCCAAGAGTAGGTTTTAACTGGGATGTCAATGGAAGTCAAACTACCCAGATTCGAGGGGGTAGTGGGGTTTTTACCGGTCGTTTCCCATTCGTTTGGTTAGGAAACCAAGTTCAGGGATTGGATTCGTTTTTCTACCAGATTGTTGATCCTGATTTCAAATGGCCACAAGTATGGCGTACCAATATCGGTGCTGACCATAGGTTTGATAGTGGCGTTATTTTGACGGCCGATATTTCGTACACCAAAGACCTTAACGGGGCCCATGTTCAGAACTGGGGATTGCGAAATCCTTCCGCAACTTTAGATGCACCTGGCGATAACAGACCCGTTTATACGGCTGCCGACAAAGGAAACAATGCCTATGTGTTCACCAATTCCGATAAAGGTAGAATCTGGAATGCTTCATTAAAGGCCCAGAAAACATGGGATAACGGACTGTTTGCAAGTGTTGCCTATAACTATCTGAACGCGCAAGATGTGAATTCCATAGAGGCTGAGATTACGGGCGATGCCTTTGATTTCAACCCCAACCTAGGGGATGCCAACCAAGATGTATTGTCTTATTCGAAATATGGAGATACCCATAGGGTTATCGGTGCTGCGGCCAAGCAGTTTAACTATGGTAGCAATAACAAGTGGTCTACTACGATTTCTACTTTCTTTGAATATGCCCAAGGAGGTAGGTTCAATTATACCTATGCGGGTAACATCAATAATGATAGTTCGTTTCAGAACAATGACTTGATTTACATTCCAACGGCTGCAGAAGTTCAACAAATGCAATTTACCGGTGCCGGGCAAGCTGAGGCTTTTGAGAGTTTTATTCATCAAGATGATTACATGAGCGATAATAGGGGGCAGTATTTTGATCGTTATGCCGCTCTTGCTCCATGGCGTGGAAAGTGGGATGTGAAATTCTTGCAAGATTACCGTTTCAATGTGTCTGAAGATAAGGTGCATACCATTCAGTTCAGTATCGATATCTTAAACTTTGGTAATTTATTGAACAGTGATTGGGGCGTAATTCAGCAACCGAACAGTCTCAACCCGCTATCCGTATCGGTAGATGCCGACAATGTGCCTACGTATACGTTCAATGAACAACTTACCGAATCCTTCGGGTATGACTCAAGTTTGTTCTCTAGGTGGCAGATGCAATTCGGTTTACGTTATATTTTCTAAATTAACTTAAGATTTATAAGATTTAGGCCGTACGTTTCGTACGGCCTTTTTATTTTTGCAGCATGAAATACATGAGGCTTACCAAGCAGCAATTAGAAGAGCTGCATCAAGAGTTTATCAACTTTTTGGCAACACAATCGATTACCGCCGATGAATGGCAAGATATTAAAACGAACCGTCCCCAAGTGGCCGAAGATGAAATTGATGTCTTTAGCGATTTGGTCTGGGAAGGCGTATTGACCAAAGTGGAGTATTTAGAGAATATTTCCGAAAAACAGATGCATCTGTTTCATTTGACGGAAAAGGAAATGAAGCTATTGTCGGTAAAGGTCATGAACCCTGAAATCGATTTGACCACGAGTCTCGGTTTTTCTTGGTTCAAGAAAAACTGGCAGTCCGATTTTGTGGAATACCTTGCAGCATCAAAGGCCTATTCCGAAGATAAGAACTTAGATAAATTCAAGCTGATTCAGCAAGGGGCCGTTATTACCAAGGGAGAACTGTACCAATGGTTCGATAAGCTTATAGAGGTTTAAGCTGACCAACATTTTAAGAACACTCCAATTCCGGAAAGAGGCGGGTAGGGAATGTCTAGATAAAACGGCACTGCTCTTTCTAAAATTTTATATTTGCACCACAACTACATCCAATGGCACAAAAACCAAGCATACCTAAGGGAACAAGGGATTTTACCCCTTCCGAAGTCATCAAACGGAATTATATTTTTGACATTGTAAAAAAGCATTTTCAGACCTTTGGTTTTCAGCCAATTGAAACGCCTTCTTTTGAAAATTCAGATACCCTTATGGGAAAATACGGCGATGAAGGGGATCGCTTGATTTTTAAGATTTTGAATTCAGGGGATTATCTTAGCAAGGTCGATGATGTTACCTATAGTTCTAAAAATTCAGGTGCATTGACACCCAAGATTTCGGAAAAGGCCCTTCGATACGATTTGACCGTACCCTTTGCCCGCTATGTGGTCATGCATCAGAATGAAATTGATTTCCCGTTCAAGCGGTACCAAATTCAGCCGGTTTGGCGTGCCGATAGGCCCCAAAAAGGCCGTTTTCGCGAGTTTTACCAGTGCGATGCCGATGTGGTCGGGTCTGATTCCCTATTGCAGGAAATAGAACTGGTGCAGCTGTACGATGCCGTTTTTACCGAATTGAAGTTAGAGGGTGTCAATATCAAATTAAACAACAGAAAAATTCTTTCGGGTATCGCCGAGGTGATCGGGGCACAGCACCTTTTAATCGACTTTACCGTGGCTTTGGACAAGCTTGATAAGATAGGGGAAGAAGGCGTGAAGAAGGAAATGGCGGAAAGGGGACTCACTCCCGAGGCCATAGCCAAGGTAGAGCCACTTTTCTCACTTTCAGGAAGTAACCTCGATCAACTTCAGGCCTTAAAAGAACTCTTGAAAGATTCGGAAACCGGAAGCAAAGGGGTGGAAGAGCTTACTTTCATTGTGAGTACCATTGAAGAAATGGGACTTCAGTCCGCCAATCTTTCTATTGATGTAACCTTGGCGCGCGGACTAAACTATTATACCGGTGCTATTTTTGAGGTAGCGGCGCCAAAGGGTGTTAAAATGGGATCTATAGGTGGCGGTGGCCGCTACGACGACCTTACCGGTATTTTTGGTTTAAAGGATGTGAGCGGCGTCGGTATTTCCTTTGGACTCGACCGTATTTATTTGGTGTTGGAGGAATTGGGACTTTTTCCCGAGAGCATCGACAGGTCGTTACAGGTACTTTGCTTGAATTTTGGGGACAAGGAAGCCTTGGCCGCATTAAAACTGGTGTCCGCCCTGCGAAAAAAAGGAGTGAAAGCCGATGTGTATCCTTCAAAGGCAAAAATCCAGAAACAATTTAAATACGCCAATAACCGCAACGTACCTTATGTGATCTTGATAGGTGAAAAAGAGCTGGAGGAAAATTCCTTTGTCGTCAAGCACATGGAAAGCGGTGACCAGCAAACCTATGCCCTTGATGCCGTAGGTGATTTTGTAGCGGGCCTATAAGCGTTTTTTGATTTCCTTTATAACGGTTTTGTAGTATTCAATGCTGTGGGGAACGTATTTGCCCAAGTTGGCGAGTCCCCATGTCTCCTGGGAAAATTGGATCAAGGATATCAGCTTGAGGTCTTCTACTTCGCTCTCTTGCTTCTTAAGGTGGTGGAGGGGTTCTTTGAGTTCGCATAAAAACGTATGGTGAAACTCATAATCCATGAGCTCGTCGGAAGGTTTTTGCATGGATTTAAAGACGCCTATTTTTTCGAGTGCTTCCGGTGGTACGGTAAGTCCGATTTCTTCTTGAATTTCCCGAATTGCCGAAATCTCAATAGCTTCGCCTGCCCCTATATGGCCCGCGACGGAGACGTCCCAGAGCAAGGGGTGTATGTCCTTGGTTCTGGCCCTTTGCTGCAGGAGAAGGCGTCCGTTGGCGGTGTAGAGCCAAATATGCACGGTGGGGTGAAACCATCCTTTACGATGGGCCTCCGATTTCATTGCTGTTTTGCCCGTAGGCTTTCCTTCGGAATCAAGAATATCTATTAATTCGTCCATAACCAAAAAAATAAACCCTCCTTTTTCAAGGAGGGTTGTAGTTTGTTTAATCGAAATAGCTGAAAGTTTCCCCGTCCTTAATATTCAAGAGGGTTTCATAAATCAACCTGATTACGTTTTCAACATCGTCTTTGTGAACCATTTCTACCGTGGTGTGCATATAGCGCAGGGGTAAAGAGATCAAGGCCGAAGCTACGCCGCCGTTACTGTAGGCAAAAGCATCGGTATCGGTTCCGGTAGCCCTGGAGGCGGCCATACGTTGAAACGGAATCTTGTTGGCTTCCGCGGTTTCCAAGATGCGTTCGCGCAATTTGTTCTGAACGGCCGGGGCGTAAGAAATTACGGGGCCTGCACCGATTTCGGTATGACCTTGGGTCTTTTTGTCGATCATCGGGGTAGTGGTGTCGTGGCAGACATCCGTAATGATAGCAACGTTCGGTTTTATGGTCTGGGTAATCATTTCTGCACCACGAAGGCCTATTTCTTCCTGAACGGCATTGGTAATGTAAAGGCCGAAAGGTAGTTTTTTCTTGTTCTCGTGAAGTAGGCGGGCCACTTCGGCAACCATAAAACCACCGGCCCGGTTGTCGATGGCGCGACAGACAAATTTGTCACCGTTCAGTATCTGGAACTCGTCGGGGTAGGTAATGACGCATCCTACATGAACGCCCATTTTTTCTACTTCCTCTTTATCCTTGGCCCCTATGTCTATAAAGATATTATCTAGTTTCGGAGGGGTTTCCTTTCCTTTGTCGCGTGTGTGAATGGCAGGCCATCCGAAGACACCTTTGACCATTCCGTTCTTGGTGTGGATGTTTACCCATTTTGATGGGGCTATCTGATGATCGCTTCCACCGTTTCTGATAACATAGAGCAAACCATTGTCGGTAATGTAGTTTACATACCAAGAGATTTCATCGGAATGCCCCTCGATGACCACCTTGAATTTGGCATCAGGGTTGATGACGCCGACCGCCGTACCGTAAGTGTCGGTAATAAAAGTGTCGACATAGGGTTTTAGGTAATCCATCCATATTTTCTGACCTTCCCATTCGTAGCCTGTAGGGGCCGCGTTGTTCAGGTATTTTTCAAAAAAATCGAGTGATTTTTTGGTAAGTATTTTCTTTGTAGCCATTAAGTTTATATTTAAATACGAATTTACTAATATTCACTTTTAATTAATAATAAGCGGTCTTAATTATCGTTAATTTTGTAGGGCTTTTGTTTATAGCGTGCCATGAAAAATACGATTCTAACTTTATTTTTGATCAACCTCTTTTTTTTGGGGTATGCCCAAGTGGAAGAACAGCCATTGGACTCGGTTACCGAAAAGATGATTATACTGGAAGGTGACTCTATTTTTCGGAATTCCATCGATCTTGATGAAGTATATCTGTTCGGAAAACTAAAATTCTCTTCTTATCAAGATAAACTACGGTATTATATATTGCGGAGAAAAACCATAAAAGTATATCCGTACGCTAAATTGGCCGCCGAACGTTTGGTTGAACTTACCGATAGTATCACCAAAATCAAAAAAAAGAGACATCAGAAGAGGTACACCAAAGAGGTGCAGAAGTTTATTGAAGAGGAGTTTTCTGAAGAACTAAAAAAACTCACCCGAACCGAAGGTCAAATTTTGGTAAAATTGATATACCGCCAAACCGGGGAAACGGCATTCGATCTGGTCAAGGAGCTGAGAAGCGGTTGGCGCGCATTTTGGTACAACACTACCGCTAGTATGTTCAGTATAAGCCTAAAGGAAAGGTTTCAGCCCGATAAGGTACATGAAGATTACTTGATAGAGGATATCCTGCAGCGTGCCTTTTCCGATTTTAGGCTTGAACGCCAAGAATCGGTACTGGACTATGACTACGCCCAGTTGAGCAATAAATGGGGCAAAGTAGGTAATAAGCATTAGATGCTCATTTTTTTGTTTTCTTCCCGAAAAGCGATTCCATAATAAGTTTGAGGCTGTAAAAAGCCATGACTATAGCGGCAATTGCAAAAATAAACCCTAATATAAGAACAGGCCAGTACAAAGGGTGTCCTTGGTTTTTAAAGGCTTGGTAAATAACACCGGGGGCCAGAAACATCAAAGCAATGGTGTAGGCGATGTGTTTAATACCCTTTACGAGTAATTCTTTGTCCGTTCTCTTTTGAGACATGTGTAGGGGGGCTTCTTTAGGTTCTGTAAACTATTTTATTCAACTGCAATGGTATTGGTAAAGGTCTGGCATACGGCGAAGTATCCCAGTGCAAAATTGTCTTGGTCAACAATTGAGGCAAGGTCGTCTAGTTCCGAAAGGTCTTCAATTCCCGTGACGTTCACGATATTGCCGCGAACCGTGGCCGATGGTGTTTGAAAGGGACCTTGGTCACCGCCCGATTGAACGATCAATTGGTTCATATAATTATAGAACGACTGATCCACACCCATAATACTGACCTCTATATTCATGCCGTCGGTTACATTGTCATCATAAAAATAAGAGAATTCAAAGGTACGGCCAGGGTAAAAAGTGTCTTCGGTGACCAGGTATTCGTTGAAATCAAAGTCGAACAGATAAAAATCGGTACGATCGGGCTGGTCTTTAAAAGCTACGATAATTTCGGTCTCGTCTCCTGAAAAAAGCGTAGCGTCACCTTGTACGAGCTTGTCTATGGGTACTGTTGGGACATAGGTGGTGCGTGCTGCATATTGTTCGCCTTGGTATTCCATATAAAGGATAAGTTCGCCCGAGGTCATAAAATCAATAGTGGTATCACCTTGGTAAATACCGCTACCGTTGTACGTATTAAAAAGATTTATGGTTTCTCGGGTCTCTACATTGGTAAGGCTGATCAGGTCGAGTTCTACGGGTTCTATAGATTCAAAAAAGTTACTGGAGGCACTTACCCTTACTTCGGCCGTATAGGAGGTAGAGGCTTCTGTAGTATTGATACGCATTAGGGCGTCGACACTCAACCGGGGTTTGTCGGTGGGGACATCTATTTCGACCACATCTTCACAGGCCGTGAAAAAAGGAAGCATACAAAGTATATAGATCAGTTTTTTCATGGACTAAAATTTGAAATTATAGGTTACGGCGGGCACTACACCAAAGATAGAGGTACGTACGGCTTCATTGACGCCGGTATCTTGGTTACGGCTAAAGCTTATGGAGGCTGCATTTCTTCGGTTGTACACGTTGTAAATGCTGAACACCCATTCGCCCTGCCACTTTCGATTCTTGTTTTTTCGTGGGGTAAGGGTAGCGGAAACGTCCATACGGTTGTAGGAGGGCAATCGTTCTTCGTTCCTTGGGCCATAGTAAGGTATGGTCAACCCTTGAAAGCTAAATTGGCCGATGGGGTAGTTGGTAGGTTGCCCGGTCTGAAATACAAAATTGGTATTGAAGTTCCATTTGTCATTCAGGTCGTAACTGGCATAGACCGATATGTCGTGGGTTTTGTCATACGGGGTGTTGTACCAGGCCCCGGAATTGATGCCCGATTCGGTAAAGGAAGTGCCGTCGGGCAATTGAACCGTCCTTCCAGGGGTTCTTTGTTCCGATTTCGATAGGGTATAGGCGAGCCAGCCCTGAAACCTGCCTTCGTTCTTTCGGAACAAAAACTCCAAACCATAGGCCCTTGCTTCCCCGTTAAGAATAACTTGCTCAATGGCATCGTTGGCAATTAAATTGGCCCCGTCGATATAATCGATTCGATTTTGTATATCCTTATAAAACAGTTCCGTTTCTACGGAATAGTCACCTTCCTTTAAATTTTTAAAATAGCCTACGGCATATTGATCCAAAAGCTGGGGTTTTATAAATGGTCCGCTAGGTGTCCATACATCCAAGGGAGTAGGGGAGCTGGTATTTGAAAGAAGGTGTAGGTATTGGGCAAGGCGGGTGTAGCTCGCCTTGAAAGAGCTGTTGTTGTTAAGGGTATAGGCTAGTGAAATACGGGGTTCGAAGTTATTGAAGGTAGCTAGGCTGCCACTTTTTTCAACACTGTAACTATCAATAGGCCGAGCTTCTTGGTACACGTTTAAAACCGGGTCAAAATTGACGGGATTATCATTAAAGTATACGTTGACTTCATCTTGGCCCAAACGGACAAAATTACTGAACCGTAAACCGTAGTTTAGGCTTAGGTTTTTGGTAAGGTCATGCTCAATATCGATGTAAGCGGCAAACTCGTTGGCGTATTTTTGGGTAAGCTGTTCTTCTACAATACCCGAATCGGCATTGCTAGGCTGTATTTTTCCGGGGTTAAAGCGGTAATAAATATTGTTGATTCCGTAATTGACTTGAAATTTGTCGTTGACATAATGTTTCAAATCGTATTTAATATTGAAATTTTCTATACCTGAATTCCAATCGAACCCGACAAAATCGAGCTTTAGCCCGTAGTAATAGTTAGAATAGATCAATGAAAGGTTAGAGAATAGTTTGTCGGAAAACAAGTGGTTCCATCTGAAATTCCCCACGGCGTTTCCATAAGTATTTACAAAGCTATCGCTAATGCCGAACACATCGCGACCAAAATAACCCGAAAGGAAGATACTGTTGTTGTCGTTGATGTTGTAACTCAGTTTGGTGTTCAGGTCGTAGAAGTAGGCCGAATTGTCTACGTCAAAAAGCGGGAGGAAAAGGTGGGCGTATGAAGCCCGACCTCCTACGAGAAAGGCGGCCTTGTCCTTTACGATAGGGCCTTCTACCAATAAGCGGCTTGCCACGGCGCCTATGCCTCCGTTGACTTTTATTTTTTTACTGTTGCCTTCTTTTTGGAAAATGTCAAGAACGGAAGAAAGCCTTCCTCCGTAACGCGCGGGGATTCCCCCTTTGTAAAGCTTGATGTCTTTTATGGCATCGGGATTAAAGACGGAGAAGAACCCGAATAAATGCGATGAGTTAAAGATGGTGGCCTCGTCCAACAAAATTAAGTTCTGGTCAACGGCACCGCCACGGACATTAAAGCCTGAGGCCCCTTCACCGGCATTGGTGACGCCCGGAAGCAGTAGAATGGATTTAATGACATCGGCTTCGCCCAAGATGACGGGAATCTTTTTTATGGTACCTACCGATAATGAGTTTACGCTCATCTGGGGTTTGCGAATATCCATTTTTTCGACATCTTCGGTAACGATTACCTCTTGCAGTTGTTCGGCGCTTTCCTCTAAGGAAAAGTTCATTTTGCGGTCACTGTCCAGGGTAATGGTCTCCACTATATCCTGAAAGCCCAGATAGCTTACTTGTAACTTGTATTTACCTTCGGGCAATGTAATGGAATAAAAACCATATTCATTGGTAGTGACACCGGTCTGGAGTTCGGGAAAAACTACGGTAACCCCGATGAGGGTTTCGTTACTGGAAGCTTCCGAAATGGTTCCGCTTAAGGTGTATCGCTGTTGGGCGAAGGTTGAAAAGGAAAAAAGTAATAAAACCGAGAAAACGACTTTGTTGAATGGGAGCATTTAAAGCACAATTTTTGATAAATGTAACCAGAAAAATAGCTGTAAGGAAAATGTTAACAGTATTTTAAAAAGAAAAGGCCCCTATTAACGTAGGGGCCTTTGTTAGTTGTTATGCTATTGAAATTACACTGTTTCCAATATAGCATTAAAAGTTTTACTAGGCCTCATGGCTTCTTCTACAAGAATGTCATCTGGCTTGTAATAGCCCCCGATGTTTTGCGGACTTCCCTGTGCCTGCATCAACTCGTCAACGATCTTGGATTCTTCCGCTTGGATGCTTTCGAACACTTTTTTGAAAGTTGCTTGCAATTCTGGGTCTTCCGATTGGTTTGCCAAGGCTTCGGCCCAGTACATGGCTAGAAAGAAGTGGCTTCCCCTTGTGTCGATTTCCTTGACCTTTCTTGAAGGCGATTTATCGTTGACCAAGAATTTTTCGGTGGCGCTATCTAGTGCGTCCCCTAAAATTCGGGCTTTTTTGTTTTTGTTCTTTTCCCCGTAAAACTCTAGGGAAACCCCTAGTGCAAGAAATTCCCCAAGGGAATCCCATCGTAAATGGCCTTCTTCCAAAAATTGCTCTACGTGTTTTGGGGCAGATCCACCGGCACCGGTCTCAAAAAGTCCGCCACCGTTCATAAGGGGTACAATAGAAAGCATTTTGGCACTGGTACCTACTTCCAATATGGGGAAAAGGTCGGTTAAGTAATCCCTAAGAACGTTTCCGGAAACTGAAATGGTATCCTTGCCTTCCTTCATGCGTGCCAAGGTAAACTCGGTAGCTTCTTTAGGTGAAAGGATACGGATATCCAAACCAGTGGTATCGTGGTCGGGAAGGTAAGCCTTTACTTTTTTGATCAATTCTACATCATGTGCACGATTTTTATCTAACCAGAAAACGGCAGGGTCATTAGTGGCTCGGGCCCTTGATACCGCCAACTTGATCCAATCTTGGATAGGGGCATCTTTCACTTGGCACATACGCCAGATATCACCTTCTTCTACGGTGTGCTGTTCTAGAACTTCACCTGAATGGATGTCTACAACATTAACGACACCTGCGGCGCCAATTTCGAAAGTTTTGTCGTGAGACCCGTATTCTTCGGCTTTTTGTGCCATTAGGCCAACGTTGGGTACCGTACCCATGGTAGTCGGGTCAAAGGCTCCGTGTTTCTTGCAAAAATCTATGGTTGCAGAGTATATTTCGGCATAGCTGCTATCAGGTATAACCGCTTTGGTATCTTGAAGTTTGCCTTCGGCATTCCACATTTTTCCTGAATTACGGATCATGGCCGGCATAGAGGCATCGATGATAATATCGCTGGGAACGTGAAGGTTGGTAATGCCCTTGTCGGAATTTACCATAGCTAGGTCAGGACCCTCGTTTATGGTTTTTTCTATGTCTTTTTCAATGGCTTCCCTTTGGTCTGCAGGTAATTCATTGAGCTTAACGAACAAGTTTTCTAGTCCGTCATTGGCGCTAATACCCAAAGTTTTAAAGGTGTCTTCGTATTTTTTGAACACATCGGCAAAGAAAACCTCTACGGCATGGCCAAAAATAACAGGGTCGGAGACTTTCATCATAGTGGCCTTCATGTGAAGCGAAAACAGAACACCTTTATCTTTGGCATCTTGGATTTGCTCTTTAAGGAAGGCGACCAAGGCTTTTTTGCTCATTATGGTGGCATCGATGATCTCACCTTCCAAAAGGCTTAGTTTGTCTTTAAGAACAACCGTACCGCCATCGTTCTTTACCAATTCGATTCGTATATCGGTGGCTTTGGGAAGGGTCAATGATTTTTCATTGGCCTTAAAGTCCCCATGTTCCATTGTGGCCACATGGGTTTTTGAATCAGGACTCCAAGCTCCCATGGAGTGGGGGTTCTGCTTGGCGTAGTTTTTTACGGCTCTTGGGGCCCTACGGTCAGAGTTTCCTTCGCGGAGTACGGGGTTTACCGCACTACCTTTGATTTTGTCGTATCTCGACTTTATATCTTTTTCAGTGTCATTTGAAGGCTCGTCCGGATAATTTGGCAAGGCGTATCCTTTGTCTTGAAGTTCTTTGATAGCCTCGTTCAATTGAGGAACGGAAGCACTAATGTTCGGAAGTTTGATAATGTTCGCTTCCGGGCTTTTAGCTAGGGCTCCCAACTCTTCCAAGTCGTTCGCTATTCGTTGTTCTTCCTTTAAGAAATCGGGAAATGCCGCTATAATTCTTCCGGCCAAAGAAATGTCTTTGGTCTCTATGCCAATGTCGGCAGTTTTGGTAAAAGCTTTTACAATTGGAAGAAAAGATAGTGTAGCCAAAGCTGGCGCTTCGTCTGTTTTTGTGTAAAATATTTTGGACATGTAAGGAAAGGTTTAATTTAAAGCGGAGCAAATATACGATTTTATGTAATCTTGCGAGCAAAAGATAGGGGCTTGTTGTGGTATGGGCCTCTCTTAATTGTATTTTAACAAAAAGATTAAGAATTATGTAATAAAAGGACAAAACAAAAGCCATATCATTGTACGTGTACATTGACATGGCTTTTTAGAAATTGGTATTGCAAACTTTCTTCCCTGTTCTTTCGACAGATCGGCAACCATTGATTGCGTTCGCTTCACAATTTCAACGTTTGGGGTCTAATTGTACTACGGTTTGCGACCAAGCTACAATTGAAACACCCTTCTTGTTATTTACTCGCATGGCATCCTAAGTTTGGATCAGTGTCTTCCCTTCTGGATTATTACGATCACATTATCCGTGGTCAAAAGGCGACAGCCCTTTGAAGATATGCTCGTTTTGCTTATTGAACGTCTTTCGGTCTACGCCGATCGAATGTTCAAATATTCACAAAACCTAAACAACAATATAAAGAACGCTAACTCTATAACAATTTTAAAACCTCTCATTCGACAGAGCTGTTTTGTTATTGTTCTATAAATTTAGTAAAAAAGATTGCTCTGGCCTAAATATTTAACATATTTAAAATCAACATGTTATGAACCGGGGCTATTAACAATTGTTTATAACAAAAGAATCCCGCTATTGCGGGATTCTTAAAACATATGTTTTTCGGTTTAAGAACGAATCTCTTTGATACGTGCTTTTTTACCGGTAAGGCCTCTAAAGTAGAAGATACGAGCTCTACGTACTTTACCTCTTTTGTTCACTTCGATTTTTTGTAAGGCCGGCATGTTGATAGGGAAGATACGCTCAACACCTATAGTACCTGACATTTTACGGATGGTAAAGGTTTCGGTAGAACCAGAACCTCTTCTTTGGATTACGACGCCTCTAAAAAACTGCGTACGTGTTTTTTCACCTTCCTTGATTTCGTAGTATACCGTAATGGTATCACCAGCTGAAAATTCAGGAAATTCTTTTTTTGGAACAAACTCGTCTTCTACGAATTTTAATAATGCTTCCATGATATGGTTTTAATGATTATGTTATGGTCAACATTCACGATTTTCGTCAGAGGTTGATTTAACAGGGTGCAAAAATAGTCTATAAATTAGAATTTGCAATATATTTTACTGATTTTTTGTGGTATAGGGCAAAATGGCCTTATTTCAGCAAATCGGGGCGTAGTTTCTCCGTTCTTTTCTGGGCTTGGTCTTCGCGCCATTTTTCTATTTTGGGAAAGTTGCCGCTCAGTAGGATATCGGGTACTTTCATTCCTTTGTATTCCGATGGTCTGGTGTAAACCGGTGGCGCTAGAAGGTCGTCTTGAAAGGTGTCGGTTAGGGCAGAGGTTTCGTTGTTGAGTACGCCGGGAATTAACCGAATGACCGCATCACAAAGTATGGCGGCCCCCAATTCGCCTCCTGAAAGAACGTAATCTCCTATCGATATTTCCCGAGTGATAAAAGCATCGCGCACCCTTTGATCAACACCTTTATAATGGCCACATAAAATGATTACGTTGTTCAATAGCGATAATCCGTTGGCCATACGCTGGTTCAAGGTCTCCCCATCAGGAGTCATATAAATGACCTCGTCATAATCTCTTTCCGATTTCAGTTGGGAAATGCACTTGTCTATAGGTTCGATCATGAGTACCATACCTGCTCCACCTCCAAATTGATAATCATCTACCTGATTATAACTCTTGTCGGTATAGTCCCTTAAATTGTGCATATGCACTTCCACTAGGCCTTTTTCAACGGCCCGTTTCATAATAGATGCGCCAAAGGGACTTTCGAGCAATTCTGGTAAAACGGTTATGATGTCTATGCGCATTTTGATTTTTGAAATGAATTAGTGGGCAAAAGTAGTGAAAAGAGGGCGAATTTTTTTATCCAAAACACCCTATGTCATTTTTGTACGGATTGACTTGGGCGATTCCCCAAGCTTAATGCTTGGTGCCTTTTGTAGCGAAAGGAGGGGAGGCTCAATAGGGCTTCCCACGGAAAAAGGGCCTTCTCCTTGATGGGATAGTTGGAAGTGCGCCGGCGAAAATCACTTGGCTTATTCCCCAAAAAAAAAAGCTCCGTGAGGAGCTTTTTTTTATTTCTGTTTTTTGTACTTATTGATTTCGTCTTGCAGTTGCCTGCTTATCTTTTGTTCTCTTTCGAGAGCACGACGTCTGTGATCTTCGTATTCCGTTTCCAGCTCGGCCAGATTGGTCTTGGCTTCTTGGGTTAGGTAGTTGCTGTTCCTGAACTTGTAGATAAAGAAAAGCAACAAGGCCAAAAGTGAAGCGATAACGGTCCAAAGAATACCGTTATAAGTACTTTTTGATACCATAATGCCTAAAAACGACATACTGTCTTTTTCTTCGGTTACCGCTGCAAGGTTATTGGTGGTCTCTTCCAATTTCTTGTTAAGTGAACCGATAGTAGATTCGTGCCCTGCAATGGTAGCTTTTAATTCAGCGGCCCGTTTATTGTAGCCACTAAGGGTATCCAACACGTTTTGACGTAGTTTGTCTAAGGAAATAGTACGAACGACTTCGTATTTTTTTCCGTCGGCCCTATAATTGCCCGATTTTGTGAATATATATTCAAACTGACTGTCTATGGGCCCTTTTTCAAGCGATAGCTCATCTTGCGCCCCAGTTTCTTCTTCTTGGGCGAATTGTAGGTTGAACGCCATTAAAGCGGTAATAAGTAAAAGTATTCTAAAACCTTTCATGTTGAAGTGAATCTTTGAATTAATGATTTAGAGGCGACTAAAGTAATCCAATAATATCAATTAATAAAAAAAATCAAGGATAAGGTTGGTATTCATTGAGAAATACCCCAATAATTGGGTAAAACGATATCCCTGTAACTGTTTAAAAATCAATAATAGGTGTAGCGTCTGACCTTGGCTATATATTTGGCCAAGCGAATCACTTGATGTGAGTATCCGTACTCGTTATCGTACCACACATATAATATGATGTTTTTTCCATTTGCACTGACAATGGTGGCATTGCTGTCGTAGATCGAAGGGGCGTTGGTGCCGACCACATCCGATGAAACCAGCTCTTTGCTCAGGGAGTACTTGATCTGTTCTACCAAATCGCCTTCAAGGGCGTATTTTTTTAGAATGGTGTTGATGCCTTCAACCGAGGTCTTGTTCTTGATCTCAAGGTTCAATATGGCCAAGGAACCATTGGGTACCGGTACACGTATGGCATTTGAGGTTAATTTGCCCTTTAATTGGGGTAGGGCCTTTGCCACGGCTTGGCCGGCGCCTGTTTCGGTAATGACCATATTCAATGCGGCGGCTCTGCCCCGTCGGTGCTTTTTGTGCATATTGTCGACCAAGTTTTGGTCGTTGGTGTAAGCATGTATGGTCTCTAAGTGTCCTTTTACGATGCCCAGGCTGTCTTCTATGATGCTGAGTATGGGGGTGATGGCATTTGTTGTGCACGATGCGGCGGAAAAAATATCTATCGCGTCGGGGTCGTACATTTTATGGTTGACACCGTGTACAATATTGGGGACTTCCTTGCCCGGTGCGGTCAACAATACTTGGGAAACCCCTTCGGCCTTTAAATGGCGTGAAAGTTCTTCCTTGTTCCTGAAGGCTCCCGTATTGTCAATGATTAGGGCGTTGTTGATGCCGTATTTCGTATAGTCTATTGATTCGGGACGGTCGGCCCTAATCATATATACCGTAGTTCCATTGATGATAAGGGCCTTGTTTTTGGCGTCGACTTCGACGGTGCCCGAAAATTTACCATGGATCGAATCGATACGGAGCAAATTCGCCCTTTTTTCCAATAAAGCCTCGTCTTGGGCGTCGCGGGTGACAATGGCCCTAAGTCGTAGTTGGTTGCCTTGGCCTGTTTTGGCCATCAGTTCACGGGCTAAAATTCGGCCTATCCTACCAAAACCATATAGCACGATGTCTTTGGGTTTAAAGGGAATGGCTTCATCGGCATCTTTAAGCTTGTTGTAAACAAAGGCTTTGATGTCGTCAAAATCATTGTTGTCGGAATGGTACTCGTAGGTCAATTTGCCGATATCAAGTTTGGCAGGAGGGAGCTTAATGTCGTTTATGGCCCGTAAGATTTCCGTCGAGTCGAAAATCGAGATCGGTTTTTGTACAAACTCCCCGGCGTATTCGTGCAAATTGATAATGTCGCTCACATTTTTGTCGATGACCTGGTTTTTGAAAAGCACGATTTCTATGGTCTTGTCATACCAAAGGTCGCTGACAAGTTTAATGAATTCCGTAGTAGCCTTTCTTCTGTCCGCTTGAAAGGCCAATTCTTTTTCATAAGAGGCGTTTGATTTCATCTGTTGGGTTGGGTTATATTTTTGGTGTAAAACTAGTTATTTTGTGTCATTTAGAACAGATTAAAACAAAAAAACGCCCTCAAAAAGGGCGTTTGTAAATTGAATATTCTAATGGATTATTGAAATATGAGGCGTTCCCTTTCTCCTTTTTCATTAACCATGGTAATACTTGTTCTTCCGTATCTCGAAATACTTCCAAATAGGGCGCGGGCTTCTTCGATATCGTTGATTTCATTGTCGTTTACCGATAATAGTACCTTGTTTTCAAGACCGTTTCCTCTATAGGTTTCAGGTACGCCGACTACTTTTACTCCTTTTTTGGTTTTGAATTTTTTCATGTCTTCCTTGGTGAGGTTTTTGACTTCAAGGCCCATGACGGGAACAATTACCGTTTGTCTTTTCTTAAGTACCACCGGTACCGTAAATATTTCCCCATCTCTGTCAATCGTAAGTTCTACGGTATCTTCGGGGCGTTTTGCGGATAGGTAACCTGTAAGGTCGGCAAATTTGCGAACTTTGATTTCATCTATTTTTTTGATGATGTCACCTTCTTGAAGTTCGGCTTCCTCGGCGCCGGTTCCTTCTTCCACACCTGATACATAAACCCCTTCTATTTCATTAAGGCCGTTTTCAATGGCGTAAGGCGTATTTACGTTTAAGGCCGAAATACCTAGTATCCCTTTTTGAACGT
Organism: Zobellia galactanivorans; assembly: GCF_000973105.1. Taxonomy (NCBI): domain Bacteria; kingdom Pseudomonadati; phylum Bacteroidota; class Flavobacteriia; order Flavobacteriales; family Flavobacteriaceae; genus Zobellia; species Zobellia galactanivorans. Next base: position 7,757 of record NC_015844.1, on the reverse strand, counting down.
TACCGTATTCAAGAATATCGTCGACAACCTTTTTTGCAATATTGCTGGGTACCGCAAATGAATATCCAACATAACTTCCGGTTTGTGAGGTGATTGCAGTATTGATTCCAACAAGGTCCCCATTGGTGTTCACTAGGGCGCCGCCACTGTTACCAGGGTTTACTGCGGCATCGGTTTGAATAAACGATTGATTTCTTCCTAAGTCACGGGCCTTGGCGCTAACGATACCTGCGGTAACCGTAGATGTAAGGTTAAAGGGGTTGCCAACGGCCAAAACCCATTCTCCGATCTTTACATGGTCGGAATCCCCAAAAGCCAAGTAAGGCAGGTTCTTTCCGGCATCTATTTTGATCAGGGCAATGTCTGAATTAGGGTCGGTTCCTACTAGCTCGGCATCGTAGGTCTTGTTGTTGTTCAGGGTCACCTGTAACTTGGTAGCTTTGCTAATAACGTGATTGTTGGTCACGATATATCCGTCTTGAGAGATGATTACACCTGATCCCGTGCCTACTTGTGGTCTTTGGTTTCCTCCGCTTCCGTAGAAAAAATCCATAAAACTATGAGGGGTCCTGTCTATGGTTACGTTCTTGACGTGAACTACGGCGTTTACCGTGGTTTCGGCCGCGACCGTAAAATCGACTTCGTTGATTCCGGAGCCCTTCGGCGAGGTAGGGGTTAAACTTGTATTGAAAACCGACTCCCCTTCGTTGTGGGAGATAACGGCGTAATTAGTATTCTCAAAAAATAGTTTGTAGCTGCCCAAGGTAATTGCTCCAGCAATCAGGGCGATAAAAAAGGTACTGGCAATTTTCTTCATTTTATTGTGTTTTAATCTTTTGATATGTTAAAATTAGTCGTTTTTAAAGAGTATTAAATTTGCTTTAACTACTTTTTAACTGCCAAATAAATCTTAATCCAAAGAAATACAGGCCTATAACTACTGCATTGTCCCGTTCATTTCAAAGATGATAAAACCCTATATTTGTGCCTTTAAATATACGTATGACACTCAAATTTTTCAAATATCAGGGCACAGGGAATGATTTTGTAATGATAGACAACCGACAGTTGTTGTTTCCCAAAAATGATACCAAACTCGTAGCGCGTTTGTGTGATCGAAAGTTTGGCATAGGGGCGGACGGTCTTATCCTATTGGAGAATGACGAACTGACAGATTTTCGGATGGTCTACTACAATGCCGATGGAAACGAAGGAAGTCTTTGTGGTAACGGAGGTCGTTGTACGGTGGCTTTTGCGAAGTTTCTAGGGGTTATCGATAAAGAGACCTTGTTCAATGCGGCCGATGGTAAGCATCGGGCAAAAGTTGAAGGCGGTATCGTTAGCTTGCAAATGCAAGATGTTTCAGAAATAAAGGAAAAACCCGATTACGTCTTTTTGGATACCGGCTCACCGCATCACGTGCAGATGGTAGATGATATTAAGGATTTTCAAGTCTTTAAGGAAGGAAAGAAATTAAGGTATGGCCTTTACGGGCAAATCGGTAGCAATATCAATTTTGTAGAGGGGCTAAATGATGCCGGTTTTGCCGTAAGAACTTACGAACGGGGCGTTGAAGACGAGACCTTGTCGTGTGGTACGGGCGTTACCGCGGTGGCCATTGCCATGCATCGTGCGGGAAAGGTTGCTACTGATACCGTCAAGATACAGACACAAGGGGGCGAACTTCAGGTGAAGCTCGAAGAGCGGAATGGAGTGTATCAAAACATTCACTTGATCGGTCCTGCCGAACAGGTGTTCAAAGGAGAGATAGAATGTTGAGTCTTGTAGGGGAACATGTAAGTTTAAGGGCCCTCGAGCCTGAAGACCTTGATTTTCTGTACGAATTGGAGAACAATCCGGAAATATGGGAAATCAGCGGAACGGTTACCCCATACTCAAAACACGTCTTAAAACTTTATTTAGATAATGCCTATCGCGATATATACGATGTAAAACAGTTGCGTCTTTGTATCTGCAACCAAGACGATCTGGCCATCGGTTTTATAGACCTCTTCGATTTTGACCCCAAAAATGGCAGGGCCGGCGTAGGTATCGTTGTTCTTGATAAAGGGGATAGGAATAAGGGGATAGGTTCCGAGGCCTTACAGCTACTTTGTGACTATGCCTTCGGGACGTTGGCTTTGCATCAGTTGTACGCTAATGTGATGGAAGGGAACGATGCTAGTATCCATTTGTTCAAAAAAATGGGATTTAAAGAAGTGGGCTTGAAAAAAGATTGGATTTTTTCCGAAGGAGGATATAAAAATGAAATTTTGTTCCAAAAAATAAACGCTTAATGTATATCAGACGAATTCTTTTGATCATAGTGCTTGCCGGTCTTGTTGGCGGGGGAGTTTTTGCGTATAAGGTCTATAACGCCGTATTTAGCCCGAATACAAGCTTTAATAATGAAAAGGCATATGTGTTCGTTCCGTCGGATGCCAGTTTTGGCGATGTAAAGGAGCTTGTGGAGCCCCTTTTGAAAAATCCCGAATCATTTGAGCAAATCGCTATCCGCAAAGGGTATGCGGCCAATGTAAAAGGGGGGAAGTATGCTATTGTAAAAGGAATGAACAACAATGATATCGTTAATTCCTTACGCAGCAAAAACGTTCCGGTAAGGGTGGCCTTTAACAATCAGGAAACGATTGCCGATTTGGCGGGAAGAATAGCCATGCAGATCGAGCCCGATAGTTTGACCTTGTTGGAAGCTTTTACGGATGAGGCATTTTTAAAAGCGAACGGTTTTGGCGAAGAAACGCGATTGGCCATGTATATCCCCAACAGCTATGAGTTCTTTTGGAATTCTTCCGCTGAAGAATTTCGCGATCGTATGCTTAAGGAATATAGGCGCTTTTGGACGGAAGAACGCTTGGCCAAGGCCAAAAAATTGGGACTTTCGCCTGAAGAAGTGATAACATTGGCTTCGGTAGTGCACAAGGAAACCGCAAAAGTAGACGAGCGACCACGTGTGGCAGGGGTGTACCTGAACCGATTGCAAAGAGGAATTTTATTACAGGCCGATCCTACCGTAATATATGCGTTAAAAAAGCATACGGGTAATTTTAAGGCGGTTATCAAGAGGGTTTTGTACAAAGACCTTGAGTTGGATTCGCCTTACAATACCTATAAATATGCGGGCCTACCTCCCGGCCCCATTGCTATGCCCGACATTTCCGCCATTGATGCCGTACTCAATCCTGAAAAGCACGACTATCTGTATTTTGTGGCTAACGTAGAGAATTTCGGTTACCATAAGTTTGCGAAAACTCTGGCCCAACACAACCGAAATAAGGCACAATATGTCCAGTGGATCAATTCACAAAAGATAAAAAGGTAGGTATTTTGTCCATTGTTTATGACTTGTTAACTAAATATGGTTTTTTTTAACAAAGCCTTCTAGGTTCAAACTTTAATTCAGGCTTATCTTTGCCCTTCGAAATCTAAGCAGGTTATTTTTTTCGTAAGTCTTAGGAAATTTAATGTATGAGAAAGTGGCTAAGTTTTACAAGCCCCCTGATCATTACCTTTATTTTATTGAGTTTCGGTTTTGAACCTAAAGAGGTGAAAGTGCCCGAAACCCTTAAAGTAACTCAACCTACTGAGGTTTTGTTCCCCAAAAACAAAACCGTTAATAGCTCGATATTATTGGCTCCGCCCTTTTTGGGGAGTTCGTATATCGGCTTTAAAGAAGCTCTTGCGTTCAAAGAATCGCAAGGGAATTATTTTACAACGAATACTCTAGGGTATTTGGGAAAATACCAATTTGGTATCGGTACCTTACAGCTTATGGGTGTTTATAACGCAACACGTTTCTTGAACGATCCAGTGTTGCAAGAACGGGCTTTTCACACGAATATAGCCCGTAACAAATGGATTCTGCGAAGAGATATCGCACGTTTCGTTGGAAAACGAATAGGTGGGGTAGAGATAACGGAATCGGGAATGTTGGCCGCGGCGCATTTGGCCGGAGCAGGAAACGTTAAGAAATACTTGCGTTCTTGGGGGGCTTTTGATGTGTCGGACAGTTATGGCACGACCATAGCGGAATACATGAAAAAGTTTTCGGGCTATGATATTTCCCATGTTTCCCCTAAACGTAACCCTAAAGTATAACATCTTATATTTAAGATCTAATGTACATATGAAGATGAGCAGGCCCCAATAGTACTATTGGGGTTTGTTTTTTTTATACCTTTTACGTATTTGTGTGTATTCGCCTTTTTTTTAAAGAAGTCTTTCAGTCGCCTCGCTATACGTTGGTGTTTGATGGAAGTTGAGCCTCTGCGGGAAGCCTATTCTTCTTCTGCTTGTATTGTTGCTTCAAACTTTAGTAGTTCGGTATAGGGGTTTCCGTTTAATCCCAAGAGTTTGGCGAATGCGGGTTCTGTTTTTAATCCCCCCGATTTGAGGCTTCTTATTTCGGCCCTAAATTCAGGGCCTTTCGAGTTTAAGATTTTGTCTTCAATTACCATATGTCGGTAAGCATTCTGTTTTTCGGTGGGTATGTGTTGTCCGAAAATCTCAATTTCAAAAGTATCGGTCTTGAACTTTGCGGTTGTAGATTGAATTTGGTTTTCCTTATATGATTTTAATTCAAAATCGGTTTTCTTACCAAATAGGGATAAAAGTTCTGCGGAAAATTCTCTGTGGTTTTTGCACTCGCAAATAATATCTAAATCACTTTCGGGCACGTCGATATCAATAGGGACCGTTCCTGTTAAGATGGGATTGTACTTTTTAAGTTTTTCAAAAATATTCAGTTCCTTAAGCTCTTTGTAGGCTTGGTTTTGCCTTTTGTTGCCAAGTTTCAGGTATTCGATATTTTTAAAACGGTTCATTTATTAAATGGGTATTGGTTTGTGGGCTACAGTTATATAATAAATGCAATTTAAGGGTATGGCCTTTTATTCAAATCTAAGGAATATTCCTTTTCATTGAAATTGCGGCGTATTGCCTTGGGCTTCCGTAATATTCTTAAAAATGATACAGATAGGAAAGTTTACCCTTGGATAATAAAAATAGCGGGCCGCTTGTGAAGGGGTTCCACTTTGGTCCGTTTCCAGTCGGCAACGGTCTTGGTGAGGATGTATTCCGTAGGAAGGGTGACATCGCAAGCGATACATACCCTCGTGTTGGGGTGTAGTGTTTTGAGCAACTCGGCAAAAAGCTTGTCGTTTCTATAGGGGGTTTCTATAAATAGCTGTGATTGTCCGTAGTCTTTTGAAAGTTTTTCCAATCGTTTGATGGCACTTTTGCGCTCTGGGGCATCTATGGGCAAATAGCCGTTAAAGGCAAAACTCTGCCCGTTCATTCCACTGGCCATAAGGGCTAGTACGATAGAGGAGGGGCCGACTAAAGGCACTACCTGAATGTTTTTTTCGTGAGCGATCTTTACGACTTCCGCTCCTGGGTCGGCAATGCCGGGGCAGCCTGCTTCGGATAAGATTCCGGTATGAAAGCCTTCTAGGCAGGGCTGTAAAAAGCTGGGTATTTCTTCAATCTGGGTGTATTTATTCAATACCGATAAATGAAGGTCCGGCTGTGATTTCCGAGGGCTGATCTTTTTAATGAAGCGTCTGGCCGTTTTTTCGTTTTCAACAATATAATGGTCAATTTGTTCGATCGCCTGTTTTATGGAAATAGGTAAGACCTCTAAGGGTTCGTTATCGCCAAGCGTAGTGGGTATGAGATATAACTTTCCCTGGTTCTCGATTCTGTTGGCCATAATTGTGATTGCATTAGAGTTTTTTGGCGATAGACGTACAAGCTTTGTCAATAAGGTGAAATACCTTGTCAAATCCATTGTCGTCCCAATACGGGTCGGGTACTTCAATAACGGGCAATTCCACTTCCGTAAGCAACAATTTCACTTTTTCGGCTTCCTCTTGGGTATCGGCCAAGTTTAAAATGTTATTGAGGTTGCTACGGTCCATAGCATAAATTACGTCAAATTTTTTAAAGTCCGATTTCTGGAATTGGCGACAGCGCTGATTTTCGATGTTCAGTCCGTATTTTCGGGCAACCGCTATGGATCTAGGGTCGGGGGCGTTACCAATATGGTAACCTCCGGTTCCTGCAGAATCGACAAAGACCTTTTTAGGGTCGACTTTGCTTTGAAGAATACCTTCGGCCAATGGCGACCTGCAAATATTGCCAAGGCAGACCATTAAAACTTTGGTTTCCATAAGGGATTAAGAGAATTTCTTGGTAAGGTCTTCGATGTATTTTCTGAACTGCTTGTCGGTTTCAGCCAAGTTATCGACCGTTTTACAGGCGTGTAGTACGGTGGCGTGGTCTCTTTTTCCGATTTGCGAGCCAATGCTGGCCAATGAGGCTTTGGTGAATTTCTTCGCAAAGAACATGGCAAGCTGTCTTGCTTGTACGATATGTCGCTTTCGCGTTTTCGACTGAAGTGTGGCGACATCCATTTCAAAATAATCGGAAACTACTTTTTGAATGTAGTCTATGGATACTTCGCGCTTGGTGTTCTTTACGAACTTTTCGACTACCTGTTGTGCCAATTCTAGGGTCACCTCCTTTTTGTTGAAAGAAGATTGGGCTATTAACGATATAATGGCGCCTTCCAATTCGCGAATATTGCTCTTGATATGCTTGGCTACATAATCGATAATATCGTCGGGCATTTCAACACCGTCTCTATACAGTTTGTTCTTTAGTATGGAAATTCGTGTTTCGTAATCGGGATTCTGAAGCTCTGCCGATAGGCCCCACTTGAAACGGGACAATAGGCGTTGCTCGATATCCTGCATATCTACGGGGGCCTTGTCAGAGGTTAGGATAACCTGCTTCCCGTTTTGGTGCAAATGATTGAAAATATGGAAGAAGACATCTTGTGTTCCCGATTTTCCGCTCAAGAACTGAACGTCGTCGATGATGAGCACGTCTATCAATTGGTAGAAGTGGATAAAATCGTTTCGGGTGTTCTTCTTTACCGATTCAATATATTGTTGTGTGAACTTTTCGGCTGAAATATACAGCACGGTACGCTCAGGGTATTTGTCCTTGATCTCAACTCCAATGGCATGGGCCAAGTGAGTTTTTCCTAAACCTACTCCGCCAAAGACCAATAAGGGGTTAAACGAGGTTCCTCCAGGTTTGTTGGCGACGGCCATACCGGCAGATCTGGCCAAACGGTTAGAGTCTCCTTCCAAAAAGTTATCAAAGTTATAGTTGGGGTTGAGCTGCGATTCGATCTTAATATTTCGAATGCCTGGAATTACAAAAGGATTCTTTAGCTCTGGGTTTTTTGATTTTATCGGAACGTCCATTTCCTGAGGCGTCATGTTCGCCCTGTTGGAACTGGGTATCTTTTCGGTAAAAGGTTCCTTGTTGCCATAGGTGTTTTCCATTCTAATGATGTACACCAATTTTGCGGTCTCACCTAATTCTTTGGTGAGTGCAACTTTTAACAACTTGACATAGTGTTCTTCTAACCATTCGTAAAAGAATTTACTAGGTACCTGAATGCTCAGTGCATTGTCAGATAACTTAACCGGTTTGATAGGTTCAAACCAAGTTTTGAATGCCTGCGGTTGAATGTTGTCTTTGATAAAGGTCAAACAATTGTTCCATACGGAAATAGCAGTAACACCCATTTTAAAGTTTATCTTATTTTTGTTGGTTAGTGATTTCGTAAGTCGGCGGAAAGTCTAGAGGATAATCCGTACTTTCTCGGTAGGCAAATATGTGAACAAAAAAACTAAAAAAAAAATCTAACCCTATTGAATTTACCC